>NZ_JBTOPV010000010.1:0-109301 GCF_055284355.1 Pseudomonas sp. HP_01 | reverse complement strand
CCGGCTAAAGCCGGTCCCACTATTTAAACGCGATCCGACAGTGGGACCGGCTTCAGCCGGGAAGAAGCCAGCATGTACACCTCCAATTTGGGGTGTGACGCCGGACGCCTTCTCGGCTTAAGCCGTCCCACTATTTGAATGCGCGCCCTATTTCATTCCAATCATATTCCTCAACGCCACGCAATCTTCCGCATGCCAGTCGGTCAGTTCTGGCCACGGGTTTTCCGGGAGATTGACCAGTACGGTCTGGGTGCCTGCCGCGCGGCCGCAGGCCAGGTCGAACTGATAGTCACCCACCATCACCATTTCCGAAGGCTGCACATTCCACGCTTGCGCCAGCTTCAGGAGGCCACCCGGATCGGGTTTCGGCGCGGCTTCGTCGCGACCGAGCACGTCGTCCACCGCAAAGCAGTCCGCGATGCCGATGGCCTCCAGCGTCACATGGGCAAGCTCCCGTGCATTGCGAGTCAGAATACCGAGCCGATAACCCCGCCCTGCCAGCTCCCTCACCAATTCGACAGCCCCCGTCGCGGGTTTGGACTCAATCGCCACCGCACGCTCGTGCTCCAGCAGCCAGGCATGTTTGGCCGCCGCGACGTCGGCCGGCAGCGCAGCGAGATGCCCGAGGATGTCGTCCTCCTGAGGGATATCCAGCGCGCGTTTGATGGCTGGAAAATCATGGGCGGCGACGGTCAGCGTGCCGTCCATGTCGAATACCCAGTGGCGTACCTGTGTAAGGCTCATGACCAATCCTTGCGATGGCGAATCAAACCTTCCTGGCTGACCGAAGCCACGAGCTTGCCCGCGCGGTTGAACACGCTGCCACGGGAAAACCCGCGTGAATTGCCGGCCCATGGGCTGTCCATCGCATAAAGGAGCCAGTCGTCAGCGCGCAGTTCACCATGGAACCACAACGAGTGATCAAGGCTGGCGATCTGCATGTCTTTCTGCCAGACCGTCTTGCCGTGAGGCAGCAGAGAAGTGGTCAGCAGGTTGAAATCAGAGGCGTAGGCGAGCATGTAGCGGTGCAACGCGGGGATATCGGGCAGCGTGCCGTCGGCGCGAAACCACACGTATTTCACCGGGTCCGCAGGCTTGGGATTGTAGGGATCAGACTCGGTGACCGGCCGGAACTCGATGGGCTTGGGGCACAGCAGCTTGTCCTTCATGTGCTCCGGAATCAGGTGCTCGCGCTGACGCATCAGCTCAAGCTCGGACGGCAGACTTTCAGGACCGACCACCTGTGGCATTTGAGTCTGGTGCTCGAGGCCTTCTTCGTCGTACTGGAAAGACGCGCTGCAGGTGAAGATCGGCTGCCCCTTCTGGATAGCCGTCACCCGGCGCGTGCTGAAACTGCCGCCATCACGGACCCGGTCGACCTGATACACCACTGGCAAGTGCGCGTCGCCGGGGCGTAAAAAATAGCCATGCAGTGAATGCACATGGCGCGCGTCTTCGACCGTCTTGCTCGCCGCCGACAGCGACTGACCCAGCACCTGACCGCCAAACAGCTGGGGAAAGCCAAGGTCCTGGCTGCGCCCGCGGAAGAGGTTTTCTTCGATCGGCTCCAGGCTCAATAGCGACACCAGATCATCCAGCACGTGACTCATTCAGGGTTCCTCACACGGTCGTCTCGCCGACCGTCATTACATCAATCAGGCCATGGGCGCCGAAGTTCGGCGCAGATGGAAGTAGGACGAAATGATACAGAGGTTTGTAGCCCGATTCCCGCAGCGAATCACAGGGTCGCCAGCCAGCCTTTTCGGTTGATGCGATACAACACGTGGGGCCTGAGGGCATGGCCGTCGGGCAATTTCGGATGATCGAAGTTGTCAGCCGGATCGTTGCGCATGCCGATGGCCTGCATGACCTTTTGCGAAGGCAGATTGTTCACCGCCGCAAAGGCCACGATTTCATCCAGGTCCAGGTGCTCGAAACCGCAGCCGAGCACCGTCCAGGCGGCTTCGCTGGCGTAACCCAGGCCCCAATGCTCGCGAGCCAGGCGCCAGCCGATTTCCACCGCGGGGGTAAATCCTGCGTCGAAGCCCACTACGCTCAGGCCGGTGAAGCCGATGAATTCGCCCGTATCCTTGCGCTCAAGGGCCCAGAACCCAAATCCGTACTCGGCAAAATGCCCGCGCACGCGGCCAATCAGCTTGGCGCTTTCCATGCGGCTCAAGGGCTGCGGGAAATAGCGCATCACTTGGGGATCGGCGCACATCTGCGCGAAAGTCGGCAAATCATCATCTCGCCATTGACGCATCAACAAGCGTGCGCTGTTGAGCTCAAGAATCGGCTCCATCGATCTTCTCCCTGTGCCTCGGCTTTCAAATTCCCTGCCGGCTGGCGATCTTCCCGCTCAGGCAAATCGCTGTGCGGTGATCGTCAGAACTGGCAAGATTCCCCTTCGAACCAGACGCGTGCCCACCATGCCCCTGCCCCTTATTTATCACGAAGACTACAGCCCGGACTTTCCGCCGGACCATCGCTTCCCGATGGACAAGTTCCGGCTTCTGCACGACCACCTTATCGACACCGGCCTGACGACAGATGCTCAATTGTTTCGCCCGCAGGTCTGCCCAACGGACATCCTCGCGCTCGCCCATGACCCTGGCTACATCAGCCGTTATATGGACGGCGCACTGTCGCGGGAGGATCAACGTCGCCTTGGCCTGCCCTGGACCGAGGATCTCGCCCGACGTACGGTGCGTGCGGTGGGAGGTTCTTTGCTGACCGCAGAAATGGCGCTGCAACACGGACTGGCCTGTCACTTGGCGGGCGGGACCCATCATGCGCATTACGATTACCCGGCCGGTTTCTGCATCTTCAACGACCTGGCGATCATCAGTCAGTACCTGCTGCACAGCGGACGCGTCGACCGGGTGCTGATTTTCGACTGCGACGTGCATCAGGGCGACGGCACCGCGCGGATTCTCGAACACACCGATGACGCGATCACCGTCTCGCTGCACTGCGAAAAGAACTTCCCCGCGCGCAAGGCCCAGAGTGACTGGGACATTCCGCTGCCAATGGGCCTGGGTGACGACGATTATCTGAAAGTGGTCGACGACACCCTCAATTACCTGCTGCCGCTGTATCGGCCTGATCTGGTGCTGTACGACGCTGGCGTGGATGTGCACAAGGACGACGCGCTGGGGTATCTGCAGCTGACTGACGCAGGGGTTGCCCGCCGTGACGAGGCGGTCATGCGCCATTGCCTGGGCCGCGACATTCCAGTGATGGGCGTGATAGGCGGTGGCTACAGCAAGGACCGTGAAGCACTTGCCCGGCGGCACGGGATTCTTCACCACAGTGCGCAGCGGGTGTGGATGGAGCGTGGGCTATGAGTGGCCGCTGGACTCATTCGCGAGCAAACTCGCTCCCGCAGACTTACCCACATCCCCTGTGGAACGGCCTGTGGATAACCTGAGCGCAAGGCCACGATCCCCTGATAACGGTGGGCCTGGCGCGCACTGTACGTTTTTTGATCGATTAGTTTTCCACAGGGTGGCTGCGTTTCACGAAGCTCGCGTAGAATGCGCGCCCCTCATTCAACCGGTATCCGTTCAGCCATGACCTTACCCGCCACCTCAAGCACCCAGACAGTTGCCATCATCGGCGGCGGCCCTGCCGGCCTGATGGCCGCTGAAGTGCTGAGCCAGGCGGGCTTCAAGGTGGATCTTTACGACGCCATGCCGTCAGTCGGGCGCAAGTTTCTGCTGGCTGGGGTCGGCGGCATGAACATCACCCACTCCGAGCCGCCACCTGCGTTCGTGTCCCGCTACGCCGAACGCGCCCCGCTGATCGCGCCCATGCTGCGCAGCTTCGGCGCCCAAGCGCTGTGCGAGTGGATTCACGGCCTGGGCATCCAGACCTTCGTCGGCAGTTCGGGCCGCGTGTTCCCCACTGACATGAAAGCCGCGCCACTGCTGCGCGCCTGGCTCAAGCGTCTGCGTGAGTCCGGCGCAGTTATCCACACCCGTCACCGATGGCTGGGCTGGAATGCCGACACTACGTTGCGGATTGCCGGTCCCGAAGGAGAGCTCGCCTTGAACCCCTCCGCCACGCTGCTGGCGTTGGGCGGGGCAAGCTGGTCGCGGCTGGGCTCGGACGGTGCGTGGTTGCCGCTGCTGGCTCAACGCGGGGTCAAGATCGCACCGCTGCAGGCCGCCAATTGCGGGTTCGAAGTCTCGGCCTGGAGCGAACTGCTGCGCAGCAAGTTTGCCGGCGAACCGCTGAAAAACATCGCGATGGGTCTGCAAGGTCAGACCCTGCGCCTGGGCGAATGCGTGATCACCCAGACTGGCGTGGAGGGCAGCCTCGTTTACGCCTTGTCCGCGCAGATCCGCGAGGCGATCAATCAGTCGGGCTCGGCCACGGTCGAGATTGATTTGCTGCCCGGCAAAACCGTCCCCCAGGTACAGAAGGCCCTGAGCAAACCGCGCGGTTCACGCTCGATGTCCAAGCATCTGCACAGCCAGTTGGGCCTCGACGGCGTGAAGGCGGCGCTGTTGCGCGAGCTTACCCCCGCAGCGACATTCGCTGATCCAGCCTTGCTTGCGCTGGCGATCAAGGCCTTGCCGCTGACACTGATCAAGCCGCGCCCGCTGGATGAAGCCATCAGCACAGCGGGCGGGGTGAGATTCGAAGCGCTGAACGAGCAATTGATGATCCCGTCCCTGCCGGGCGTGTTCTGCGCCGGAGAGATGCTCGACTGGGAGGCGCCCACCGGCGGATATTTGCTCACCGCCTGTTTCGCCAGCGGCCGCGCGGCAGGGCTGGGAATGGTGGACTGGCTCCGCCGCGAGTAGGCCTCAGCGTATCCATCGGGGGTTCACGCCGCGCGATCCACCTGCGGCTTCAAGCCATCACCCATGCCCTGACTGACCGGTGCTTTACTCGGCGATTGCCCGACCATCCGCTTGCCCAACTCGACGCCCTTCAGCTCGATGTACGTGTGAGCCAGGGCTGCCAGGCCAATCGCCACGAGGGTCACCGCGACCACCAGCGCGTTGTTGGCCAGCTCTGAGCCGGTGTCCATGAAACGCTGACCGTTGATCATCGGCGACAGATCTCGCCCGGTGAGCTTCTGCGCCACAATGAACACCGTCGACAGGCAAAACAGCAGCGCGGCGTGGGTCATATAGATGGAGTACGACAACTTGCCCAGCAGCCTGAATACCGCAGTTTTCAGGAAAGTCGATACCAGCCCGGCCTCGAACGCGAACACCAGCACCAGCACGCAGAACGTCAGGCTGGCAATGGGCGAGCGGTCGCTGTAGTCGTTCATCACCATCCAGTACGTTGTGCACGTCAGCGCCACTTCGAGCACCGTCATCAGCCAGCGCACCGGCACGAATCGGTCGCGAATCAGCAGATAAGCCAGGTACGTGATATTGCCGGCAAAGAAGCAGGACAGCCCCATCATGGCCCGCCAGACCAGCGGTTCGTGTTCAGTGAAGATCATCGTGAATGCAACGATGGCCACGCAGGCAAACATCACAAAGCGGCTTTTCAACGAAAGCAGGCACAGCGCGCCGAAGAGCAGGTAGATGTAGAACTCGATGCTGATGCTCCATGACGGGTAATTGAACGACATGGTTTCAGTGAGCGTCGTCCAGGCTTGCACCAGTAGCAGATTGGGCAGGATCTCTGACGGGTCGAACAGCCCGGTGAACGGCACGTTGTTCAGGGTAAACCCTTTCTTGTAGGCCGCCCAACGCACTCCTTCGAAGAGGATAAACACCAGCAGCATCACGACGTGCAGCGGGTACAGGCGGAATATTCTCGAGATGACGAAACGCTTGAAGCCAAACGGCGCCTTCAGGCCATACGAGTGGGCAAGGACAAAACCGCTGAGCACAAAGAAGAAGTTGAGCAGGATCTCGGCTCTGCGAAAAAACGGCAGCTCGATGAACGCGCCCACGACATGCAGGTGATGGAACACCACCAGCAAGGCGAAAACGCCCCTGAAGCTGTCTAGCGTGGTAAATCGCTGAACTGACCCCATGGCCAAACGTCCTGTCGTGATTAGAAAATCGCCATCGGCGGCGGCGAAGTCTCGCGGCCTTTACACGGTAGTGCGTTAGCGGGCTTGCCAACAGTTGAAAGATTTCATGCCCGTTACAGATGACGGCGAAAAGATTGGCGCCAGCATTTGCCAACCTCGTACACGCTCATCAGACAAGTCACACATCGGTTACAGATTCTCCGCAGCCTGCCGATGCATTCGTACACATGAATGTTTCGCTGGCTCCATAACAACAACTCTCCAGCTGACGATTTCAAAAAATTACGGATTCTGGAGAAATGGAATGAACAGCTGGATGGCCAACATCAGCGTCAATAAGAAGCTAGCCCTGGGCTTCGGCGTCGTGCTTGTACTGACTGCCCTGCTGGCCCTGGTGGGCTGGAACAGCCTGGGCCAGATGAGCTTACGCAGCCAATGGGTGGGTGATATCACCAAGCTCAGCCAGAAGCTCACCGACCTGCGGGTGACGCGCCTGCAATATATGCTCAGCAACGGCGACGAAGTGGCCGCGCAAAGCGTTCAGACCGCGCTCGACGCATTCAAGGCGCAGCAGCAATTTCTGCAAAAAACCTTCACTAACCCGCAGAACGTCCCGCTCATCAAAACCATGGGCGAGCAGATCAGCGCTTATGAAGGCTCGTTGAAAAAAATGCGCGAGTCCTACCTCGCGAGCGCCAAGGTGCGCGATAGCATGGGCGTCGACGCGGTGAACGCAGCCGACCTTATTGCCGCGATCAGCGATGATGTGATGAAGCTCGATCCGACGGACGAACGCCGTTTCGAGCAGTACCAGGCTGTCATCAAAGCCCGCGAAGACGTGATGCTGGTGCGTTATGAAGTACGCGGGTACACAGGAAGCGTCTCGGCCAAGACTGAAGAAGCGGCCATGCGCCAATTGACCACCGCCCTCGACGGCCTCGCGCCACTCAACGCTATGTTTGGCGGCACTCAGGCCGAGCGGCTGAAGCAGCTGGAAGCTGCGCTGATCGGCTATCGCAACTCGGTGCAGGGATTCAAGCTCGCCACTGGCAATATCAATGCTGCACGCACCGAGATGACCGAGGAACAGGGTGTCATCGTGAAGCTGGCGCAACAGCTCACTGATCTGCAGAACACCTTGGGTCAGGCTGACATTCAGCAAGCCCGCACGCTGCAGTTGGCAGGCACGCTCCTGGCGCTGATTCTCGGCACCCTGGCGGCGATCATCATTACCCGCCAGATCACCCGTCCACTGCAGCAGACACTGGCCGTGGTCGATCGCATTGCCTCCGGCGACTTGTCCCACAACATGGTCGTGACCCGCAAAGATGAACTGGGCGTTCTGCAAATGGGCATCCAGCGCATGGGCGCCACGTTGCGTGAGTTGATCGGCGGCATCCGTGACAGTGTCACGCAAATTGCCAGCGCAGCTGAAGAGCTGTCGGCCGTGACCGAACAGACCAGCGCCGGGGTCAACAGCCAGAAGGTCGAAACCGACCAGGTCGCCACCGCGATGCACGAAATGTCAGCCACTGTTCACGAGGTGGCGCGCAACGCCGAGCAGGCATCGGTCGCCGCTTCTGCCGCTGACAAGCAGGCACGTGAAGGCGACAAAGTGGTAGGCGAAGCGATCGTGCAGATTGAGAAACTGGCCAGTGAAGTGGTCCGTTCCACTGACGCGATGTCGGTGCTGGAACAGGAAAGCGACAAGATCGGCAAGGTCATGGACGTGATCAAGGCCGTTGCCGAGCAGACCAACCTCTTGGCCCTCAACGCGGCTATCGAGGCGGCCCGTGCCGGTGAAGCCGGTCGCGGTTTTGCCGTGGTCGCCGACGAGGTGCGAGGCCTGGCGCAACGCACTCAGCAATCCACCGAAGAGATCGAGGGTCTGGTCGCCGCGCTGCAAAACGGCACTCGCCAGGTATCGGAGATCATGCTCAGCAGCCGCAACCTGACCGACAGCTCGGTGGTCCTGACCCGCAAGGCCGGAACGTCGCTGGAAAACATTACCCAGACAGTGTCGAACATTCAGGCCATGAACCAGCAGATCGCAGCCGCTGCCGAGCAGCAAAGCTCGGTGGCCGAAGAGATCAGCCGCAGCATCGTCAACGTGCGCGAC
The DNA here is from genome assembly GCF_055284355.1 of Pseudomonas sp. HP_01. Lineage (NCBI taxonomy): Bacteria > Pseudomonadati > Pseudomonadota > Gammaproteobacteria > Pseudomonadales > Pseudomonadaceae > Pseudomonas > Pseudomonas sp. HP_01. The sequence goes on along the minus strand of NZ_JBTOPV010000010.1, from coordinate 101,172 downwards.
GTGTCCGAACAGACGGCCGCCGCCAGCGAAGAAACCGCCGCTTCAAGCGTCGAACTCGCACGATTGGGCAACCAGCTGCAAATGCTGGTCAGCCACTTCAAGGTGTAAATCCGCTTTATCTGCGTCGGGCGAAAAGCCGCCCGACGCAGGCGGTGCAAGGGGTTGAAGACGAACATCGCAGGTGCACTGGCAAGAAAGGGATTTACTGATCTCACAATTGCCACATACTGCCCGCGCTGTTTTATTTCGTCATATTCATCTCCAACGCCGGGTTTATCTCCATGAAAAGAATGTTGCCTTATCTCCTCAGTGCCGCCCTCTCCCTCGTTCCTGTCGCCTTCTCCCACGCCGCCACGGCACCTGCACCGGTCCAGCTGATCGTGCTGAGTTCGGGCGGGATCATGGGCGCGTTCAAGGCTGTAGCCCCCGATTACGAACAGCGCGCCGGCGTGAAGCTGCAAGGAGAAGTGGCGCCTTCAATGGGCGCGACGCCCCAGGCCATTCCCAACCGACTGGCGCGCCACGAGCCGGCCGACGTGGTGTTGATGGTCGGTGCGGCGCTGGACAAGTTAATCAAGGAAGGCAAGGTCGATCCGAAGACCCGCGTCGATCTGGGCAAATCCTACATCGCCATGGCCGTGCGTCACGGCGCGCCGCACCCGGACATCAGCACCATGGAAGCCTTCAAGCAGACCCTGCTGGACGCCAAAAGCATTGCCTACTCGGACAGCGCCAGCGGCGTGTACTTGTCCCGCGTGCTGTTCAGCCAGATGCACATCGCCGACCGGATTCAGAGCAAAAGCCGCATGATCCCTGCCGAGCCCGTCGGCGAAGTCGTCGCACGCGGAGACGCCGAGATCGGCTTTCAGCAGCTGAGCGAGCTCAAGCCGGTGGACGGCATCGACATCATCGGCCTGATCCCCGACCAGGCGCAGCAGATGACCCTCTACTCTGCGGGCGTCGTCACCCAGAGCAAACACCCTGAGCAGGCCAAACAGTTTCTGGAGTTTCTGAGCTCATCGGCAGCCGCGCCAGCCATCAAGGCCAGCGGCCTGGACCCGATTGCGAAGTAACCGGGATATTCGGCGAACGCTATCAGATCAAGGAGGCGGCTTGCTGGCGAACGCGGCGTGCCAGGCGACAGGGATTCATAGACTGAACGCCATCGCGGGCCAGCGCGCTCCTACGCCGGTCGGCAGAGGCGAGACCAAGACAAGCCGGGGTTATGTGAGCGCCAGCTCGATCAACTCACCGCGCACTTCGTCGCCATCGATGTGCAGCAGGCCCACGGTGATCGGCAATTTAAATCGTCGCGGTCCGGCGCTGCCCGGGTTGATGAACAGCACGCCGTCGCGCATCTGCTGCAAGGGCCGGTGGGAGTGCCCGGTGACCACGACACGGACACCTTCGGGCAATGCTTTCGGCACATCGGCCAGTATGTGCGTGGTGTAAATCGCTAGGCCGCCGATCCGCAAAACCGCTTCGTACGGCACGTCGCAGGCCCAGGCGTCGTCGGTGTCATTGTTGCCTCGCACCACCGTGAGTGGCGCGATGGCCTTCAACGCCTCGAGGATTTCCGGCTTGCCGATGTCGCCACCGTGGATCAGGTAATCGCAGCCCTGCAATGCCTGCAGTGCCTGAGGGCGCAGCAGGCCGTGGGTGTCCGAGATCAAGCCGACTTTAACGCTCATTGTTCAGCTCCCGGACGCCGACAGGGCGGCCTGTTTTGACTGCACACGCTTCATGCTGATCATCGCCAGCAAGGCCACGACGGCCACCAGCGCGGCGAAGAATTCGCCCACATGCTCCAGACCAAACACTCGCACGCTGAAACCCACCGCCACCACCGGCACCGAGATCGACACGTAAAGCACCACGAAGAAGGCGGATGTCACGGCAGCCTTCTGATCAGCCGGGCTGCTGGCGGTGACCGCGCCCATGCCGGCGCGCAGGATCATGCCCTGGCCGATGCCTGCCACCAGCCCCGCCGCAATCAACAGCCCCAACTGCGAGGTAGCAATGCTCAGCCCCAGACAAATCATGCCGATGATCAACCCGACGCAACCGAGGGTCATGTGCCGGTCCTTCGGCAAGACCTGCAAAAGCGCCTGGCCGATGATGGAGGCGACGAAGAACAAGCCGATCACCGCGCCGATCAACAGCCCGCCTTGCTCATGCATGACGTGGATCATCACCGACGGCACCATGCTGGTGAACAATCCTGCCACGCTGAAACCCGCCAGCCCGGCGATGGACGCGGAGATAAACACGCTGCGCACGGAAGCCGGAACGGAAGGCTTTTGGATGCCCAGTTTCAGCACCGCAGGACGCTGTACGGTTTCGCGAATCAGCGCGATGCCGAGCGTCGCCAGCACGAGCATTCCCAGGTGCACGTAGAACACCAGGTGCAGCGCGTCCGGCAGAAACTGGGAGGTGTAGCCAGCGAGCAGAGGCCCGATGCCGAGGCCGAACATGTTGGCGGCCGTGGCCACGAGCGTGGCGTTCTTCCAGCTCTTGGGGGCCAGTTCGATGACGGCAACAGTGGCCGTGCCGGTCATGATGCCCGCGCTGAAGCCGGAAAAAAGCCGGCCGATCAGCAGGCCGCCAATGGAATCGCTGAACAGAAAGATGACCGCGCTTATAGCCCCCATCGCCAGCCCTGCCAGCAACAACGGCTTGCGCCCTAATTGATCGGACCAGCTACCGACCGCCAACAGTGCTGCGATAACGCCCGCCGCATAGATCGAGAAGATGATCGTCAACCAGCTCGCGTCGAAGCCGAGCCGCTGTTGATAGAGCGCATACAACGGCGTGGGCAGCGTGGTGCCGACCATGGCAATGAGCAAGGCGCAAGCGGCGAAGATGAAATCGCGCGTGGAAGAAGGGGAAGCAGGCAAGGACATGAGCGCTCCGGGCACCGGTATAAACAAGACACGCAGTGTCGCTGATACAGACCAGGCAAGGTAGACCTGAGAGCGTTGTCGAGGTTCATGCTCAGCCGATTTTGAAGTATGCGTGAACATATTCAACATCAGGTTAAACACTTTGACTTTGTGTGTTTCACGCCCATCAGCCCGCATGAGCGGCCCGATCCCGCAATGCTGCGGTAGTATTCACGCGGAAACTGCGGATTTAAAAAATCGCAAGAGCGGATATAACAAAAGACTTTTACTGAAGAAGAGAAAAAGCGGAAGAATGAACTTATCTGCTGTTTGGCGAGCCCGGAAAAGTTCTTTAGAGTCGCGCCCCTTAATACCGGCTCGGCAGTGAAAAACTTGTGAACAACGATCTAAAACTTATTAAATCAGCACTGACGCGCTTTAGCGTCATGCTGACGCTTACCCTCTTCAGTATCGGCATGGTGTTCATCGACATCTTTGTCGCTAAAACGGACATCCTCGAAACCTCGTTCACCGAAGTCAGCCAGGAAGTCATGCTGGCAATCATCGCGGGGGTGTTCTGGGTCTCGGCGCGCCAACCAGGGCAACGCGGCATTGGCATCCTGATCGGCGGCTTCTTTGCCTGCATGCTGATTCGTGAGCTGGACGGGTTGTTTGACCCGATCAGTCACAGTTTCTGGCTATGGCCCGCCCTGCTCACTGCTGGCACCTGCGTCTACAAGGCGTTGGGCAACAAGAGTGCCCGGCGTGACGTGGTCTCGGGCCTGGCTCGCTTCTCAGTGCGCCCAGCCTTCGGCTTCGTCATGGCGGGCCTGCTGGTGCTGATCTTCTCGCGACTGTTCGGCATGGGCTCGCTGTGGCACGGCATCCTTCAAGGCGGCTACGCGCGGCTGGCGAAAACCACCGTCGAAGAAGGCGTCGAATTGCTGGCTTACAGCATTTGCCTGAGCGGCGCGCTGGATTACATGCTTGAGCTGCGCCGCGAGCTTTCCCGCTTTGACGAGCTCACCGAATTGCAGATTTCCACTCCCGTCACAGCCAGGCCCCGCGCACACGCCCAGGCAATGGAAACCAGCGTCTGACCCTGGCGCCCGGGTATCGGCCGAGCGTCATCAGACAGTCAGCCAGCGTCCGAAAATAAAGCCGTCGGATTGCTTGCCAGCCCCGACATCGTCATCCCTTTCGCGCCCTCCATCGTGCTAGCCTTGGCACTCTTTGGAGGGATGCGACTGCCCCGCAGGTTGTCCCGGATTTCAGGCAGCCAATCGCCCATGAGCAAGAAAACCCCCGTCACCATTTCCGACATCGCCCGCCGCGTGAACATGACGCCAGTCACTGTTTCCCGGGCGCTGAACAAACCCGATCTGGTCAAGCCCGCCACCCTGGCGCGCATTCTGGAAGTGGCGCAAGAACTCGATTACGTCCCCAATGCCTTTGCCCGCAGCCTCAAGCGCAGCGAGAGCATGATCATCGGGGTCATTACCGCGTCGGTGGACAACCCCTTCTACAGCGAGATGATCAAGGCGATCTCCCGCGAGGCGAAAACCCGCGGTTACACCATCATGCTGGTGGACACCGACGGCTCCGAAGAACTCGAAGCCAAGGCAGTGGATACGCTGCTCAGTTATCGCGTGGCCGGCATCGTGCTGTCGCCGGTGTCGGACGAGCCGGCGTACCAGCCGGTCTATCTCAGTCGCCTGGGCAACGGCGACATTCCCGTGGTGCAACTGGACCGCGCATTGCCTGCCAGCCCGTTCAGCCATGTGGTGCTGGACAACTATCACAGCGGCCTGAAAGGCGCCCGCTACCTGCTGGCGCAAAGCCCGACGATGAGCCGCATGCTGGTGCTGACCGGGCCTGCGCATTCGCGGATTTCCGAGGAGCGTCTGAAGGGCGTGAAAGCAGCGATTGCCGAGAGCGGCAAGCCGGTGCAACTGGATGTGTTTGCTGGTGATTACACCCTGGAGCCGTCGCACCAGAGCACGCTGGATTACCTGCGCGACCATCCAGTGCCAGACGCGATTTTCGGCTTCAACCAGCTCATCACCCTGGGCGCCATGAAAGCCCTGCGCGACCGCGATATCGCCCACAACAGCGTGGCCATCTGCGGCATTGACCGGCTGCCGTTCGCCGACATCTTCGGCATCCCCATCGCCTGCATCGCCCACGACGCCTCGCTGGCCGGAAGCAGCGCGGTGAAACTGCTGCTGGAGCGAATCGAGGACCGGCATCTGCCGAAGGCCCAGGTGGTGATTGTCGGGGAGTTGGAGAATGGCGTTGGCGGGTGAGCCTTTATTATCGACTCATCGCCAAACCTCTCCCGTGAAACTCTTACCCTCCCCAACTCGACGCGGTCCCCTGTAGGAGCGTGGCTTGTCCCGCGATCGACCGGGAACCGGTCGCGATGACAGACGCTACGGTATTTCTGTTTCACCGCGTCGACAGACTTTGCTGCCGGTGCCCGGCAGATCGCGGGACAAGCCACGCTCCTACCATTGCGAGTTGCGTTCTACCGGCTCGTGTAACCCCCATCAATCGGCAACGACACACCACTGATCATCGACGCCGCGCTGCTCAGCAGGAACAGGATCGGCGCCGCGACTTCTGCGGTTTCAGCGAAGCGGCCGAGGGGAATGGCTGCCAGCGCCGGGTCGCGTTTGCTCGGCTCACTCCAGGCCATCTGCGCCATGGGCGTCAGGGTCACAGTCGGGTTCACGCTGTTGACGCGAATCCCGTGCCGGCCCCATTCGCCACACTGCACACGGCTCATGGCATCCATCGCGCCCTTTGACGCGCAGTAGCTCAAGTGATCGTCCAGCGCCACCAATGAGGCTTGGCTCGACACGTTGACGATGCTCCCCGCCACGCCTTCAGCGATCATCTTCTTCGCCACTGCCCCCGCGATCATCGCCGCCGCCCGCACATTGACCGACATGACCTGATCGAACGCCTCAGCGCTCACCTCGGTCGCGGACTCCAATATGGAAATCCCGGCGCAGTTGACCAGGCCGTGCATCACCGGCAAGTCCGCCAGCACTGCGGCCAATGACGGCTGATCAGCCACGTCCACGCGCAACGCCAAACAGCCCTGCCCCGCGAGCTTTTCCAGCGCCGACGCATCGCGGCCGATGGCATACACCTCGGCGCCGCTGCTCAACAGTTGCTGCGCGACCTCCCAGCCAATGCCGCTGCTGGCGCCGGTGACCAAAATGCGCTGGCCGCTGAAATCAAATTGAGCCGTGTTCACAGTCACGCTCCCTGCAAGCGATGCATGATCGGTTTCAGCGCCGGGTACAGCGCCACGTAATCGGCGAACAGCCGCGAATACAGCGCGACGTTCTCCGTTTGAGGCTCGGCCCGTAGCTCCAGTTGGACCCAGCCTTTGTGGACCTGCGCCTCATCCACCAGACCGACCGCATGAGCAGCGAGCAGCGCGGCACCGAGCGCCGCTTCGACTTCCTGGACGATGGTGTAGACCGGAAAGTTGGTGACGTCGGCGATGATCTGCATCCACAGGTCCGAGTGGCTGGCACCGCCGACCACGATCAGCCGAGGGTCCAGGGATTGCGCCCCTTTGGTGCCCGCTTCGATGTTGTGCCGAAGCGCGAAAGTGACGCCTTCGAGCACCGCGCGATACAGATGAATTCGACTGTGATAGAGGCTCAGGCCGACAAAGCTGCCGCTGGCTTTGGCGTCCCATACCGGACTGCGCTCGCCCATCAGGTACGGCTGGAACAGCACGCCGTCGCTACCGGCCGGGATCTTCATCGCAGCGCGTTCGAGTATCACGTGGCTGTCTTCGCCGGTCTCGCGGCCTTGCTGCTCTTCAGCCTGACAGAACTGCTCGCGAAACCAGCTGACCGAGGCGCCGGCGGTGATTGCGCCGCCGAAGATGTAGAGGTCCTTCGCGCCGTTGAAGACGTGGGGAAAACTGACCAGGCCGTGCCGGGCGTCTACCTGCTGATTGAGGTAGCCCCAGCACATGCTGGTGCCGATCATCGCCACGTGATTGCCGGCCTGGGTGACGCCCGCAGCGAAGGTCGCCATGGCGGCATCGACACCGCCACCGAGCAGCGGAATGTCAGGGGTGAGCCCAAGGCGGTCGGCCCATTCGGGCAACAAGCCACCGACCACATCACCGGAGTGAACCAGGCGCTCGGGCATCATCGACGCCGGGATGCCCAGCGCGTCGAGCATCTCTGCCGACCAGCCCCGCGCCTTGACGTCGTAGACACCGCCGATGTTGCCGGCAGAACTGTGGTCCACCGCGACCTCGCCGGTCAGGCAGTAATTGACGTAGCTGTTGGGCGGTAGCAGGTAGCGCGTGTCGGCCCAGACTTGCGGCTGTTTGTCCTTGAGCCAGAGCATTTTGGTGAAGCCGTAATAGCTGTCCACCGAGTTGCCGGTGATCGTGTACAGCCGCTCAAGGTCGACGTGTTGATTGACCCACTCGACCTGGGCTTCGGCGCGGCGGTCCATCCAGATCAGGCACGGGTACAAGGGCTTGATCTGAGCATCGACGGCAATGCCGGAGCCGCCATACAGGCTGCTGACACACAGGGCTTTGACGCTGTCTTTGGGCAACGCGCTTTTGCGCATGCAGGCGGCGACACAGATTTCCACGGCGTCGAGCCAGACCTGCGGCCATTGTTCGGCCCAGCGCGGTTTGGGGGTGTCGACCTTATAACTGTGGCTGTGCTGCGCGATGATCCGGCCTTGGGCATCGACCAGTAACGCCTTGGTGCTTTGGGTGCCGATGTCGACACCGATGACGTAATCCATCCGGGTGCGCTCTAGTTGTTATTGGGTTGTTTGAGGCGTGCCACGGTCCCCTGTAGGAGCCATCGGAGGTCACGACGGTCGCGAAAGCGTTGTGTCAGGTACACCGCATCGCGACCGTCGTAACCTCCGATGGCTCCTACAGAGACAGCGTTATGCGTTGACCGGCTTGAGCAGCACCTTGATCGACTTGGTCGAATCGGCCAGGGCGAACGCTTCGGCGTAGTCGTCCAGACCGAAGTCGTGGGTGACGATGCCTTCCGATGTCACCAGCCCGCGCTCGAACAGGTCGATGGCGATCGGGTAGCAATAGGGCCCCAGGTGAGCGCCGCGTACGTCCAGTTCTTTACGATCGCCGATGATCGACCAGTCAGCGCTGGTCTCGGCGCCGAACACGCTGAACTCCACAAAGCGGCCCAGCTTGCGGATCAGATCAAGGCCTTGGGTAACACCGATCGGCACGCCCGTGGTCTCGATGTAAACGTCGCAGCCGTAGCCATCGGTGAGCCCGTTGATGATCTCTTTCGCGTTGTCTCGGCTCGGGTTGATCACCACGTCGGCGCCGAATTTTTTCGCCAGCTCCAGGCGCTCGTCGACCATGTCGATGACCACCAGCTTCTTCGGCGTTTTCAGCGCAGCGACCTGCACCATGCACAGACCGAGGGTGCCGGCGCCGGCAATCACCAGCACGTCGTCGAGCTGAACATCACCACGGTTGACGGTGTGAATCGAGCAGGCCATCGGCTCGATCAGCGCCGAATCTTCCAGTGAAACCGACTCGGGAATGTGGTGCACGATGGCGGTTTTAGGGATGCGCATGTACTGCGCCATGCCGCCCTCGGCGACGTCTTTCTGGAAGCCGAAGATGTTGTGCACTTCGCACATCCAGTACTTGCCGGACTTGCAAAACTTGCACTTCTCGCACGGGACGATCTGCTCGGCGATGACCTTGTCACCCACCTTCACGCCGAAGTGTTCTTCAGCGCCCTCGCCCACCGAGTCGACATAACCGAAAAACTCGTGGCCGGGCACCACAGGCGCTTTCACCCACGGGCTCTCGCCGCCCCAGAACATCGCCGCGCCCGAGTGGCATTTGCAGTCACTGGCGCAGATCCCGCAGGCTCCGATGCGGATCACCAGTTCATTGGCCCGCGCAACGGGTTTACTGATCTGCTCCAGACGGTAGTCTTTCGGAGCATGGCAGACGACGGCTTGCATGGTGTTTTTTGTGTTTTGTTCCATGTCGGGTTACCTGTTTTGATGTTTGGATGACGGCTGAGATAGCCGATATCGTTTCAAATTCATCAGTGACTGGACCGGCCCTATCGCGAGCAAGCTCACTCCTACAATGATCGCGTCGCCCTGTAGGAGTGAGCTTGCTCGCGATGAGGCAGGCACGGACGTCGCAGATCCATCATTTATGCCGCTGCCGACTGATGAAAATCGCCAGCAAAATGATTCCGCCCTTGATCACGCTTTGCACATAGGGCGACACGCCGAGCATATTCAGGCCGTTGTTCAGCACGCCCAACAGCATCGCGCCCACCAGCGTGCCGATGATCACGCCCCGCCCGCCGGCAATCGACGCACCGCCGAGCACCACAGCCGCAATAGCGTCCAGTTCGAACCCAACGCCGGCGTTCGGTTGCCCGCTCATCAGCCGTGACGACAACACCAGTCCGGCAATCGCTGCCGTCAGCCCGCTGATCGAGTACACCAGCAGCTTGAACCGCGAGGCGCGCACGCCGGACAGCCGCACGGCTTCTTCGTTACCACCGATGGCGTAAATGTAGCGACCGACGCGGGTGTGCTGCAGCAGCACCCAGGCGAAAAAGTAGGTCGCCAGCATGATCAGGATAGGCACTTGAATGCCGAACAGCGTGCCGCGTCCGAACCAGGCGAACCAGTCCGGCATCCCCGCAATCGGGTAGCCGTCGGTGTACATCAGGCCCAGTCCGCGCGCGATGCCCATGGTCGCCAGCGTGACGATGATCGGCGGCATTTTCAGGTAAGCCACAAAGATACCGTTGCCCACCCCGAAGCCCACACCAATCAGCAAGCCGATGAGGATCGCGATCGGCGCCGGGACGCCTGCCACCATCAGCCCGGTGGTCAGCGTGCCGGACAATGCCATCACTGGACCCACCGACAAATCGATACCGCCGGTGAGGATCACGCAGGTCATGCCGACCGCGATGATTGCGTTGATCGACACCTGACGGGCGATGTTTTCCAGGTTCGCGCCGGTGAGAAACTTGTCGCTGGCGAAAATCATGAAGACCGTCACCACCACCAGCCCCACGAAGGGATAAAAGGCGGGCGAGCGGATCAATCGAGCGAAGTTGAGCTGCATCCGGTTGGGCTGCGCGGTCATGGGTTTAATGGAGGTGTTCACTGTTCAGGCTCCCGGTGGCATGGCGCATCACTTCCTGCGGATTGATGGCCGAAGCCTCCAGCACATTGACGATAGCGCCCTTGTTGAAAACGGCCACGCGGTCGCACATACCGATGATTTCCGGCAGTTCCGAAGAGATCATGATGATCGCGAAGCCTTGTTCGGTGAGTGTGCGCATCAGGGTGTAGATCTCCGCTTTCGCGCCCACGTCGATGCCTCGGGTCGGTTCGTCGAAGATCAGGATGTCGCAGTGGTGATTGATCCAGCGCGCGATGACAACCTTCTGCTGATTGCCGCCGCTGAGGTTAATCACGCGGCTTTCACAGCTCGGCGCCTTGATCGACAGCTGCTTCATCAGCTCGGCAGTGGTGGTGTCCTCCTTGTGCCGGTCGAGCAGGTGCGCCGCGCCTTCGTACTTGCCCAGATTGTTCAGGGAGATGTTCTCGCGAATGGTGAAATCCACGATCAGCCCTTCGCTCTTGCGGCTTTCCGGCAGCAGTCCAATGCCACTGGCGAGCGCCTGCGCCGGATCATTGAGGTGCGCCGGCTGCCCCCGCAGCAGCACATCCTTGCTGACCACCGGCAACGCGCCGATCACGCCCAGCGCCAGCTCGGTACGCCCGGACCCTACCAGCCCGGCGAAGCCGAGAATCTCGCCCTTGTGCAGGTTGAAGCTGTTGTGTGGACCATTGCGGGTCAGCTGGATGTCACGCACTTGCAGCACTACTTCGCCTTGGGCGCGGGACTGCTTGGGCGGAAAGCTCGCTTCCAGGCGTCGCCCCACCATCATCTCCACCAGCGTGTCGATGTCGCTGTTGGCGACGGTCAGGGCGCCCACGTTGGCGCCATCGCGCAGCACACTAATGCGGTCGCAGACCTGAAAAATCTCTTCCAGATGGTGGGAGATAAAGATGACCGCCACGCCCTGGCTTTTCAGCTCGCGCATGATGTCGAACAGCAGCGCGGCCTCGGACGGCGTCAGGGTGGCGGTCGGTTCGTCGAGAATCAGCAACCGCGCTTCAAGGGCAAGTGCCTTGGCGATCTCGACAAACTGCTGCTCGGCAACGCTCAAGTGCTGCACCGAACAATCCAGATTGATCTTCACGCCGAGGCGGTCGAACAGCGCGATGGCTTTCTCGCGCATCTCGCCTTTACGCAACAAGCCGAAGCCATTGACGATCTCGTGGCCGAGGAAAATATTCTCCACGGCATTGAGATAGGGGATCAGGCTGAACTCCTGAAAGACAATGCCGATACCGGCGGCGATGGCCTCGTTGTAGGTCGCGAAATGCTGCTCCGCGCCATCAATGAGAATGCTGCCTTTGTCCTGATGTTCGACGCCCGCGAGGATCTTCATCAGGGTCGATTTGCCCGCACCGTTTTCACCGAGCAGCGCGTGGATTTCGCCGCGCTCGACCTGCAGATTGATCGACTTGAGCGCCTGCACGCCCGGGTAGCTTTTACAGATGTTTTCCAATTGCAGAAGGCAGCTCATGGGCACCTCGTCGCAGCAGAACATCGCTGCGCAACTCACAAGAATCCGGGGCCAAACTCCCTGGCCAGAACCCGTGGCGCCCGCCTGACCGAAAACCTCAGGCGAGCAGCGCCACGGCCGTTACCAGGTGAAGGTTTTCGCCTTCGCCTGATCCACCAGCAGGATGTCGACCGGAATGGTCGCCGGGACTTGTGAGCCCCACTTCTTGGCGAGCGCCAGCCCGAGGGCGAGACGTACCTGATCGCGAGGGTATTGGGCGGAAGTGGCGATGAACTTGCTGTTGGGCTTCTGGATTTCCTTGATGGCTTCGGGCGCGCCGTCGACGCTGGTCAGCTTGACGTCCATGCCGCTGGATTGAATAGCGGCCAGGGCACCGAGGGAACCGTTGTCGTTGACGCTGAACAGGCCTTTGAGATTGGGCTGCGCCTGCAGCATGTTTTCAGTCACGGTCAGCGCCTGATCACGCTCCTGCTTGCCGTTCTGAATGCTGACGATCTTGATGTCTTTGTACTTGCCCAGCGCCTCTTTACAGCCGCGCACGCGCTCAAGAATCGGCACCACCGCGATGCCGTCGAGAATCCCGACGTCACCCTTCTCGCCGATGTTCTTGGCCAGGTAATCGCAGGCCTGAACACCCGCGTCGAAGTTCTTCGAGCCAACGAACGAGTCCAGTGGGCCATTGGCCTGAGCGTCAACGGCAACCACTACAACGCCTTTGTCATGGGCCTGCTTGACGGCGGACTGAACGCCGACCGAATCGGTGGGGTTGATGATCAGGATATCGATGCCTTTCTGCAGCATGTCTTCGATGTCGCTGATCTGCTTGGACACGTCATGGCGCGCGTCAGTGACCAGCAGCGTTGCGCCGATGCTGGCAGTCGCATCCTGAAGGGCGTCCTTCATGGTCACGAAATAGGGGTTATTGATCTCTTGAAACGAGGCACCGATTTTCAGCGGACCGGTCTTTGCGGCGTCGGCGGCTTGAACATTGAGGGCGCTGCCGCAGGCGACAGCAACGGCGATAGAACAGAGAACGGCGGAAAAGCCTTTCTTGAGGCGAGTTGTCATAGCGAAAAATCCCGTTGTTTTTATTGTTAAAGCGGAAATGTCATCGTTAACATTTTCGAAATTAGCAGAGAAACAAGGGGGCCGCAATATCCGCTGGCGACCGTTGGTAAGCCCGGCATCACGACCGTTGGCGAGTTTCCTGGCCGGGCGCGTTGACAGACTAAAGATCTCTGCCGATACTCCAGCTCGCGTTGTACGACAACGCATAACCGATAACAAAAATAAAAAGGAATGCTTCCATGACGATGACTGTCGATCGGCGCCTGTCGCCTCAGCAAACCCGCTACCCCTCCCTTTTTCATTCTGCTTTCTCCGCTCTGGCTGTGCCCGCGTGTGCGCCTGTGTTTGCCTAGGCAGCCGTCAGCGATTGATCGACACGACCGTTTCGATCAGGCAGTAAGCCTCATTCAAAACCGGTGACTTGAGCACCGCTGTCCATGCCTTCGGCGTCCTGGCGGCGACCTTCGGTGCGGGACCGTTTTGTCAGCAGAAAGGGAGAACAATAAGAAATGAAGATCCAGACCAACCGTTCGTGGCTGTTGCTTGGCGCTGGCAGCGTCGCATTCAGCCTGCCGTTGATGAGCCTCGCTGAAGGTTTTATCGATGACACCAAGGCCACGCTCAACCTGCGCAATGCCTATTTCAACCGCAACTTCACCAATGCGGCGAACCCTCAGAACTACGCGGAAGAGTGGACGCAAAACTTCATCCTTGATGTGAAATCGGGATTCACACCGGGCACGGTCGGCTTCGGCCTTGATGTGCTGGGTCTTTATTCGCAAAAGCTCGATGGTGGCAAGGGGACGGGCGGCACTCAGCTGTTGCCGATCCATGATGACGGGCGCCCCGCCGACAACTTCGGCCGCCTGGGTGTGGCGGCGAAAGCGCGAGTTTCCAACACGGAATTGAAGATCGGCGAATGGATGCCGGTGCTGCCGATCCTGCGCTCCGATGACGGTCGTTCTCTGCCGCAAACCTTCCGCGGCGGGCAGATCACCTCCAAGGAAATCGCCGGCCTGACGCTGTACGGCGGCCAGTTCCGCGGCAACAGCCCACGCAATGACGCGAGCATGGAAGACATGTTCATGAACGGCAAATCCGCTGCGTTCAAGTCGGACCGCTTCAACTTTGGCGGCGGCGAATACACCTTCAACGAGAAGCGCACCCAGGTCGGGCTCTGGTACGCACAGCTGGAAGACGTCTACCAGCAGGAGTTCTTGAATCTCATCCACAAGCAGCCGATCGGCGACTGGACCCTGGGTGCCAACCTGGGCTACTTCCTCGGCAAAGAGGACGGCAACAAGCTGGCCGGCGAGCTGGATAACAAGACCGCCTACGCCATGCTGTCCGCCAACTACAAGGGCAACACCGTCTACCTGGGCCTGCAAAAGGTCTATGGCGACGACCAGTGGATGCGCGTCAACGGCACCAGCGGCGGCACGCTGGCCAACGACAGTTACAACTCCAGCTACGACAATGCCAAGGAGCGCTCCTGGCAACTGCGTCACGACCTGGACTTCGCGATATTCGGCGTCCCCGGCCTGACGATGATGAACCGCTACATCAGCGGCGATAACGTGCACACCGGCACCGTGACCGACGGCAAGGAGTGGGGACGTGAATCCGAGCTGGCGTATACGGTGCAGAGCGGCACGTTCAAGAGCCTCAACGTCCGGTGGCGCAACTCCTCGATGCGCCGTGATTACAGCACTAACGAGTTCGATGAAAACCGAGTGTTTGTGAGCTACCCGATCTCGCTGATGTAAGGGGCAAACGCCGTCGCATGCAGTGAGTGGGACCGGCTTTAGCCGGGAAAGCGTCAGGCGTCACACCGCAAAAGTGATGCTGCTCAAACTGGCCTTTTCCCGGCTGAAGCCGGTCCCACTAGAACACCGCGTGCAGTCAGTGGGACCGGCTTTAGCCGGGAAGGCGTCGGGTGTCACATTGCAGAAGTGATGCTGCTCAAACTGGACTCTTCCCGGCTGAAGCCGGTCCCAGTAGAACACCGCGTCTAGTCAATGGGGCTGGCTGTGGCTGCACTGGAACACCGCGTGCAGTCAGTGGGACCGGCTTTAGCCGGGAAGGCGTCGGGTGTCACACTGCAAAAGTGATGCTGCTCAAACTGGCCTCTTCCCGGCTGAAGCCGGTCCCACTATAGGACTGCATACCCCTGGTGGGACCGGCTTTAGCCGGGAAAGCGTCGAGCCTGACACTGCTAAGTGAAGGCACGGCATTCTCCCGGCATCTGCACTGTTCGGACGACATTTTCAGACCGGCGTCAAACGGGCTTACACCTTCGTCGCGTTGACAAAATTTGAGAGCGCTGTTGATAATCCCGCAAACGTCATACGACAACCGATGACACCATAAAAACAACATCAGAATCAGGGCTTCCCACGATGACTGAATTCAACGCCCAGGCCCCGCTCAACCGTATTTTGCTGACGGGCGCCGCTGGCGGCCTCGGTAAAGTCCTGCGCGAAAGCCTGCGTCCGTTTGCCAGGATCCTGCGCCTTTCCGATATCGCCGACATGGCACCGGCAGCCGGCCCCCACGAAGAAATCCAGATCTGCGACCTGGCCGACAAAAACGCGGTTCATCAGTTGGTCGACGGCGTCGATGCCATCGTCCACTTCGGCGGCGTCTCGGTGGAGCGATCCTTTGAGGAAATCCTCGGCCCGAACATTTGCGGCATCTTCCACATCTACGAAGCAGCGCGCCGGCATGGTGTGAAGCGGGTGATCTTCGCCAGTTCCAACCACGTCATCGGCTTCTACCGCCAGGATGAAGTCATCGACGCCAGCGCCATGCGTCGCCCGGACAGCTATTACGGCTTGTCGAAATCCTACGGCGAAGACATGGCCAGTTTCTATTTC
This sequence comes from Pseudomonas sp. HP_01, assembly GCF_055284355.1. Classification (NCBI taxonomy): domain Bacteria; kingdom Pseudomonadati; phylum Pseudomonadota; class Gammaproteobacteria; order Pseudomonadales; family Pseudomonadaceae; genus Pseudomonas; species Pseudomonas sp. HP_01. Next base: position 85,659 of record NZ_JBTOPV010000010.1, on the reverse strand, counting down.
GATCGCTACGGCATCGAGACCGTCAGCATCCGCATCGGCTCCTCATTCCCTGAAGCCCAGAACCGCCGCATGCTCGCCAGCTGGCTGAGCTACGACGACCTGACCCAACTGATCGAGCGCGGCCTGTTCTCTCCGAACGTCGGCCACACCATCGTTTACGGCGCATCGGACAACAGCAAGGTCTGGTGGGATAACCGCCTGGCCAATCATCTGGGCTATCAGCCGAAAGACAGCTCCGAGCAGTTCCGCGCCAAGGTGGAAGCGCAGCCGATGCCGGCGTCCGATGACCCCGCCATGGTTTATCAGGGCGGGGCGTTCGTAGCGAACGGGCCGTTCGGCGACGAGTAAGACTCAACGACGAAGCCGACTGCGATGTCGGCCTCTCACCATCAAAATCAGGGAATGATCGTCATGGACGCAGAGCTGATTCTCGATGCACGCAACGCCACCGGTGAGTCGCCGGTATGGAACGCCCAGGAACAGGCGCTTTACTGGGTCGACATTCCGGCCCGTCACCTCCATCGCTGGAGCTCCCAAGACGGTCTCACCACACGCTGGGAAGCACCGGAAATGCTCGCTTGCATCGCACGCTACAGCGACGGCAGCTGGCTGGCCGGCATGGAAAGCGGCCTGTTCCACCTTCATCCCCAGAACGATGGCACTGTCACTACGCAACTGCTGAGCAGCGTCAAACACGCCAGCGACAATATGCGTTTCAACGACGGTCGCTGCGATCGCCAGGGCCGTTTCTGGGCCGGCACCATGTTCATGGACATGGCGAAGGCGTCGGCCGTAGGTTCGGTGTATCGCTACAGCGCCGACCAGACCGAACCGCTGACCGCGCAGATTACCGACATGATCGTGCCTAATGGACTGGGCTTCAGCCCGGACGGCCGTGTCATGTACCTTTCCGACTCCCACCCCTCCGTGCAGAAGATCTGGGCGTTCGATTACGACATCGACACCGGCACGCCGCACAACCGCCGGCTGTTCGTGGACATGAATCAGCACGCCGGCCGCCCTGATGGCGCAGCGGTCGACGCCGATGGCTGCTACTGGATCTGTGGCAACGATGAAGGCGTGATCCATCGCTTCACTCCCGAGGGCAAGCTGGATCGCTCGCTCACCGTGCCAGTCAAAAAGCCCGCGATGTGCGCCTTCGGCGGCTCGAATCTGGACACCCTTTACGTCACCTCGATACACCCCGGCGGCGACATCAGCGACCAGCCGCTGGCTGGCGGCGTGTTTGCGTTAAACCCCGGAGTGAAGGGCCTCGAAGAACCCCTGTTTAAAGGCTGAGCCAGAGACTCGGCCAACGCTGCGCCGCCTTACCGCTTTCCCGTTCGATCTGAAAAAACAATAACAACACCGGAGAACATCCATGGACTTCAAACGCAAGTTGATCCTCGCCGCACTCCCTTTGGCGCTGTGCCTTTCAAACACAGCGCTGGCCGAAATCAAAATCAAGTTCGCTGAAGTACACCCCGCAGGTTACCCACCTGTTGTCGCTGAACAGAACATGGGCAAGAAACTGGAAGAGCAAAGCAAAGGCGAGATCAGCTTCAAGATGTTCGCCGGCGGTGTGCTCGGCTCCGAGAAGGAAGTCGTCGAGCAGGTCCAGGCCAACGCCGTCCAGATGACCCGCATCAGCCTCGGCATCGTCGGGCCCGTTGTGCCGGACGTGAACGTCTTCAACCTGCCCTTCGTGTTCCGAGATCACGCCCACATGCGCCACGTGATCGATGGGCCGATCGGCCAGGAGATCCTCGACAAAATCACTCAATCCGAAGCCAAGCTGGTCGCGTTGGCCTGGATGGACGGCGGCACGCGCAACCTCTACACCAAGAAGCCGGTACGCGACGTAGCCGACCTCAAGGGCATGAAGATCCGCGTGCAGGGCAATCCGGTGTTCATCGACACTATCAACGCGATGGGCGGCAACGGCATTGCCATGGCGACGGGCGAGATTTTCAGCGCCCTGCAGACCGGCGTGATCGACGGCGCCGAGAACAACATGCCTACCCTGCTCGAGCACAACCACTATCAGAACGCGAAGTTCTACACCCTCACCGAGCATTTGATCCTGCCGGAGCCGGTGGTGATGTCAAAAGCCGCCTGGGAAAAACTGAACCCGGAGCAACAGGCGCTGGTGAAGAAGCTGGCGGTCGAAGCCCAGGCTGAAGAGCGTGTCTTGTGGGACAAAAAGTCTGCCGAGAGCGAAACCAAGCTGAAGGCGGCAGGCGTCGAGTTCATCACGCTGACGCCTGACCAGAAGAAAGCCTTCTACGACGCGACAGCGAGCGTGCGAGACAAATACGGCGCGCCCTTCACCGACCTGATCAAGCGCATCGAAGCGGTTCAATAAGTCCTTCAGCCCGATAGCACTGCGGTGGCGGCCCTGGCCGTTCACCGTCGTTGTGGTGAGCCTATGAAAAACACGATTCTGCGTTTCAATGACGCACTGTATCGCCTCTGCATCGGGATCGCGGGCCTGTCGATGCTGACCATGGCGCTGATCATCCCGTGGGGCATCTTCACCCGCTACGTCTTGGGTACCGGCTCTAGCTGGCCGGAACCCACCGCCATTCTGCTGATGGTGGTGTTCACCTTCTTTGGCGCCGCCGCCAGTTACCGGGCCGGCGCTCACATGGCCGTGAATATGGCCACTGACCGCCTGCCGGAAGCCGCGCGTAATGCCGCCGCTGTGCTGGTGCAAATCCTCATGGCCGTGGTGTGCGTATTCATGGCGGTCAAGGGCATGAAGCTGTGCCTGAGTACCTGGAACCAGTTTCTGGGCGAGATGCCGTCATTGCGGGTTGGGATTTCCTACCTGCCGATTCCCATCGGTGGCGCACTGACGTTGATCTTCGTCCTGGAGAAACTGTTCCTGGGGGACCAGCGTCACCGTCGGGTGGTGAGTTACGACTTGGTCGAATCCAGCGAAGAGGCAGCATGATGGACGCATTTATTCTGTTGGGCAGCTTCATCGCACTGATCCTGGTCGGCATGCCGGTGGCATTCGCTCTGGGCCTGTCTGCGCTGATCGGTGCGTGGTGGATCGAGATCCCTTTCGACGCACTGATGATTCAGGTCGCGGGTGGCGTGAACAAGTTCTCGCTGCTGGCGATCCCGTTCTTCGTGCTGGCCGGCGCGATCATGGCCGAAGGCGGGATGTCACGGCGTCTGGTGGCGTTCGCCGGTGTTCTGGTCGGCTTCGTGCGCGGCGGGCTGTCGCTGGTGAACATCGTCGCCTCGACGTTCTTCGGCGCCATCTCCGGCTCGTCGGTGGCCGACACCGCGTCGGTGGGTTCGGTGCTGATTCCGGAGATGGAACGCAACGGCTATCCCCGGGACTTCTCCACCGCGGTGACGGTGAGTGGCTCGGTGCAAGCGTTGCTGACGCCCCCCAGCCACAACTCGGTGCTGTATTCGCTGGCCGCCGGCGGAACGGTGTCGATCGCCTCGCTGTTCATGGCCGGAATCATGCCGGGTCTGCTGCTCAGCGCCGTGTTGATGGTGCTGTGCATGATCTTCGCCCGTAAGCGTAATTACCCGAAGGGCGAAGTGATCCCGCTGCGCAAGGCGCTGAAAATTGCCGGTGAAGCACTGTGGGGCATGATGGCGATGGTGATCATCCTCGGCGGTATCCTGTCGGGCGTGTTTACCGCCACCGAGTCCGCTGCGATCGCTGTGCTGTGGGCGTTCTTCGTGACCATGTTCATCTACCGCGATTACAAGTGGCGTGACCTCCCCAAGCTGATGCATCGGGCCGTGCGCACGGTGTCCATCGTGATGATCCTGATCGGTTTCGCCGCCAGCTTCGGTTACATCCTGACGCTGATGGAAATCCCGATGAAGATCACCACAGCGTTCCTGACGCTGTCGGACAACCGCTACGTGATCCTGATGTGCATCAACGTCATGTTGCTGCTGCTGGGCACGGTGATGGACATGGCGCCGCTGATCCTCATCCTCACCCCGATCCTTTTGCCGGTGATCGTCGGTATCGGCGTCGATCCGGTGCACTTCGGGATGATCATGCTGGTCAATCTCGGCATCGGTCTGATAACGCCGCCTGTGGGGGCTGTGCTCTTCGTCGGCGCTGCAGTCGGCAAGGTGACGATCGAGGCCACGGTGAAAGCGCTGCTGCCGTTCTATGTGGCGCTGTTCCTGGTACTGATGGCGGTGACGTACATCCCTGCGATCTCGCTGTGGCTGCCAAGCGTGGTGCTGTAAATCACGTGAGTCGAAAGCGCTGAGAAAACGCCCTCTTTCCGAGGGCGTTTTGCTTAGTGGTCCACGTAGACATCGTCGCCTGTCTCAAAGACCAAAAGGAATTCGACATATTCAGTGACACAAACTCGTTACGCTTCATCGCGCGCCTAAATCGGGCGATCTGCGTCGATCTGTTTCAGAAACGGACAGAAAACAGCAATTTCTCCCATGAAAATAAACATTTGGAAATATTCTTTCCTTGCACGTGGATAACGTTGTGCTAGGTGCTAGGCTCTGGCCTCGCCCGGCTGAAACGGCACATCTCAAGCAGTAGGTCCGATGGGCTTCTTCGTTCCTCGGTCCACGCTATGAGGTTACCGCCACATGCCCTACACGACTTTTTCGGAAGTTCAGGTCCAGGACTTGATCAAGGCCATCGACAGTAACGGATACGCCGTCCTGCCAAACTGGGCCAGCCCCTCCCAACTCGAATCACTGCAAGCACTGGTGGCCCGTACTGTTGCCGATTGCGGCAACGATTACGTGGCCCTCTCAGGCCCAAAGGCCGTGCAAGGCACGCCGCTTCATGAATGGGGCACGTCGCCGGACTTCATCGATTTATGCCGACGCATCGTCGAGGGCGTCACCGGTGAGCGCTCAAGGGACAATGACATGACCCAGACATTGCGCTGTCTGACCGGCAGCGGCGGGCGCCGCGAATCCCTGATCTTCCACTACGACTCGTTCGTGCTGACTACCATCATGCCGGTCTGCATGCCCACCAGCGGAGAACGCGGCGACCTGTTGATGCTGCCCAACCGTCGGCCGATCCGCCGCTCCTACTTCACCAACTTGCTCGACAAGGTGCTAGTGGACAACGGCTGGGTGCAGCGCCGTCTCAGGAGCAAAGTCGCGAAGGATGAGAACGCCTTTACGCGGATCGCCATGCAACCCGGCCACCTGTACCTGTTCTGGGGGTATCGCTCACTGCACACCAATATGCCCGTGGCCGAAGACGCACTGCGCGCCACGGCGGTGTTCCACTACCACAACGTGCACGGCAGCAGCTCGCTGGCCAGCCGACTGCGTCGATCACTCGGGACCTGGAAAGATAAGGGTTTGCAGGAGGATGTGCCGCAGATCTGAGGTGATCAGGTGGCCCGGCAACCGTGATGCCTGGCGGACGGTGGTGACTGGGCACCACCTTGCAGGAGCCGGCTCCGACAGAAATCGCATGCTCAGCGATTTCGCGGAGTTGTCCCAAAGGGCGAGGACCGCCGTCAAGGCAGTCCTACGCTGGCCCCTTCAATCCGAGGCATCCACCGACACGCGATTGCGCCCGTTCTTTTTGGATTCGTACAGGGCTTGATCTGCGCGCTCGATGAGCATCTTGTGGTCGTCCATCGGCGAGGTCATGTCAGCGACGCCCAGGCTGATCGTGCAATGAATAGCTTCGCCTTCATGCATGACCTCCAGCGCCTCGACGGCGACGCGCAGACGCTCGGCGAACATGGCGCCACCTTGCCTGTCGGTGTCGGGCAGCAACACTGCAAACTCTTCGCCGCCGTAACGGCCGGCAATGTCAGCGTCGCGGATGTGCTCACGGACCACGTCCGCCACCCGTTGGATCACCCGGTCGCCGCATTGATGCCCGTAAGTGTCGTTAACGCGTTTGAAGTGATCGATGTCGAACATCACCAACGCTGCACTGGTGCCGTAACGCACATGCCGCGCATGCTCCAGACGCAGCGCTTCTTCCCAGTGGCCGCGGTTGTACAGGCTGGTGAGGCGGTCGGTGCTCGACAGCTTCTGCAGCTCGCGGTTGGCCGCCTGCAATTGCAGACGGTTCGTCGCCACATCGGTGACGTCGTAGATCACCAGGCAGACATGGGTCACCGCGCCGGTCGTCGAGCGCAGCGGATACATCGTGGTGTTCTGGTACATGAAGTCTTCTTGCCCGGTGATGGGCTGATAACTCTTGAAATGAACCAGAAAAGGGCGCTGCTCCCAGATCGTGAACGCTGGCGTACCAAGGGTAATCACGCTGTCGAGCTTGTTTCTCAGCCAGCGTTCGTTGATCTCCGGAAACAACGAAAAGAACGAACGGGTCGACGCTTCGTAAGACAGTATTCCGGAACGGTTCTCCATGAAGGTGTTCCAGACCTGCACCCGGTATTCCTGATCCAGCACCACCACGCCGACGTCGATGCTCTGCGTCACGGTGAGCAGCCAGTGCAATTCCTTGAAATCGATACGATCGTTCATGAATCAGCTCATCATGTGGGCGAGTTTCCGCGAAAGCAGCTCGGCCGAGTCTTCGGTGAACAACATCAACAGATCGAAATGGATGTTATAGCCCTCCAGGCTGTAACTGATCTCCACAGCCAGCGTCTTCTTCCAGCGCCGCTCGTTGAGACTGATCAGCTCTTCAATGCCACTGTGCAAACCCAGCACTTGAGGGTGGCTCTGGGAAAATGCGATATCTAGCTGCTCGGCAATGCCGCTCAGACAGGCACCGATCAGGATCGAAGACAGATCCAGCAACATCTCCATGTCGGAGTAGTCGGCGTCATCGATCTTCATCAGCTGCGCCATGTCGGCGATTTCCGAATCATGAAACAACAACAGCGCTTCGCCTGCGATCCCGCCACCGATATAACCCTGACACACCGCCGTGAGCCGGTCGTTGGCCTGGGCATCGGCCAGCGCCATGTGCAACTCGCCCACCTCCAGCATATTGACGTTGGGCACCGGCAGCCGCACGAATACGCCCAATACCCTCGCCAGCAAAGCGGCCGCGCGGCCCATTGCGACGTTCACGGTTTCGCGGAACGCGTCATTGAAACTGATGGCCGACTGGTCGAAGATCGACGCCGGGGCCAGCGACTGATTGGCGCTCTCCCCCAACAGGCCTAGCCGCTTGAGGGTCTGCTGCAGTTGATCTGGGTCGGCCGGCTTTTTCAGAAAGGCGAGCGCGCCCAGTTCGAGGGTACGGCGCACCGCCTCTTCCTGTACGTCACCGGAGACGACGATGACGCTGGTCTGCAGGCTTTCCGCGCGGATGGCGGCCAACGTCTGGTAGCCGTCCATGTCCGGCATTGTCAAATCGAGCAATACCACGCGGCCCAGACCCTGACGAATCGCCTCGATCCCCTCACGGCCGTTGGTCGCCGTGGTCACTGACACATCCCACTCGGGCGGCAGGGCCTTCATCAGTTGTTTGCGCGCCATGTTGGAGTCGTCGCAAATCAGTAAGGGAATCGTGGGCATCTACTTCTCACAGCAAAAGAGTTTCAGGCTTGGCCCGGTGTACAGCGTTGTCACAACTAGGTGAGCAAAGACTCACGCCAGACTGTAGCTGATGACAAGTCATCAAAGCGTTAAGGGGTGGGTAGATTCACCACCCATTTAACAATGGGCTGCGTGATATGCAATTACTGTGCTCAGCTGATTCCGTTCATCCCGGGTGGATAGGCGCTACCACCTCATTTGGATAGCAACGCGCGCTGCAGAGTAACGCAGCGAGCGTGCCGAGAATATGTCAAATACCTCCTTCATGGGTGAGAGAGTCAGGAAGACGCGAGGAAATCCGGGCATAAAAAAAGCCCCGACGCGAGCGCCGGGGCTTTTGTTGACCACATCCTTGTGGCCTTTCGCATGAACCTTGAATCAGTCGGCTGACGACTTTCACACTGTCAGCAGGCTATTGCGCAGGTTCGATCGAATGTAATTACTCAGCTTTCAGGCCATCAGCCGAAACAGCTTTCACGCCTTTGATTTTCTTGGTGATAGCTACAGCGGTAGTTTTCTGTGCTTCGGTAACAGCAACAGTCGACGACAGGGAAACCACGCCTTTGTTGGTTTCAACCTTGATGTCCGAGCCTGGGATGCCTTTCTCGGTCAGCAGATCAGATTTGACCTTGGTGGTGATCCAGGTGTCCGAAGTAGCTTCTTTGGTTTTGGCAACTTCGTTTGCAGCTACAGTCATTGGAGCTTGTGCAGAGGTCTGAGCCATGGCTACGTTGGCCATAGTCAGAGTCAGAGCAGTGGCGGTAGCAGCAGCGATAGCGAACTTCTTCATACGGGTAACTCCTGTTTTTCTCAGAATCTGCGCCAATCTGGTTGGCTGCAGGGTTACCTATATGTCGCAAGCGCTGTGCCAACCCCCTCATTGAAATAAAAACTATATAAATCAATGGGTTATATTTTTCAGGATCCACTGCTGTCGTGCAGATTGCCCGCTTTGGGAAAGTTCCGCTTGCAAGATGCATGTTCTGACGGGACGCCCAGCCAATGATTTCGTCGCTAAGCCCTTAATTGCGCTCAAAAAAAAGAGCCCCTAAGGGCTCTTCTTTAACAGCAGCGGGAGCGCGGGTTAAACCCCCGACGCCTTGGCAGCTGCGACGTCTTTGATCGACAGCTTGATGCGACCGCGGTTGTCCACGTCCAGCACCAGTACTTCGACTTCCTGACCTTCTTTCAAGATGTCGGTGACTTTCTCTACGCGAGCGTCGCTCAACATGGAGATGTGCACCAGACCGTCTTTGCCCGGCAGGATGTTAACGAACGCGCCGAAGTCGACGATGCGCTCAACCTTCCCGACGTAGATCTTGCCGATCTCGGCTTCAGCGGTGATACCCAGAACGCGCTGACGTGCAGCTTCAGCTGCTTCCTTGGTTTCGCCAAAGATCTTGATCGACCCGTCGTCTTCGATGTCGATCGACGCCTTGGTCTCTTCGCAGATGGCACGGATGGTCGCGCCGCCTTTGCCGATCACGTCGCGAATCTTGTCGGTGTCGATCTTCATCGCGATCATGGTCGGTGCGTTTTCCGACAGCTCGGTGCGCGACTGACCAATGATGGTGTTCATCTGACCCAGGATGTTCAGACGTGCTTCCAGCGCCTGACCCAAAGCGATCTCCATGATCTCTTCGGTGATGCCCTTGATCTTGATGTCCATCTGCAGCGCGGTCACACCTTTAGCGGTACCGGCCACTTTGAAGTCCATGTCGCCCAGGTGGTCTTCGTCACCCAGGATGTCGGTCAGGATGGCGAACTTCTCGCCTTCTTTAACCAGACCCATGGCGATACCGGCAACCGGTGCCTTCATTGGAACACCAGCGTCCATCAGGGCCAGCGAAGCACCACAGACCGAAGCCATGGAGCTGGAACCGTTGGACTCGGTGATTTCCGACACAACACGGATGGTGTAAGGGAACACGTCGGCAGCAGGCAGCATGGCCTGAACAGAACGGCGGGCCAGACGGCCGTGACCGATTTCACGACGACCTGCGCCACCCATGCGACCACACTCGCCCACCGAGAACGGAGGGAAGTTGTAGTGCAGCATGAACGGGTCTTTCTTCTCGCCCTCAAGGGTATCGAGCAACTGAGCGTCACGGGCGGTACCCAGGGTCGCCACGACCAGTGCCTGAGTTTCGCCACGGGTGAACAGCGCCGAACCGTGAGTCTTCGGCAGAACGCCGACTTCGATGTTCAGTGGACGAACAGTCTTGGTGTCGCGACCGTCGATACGCGGCTTGCCGTTAACAATGTTTTCGCGAACGGTGCGGTATTCGATTTCGCCAAATGCGGCTTTGACTTCGCTGGCGGACGGGCTGCCGTCTTCAACAGCCAGCTTGGCAACGATCTGATCCTTCAGCTCACCCAGGCGAGCATAACGATCGGCCTTGACGGTGATGGTGTAGGCCTCGGAGATCGCTGCGCCGAACTCGGAGCGGATGGCGCCCAGCAGCTCAGTGGCTTCAGCTTTCGGCGCCCAGTTCCAGGTTGGCTTGGCAGCTTCGGCGGCCAGCTCTTTAACGGCCTTGATGACCGACTGGAATTCGTCGTGGGCGAACAGCACGGCGCCCAGCATCTGGTCTTCGGTCAGTTCTTTGGCTTCCGATTCAACCATCAGTACCGCTTCTTCGGTACCGGCAACGACCATGTCCAGGCTCGATGCTTTCAGTTGCTCGTAAGTCGGGTTCAGCAGGTAGCCGGTGCTCTCGTGGAAAGCAACGCGCGCGGCACCGATCGGGCCGTCGAACGGAATGCCGGAGATGGCCAGGGCAGCCGAAGTACCGATCATCGCCGCGACGTCCGGATCGGTTTTCTTGCTGGTGGAGACGACGGTGCAGACAACCTGCACTTCGTTCATGAAGCCTTCTGGAAACAGTGGGCGGATCGGACGGTCGATCAAACGCGAGGTCAGTGTTTCTTTTTCGGAAGGACGGCCTTCACGTTTGAAGAAACCACCAGGGATCTTGCCAGCGGCGTAGGTCTTTTCCTGGTAGTGAACGGAAAGAGGGAAAAAGCCTTTGCTTGCGTCTGCATGCTTGGCGCCGACCACAGTCACGAGAACGGTGACGTCGTCGTCAACGGTGACCAATACAGCACCAGAAGCTTGACGGGCGATACGGCCAGTCTCGAGGGTTACGGTCGATTGACCGAATTGAAATTTCTTGATTACCGGGTTCACGGTTTCCTACCTTCTTTGTGGCTCTTGGGGAACTGGTTTCTTGCGAATTCTTGGGCAGCGAGGGGAATCGGACCCTTCGGCAGTCCAGATACAACTAGAGGCTGGGAGGCCGCCAGCCCACTGGTAAAACCAGCGGAACATGACGACCAGCCAACCTCTATCCGAGTCGTTATTAGCGACGCAGACCCAGACGACCGATCAGGGCGCTGTAACGGCTAACGTCCTTACCTTTCAGGTAATCCAGCAGCTTGCGACGCTGGTTTACCATACGGATCAGACCACGACGGGAGTGGTGATCCTTGCCGTTGGCCTTGAAGTGGCCTTGCAGTTTGTTGATGTTGGCGGTCAGCAGTGCAACTTGCACTTCTGGCGAACCAGTATCACCAACAGCTTGCTGGTAGTCGGTTACGATCTGAGCTTTATCTTCAACGCTGAGTGCCATGTGGGCATTCCTTTTATCAAGAAACCGCTCCGGGGAGACGGCTTCAACAGGCCGAGAGCTGACTCTCGTATTTAAATGTGAGGAGTGACCATGCCTGTTAACAGCCACCCTCGTACCGCCGTGCCAGGAAACCCTGCCGCGACGGGTCCGGTCACTCTGACCGAATCAGTCGACGAGGCGCAATGCGCCCGTCTTCACTCACTTCACCGATACCGATGAAGCGCCCTTCATGATCCTGCACCCGCACCATGCCAAACTTCGGCGCGTCGGGGGCTCTTACTGGCTGACCATGCAGCCAGTAAAACGAACTGTGCTCCGAGAACTGCAGCAGCGGCCAGTCCAGCAAACCGCTGTCCGATGGCATCAGGAAGCGATCAACTGCTTCGTTCCCGCCTTCGGCATGCACCGCTTCCAGCTCTTCCAGCGTTACCGTCTGGGCCAGCGTGAAGGGGCCGGCCTGGGTACGACGCAACTGGGCAACGTAAGCACCGCAGCCCAGCTTTTCACCGATATCTTCCACGAGGGTACGGATATAGGTGCCTTTGGTGCAGTCGACAGCCAAACGAGCGGTGTCACCTTCGCACGCCAATAATTCCAGGCGCGCAATAGTAACAGAACGCGGTTCGCGCTCCACCACTTCCCCTGCCCGGGCCAGCTTGTATAAAGGCTGACCGTCCCGCTTGAGGGCAGAGTACATCGGCGGTATCTGACTGATATCCCCGCGAAATGCCGGAAGCACCGCTTCGATATCCGAGCGACCAACGGTCACAGGCCGCGTCTGCAAAACCTCACCCTCGGCATCGGCCGTAGTGGTGGTCTTGCCGAGCTGCATCAGGGTTTCATAACCCTTGTCGGAATCGAGCAGATACTGGGAAAACTTGGTCGCTTCACCGAAACACAGCGGCAAAACGCCGGTTGCCAGCGGATCAAGACTGCCCGTGTGGCCGGCTTTTTCTGCGTTGAGCAACCAGCGCACTTTTTGCAGCGCGGCGTTGGACGTGAAGCCCAGCGGCTTGTCGAGCAGGATGATACCGCTGACGTTACGGCGAATACGCTTGACCTGAGCCACGCCTTATTCCTCCGAACCGTCTTGCTTAGGCGCCTGGTGCTGACCGTCTTCAGCCACTGCACGCTCGATCAATGCCGACAAATGCGCGCCACGGGCAACGCTTTCGTCGTAATGGAAATGCAGTTGCGGAACGCTGCGCAGCTTCATCTCACGCGCCAGCTGCATGCGCAGGAAGCCTGCAGCAGCATTGAGCACCTTGATCGACTGCGCGATTTCTTCGGCGCTGTCCTGCCCCATCACGGTCATGAAGATTTTCGCGTGGCCAACGTCACGGCTGACATCGACGGCGGTGATGGTGACCAGCCCCACGCGGGGGTCTTTGATTTCACGACGGATCAGCTGTGCCAGCTCACGCTGCATCTGATCGCCGATACGCTGGGTACGGCTGTATTCTTTTGCCATGTCTTGTTACCTGTCACTGCTGACCCATGGCAAAAGCCATGTGGTCTGAAAGCGGCAAACGCCCGGCCTGGCGAGAGCCGGACCGGGCGTTGCGTTTAGAGTCCATGACCGGCGCGGGGCATTTTCATGCTGCGCCTGCCATGACTCCTGAAGCTCGCGATTTAGAGGCTGCGAGCCACTTGGACCTTCTCGAAGACTTCGATCTTGTCCCCGACCTTGACGTCGTTGTAGCTCTTGACGCCAATACCGCACTCCATGCCGGCACGTACTTCGGAAGCGTCATCCTTGAAGCGACGCAGGGATTCCAGCTCGCCTTCGAAGATAACGATGTCTTCACGCAGTACACGGATTGGACGGTTACGGAAGACAACGCCTTCGATGACCATGCAACCTGCGATCGCGCCGAATTTCGGCGAGCGGAACACGTCGCGGACTTCAGCGATACCCAGGATGTTCTCGCGAACGTCACTGCCAAGCATGCCGGTGAGGGCCTTCTTGACGTCTTCGATGATGTCGTAGATGACGTTGTAGTAACGCATATCCAGACCTTCCTGCTCGACGATCTTGCGTGCGCCAGCATCGGCACGCACGTTGAAGCCGAACAGTACAGCGTTGGAGGCCAGTGCCAGGTTGGCGTCGCTTTCGGTGATACCACCGACACCGCCGCCCACTACACGCACTTGCACTTCGTCGTTACCCAGGCCATTCAATGCACCCTGCAACGCTTCCAGAGAACCACGGACATCGGATTTGAGGACGATGTTGAGCGTCTTCTTCTCTTCCTGACCCATGTTCTCGAAGATGTTTTCCAGCTTGCCAGCGTGAGCGCGGGCCAGCTTGACTTCGCGGAACTTGCCTTGACGGAACAGAGCCACTTCACGGGCTTTCTTCTCGTCGGCAACAACGCTCATCTCGTCGCCAGCGTCCGGCGTACCGTCCAGGCCGAGAATCTCGACAGGGATCGACGGACCGGCTTCTTTGATTGGCTTGCCGTTCTCGTCGAGCATCGCCCGAACGCGACCGTAGTTGGAGCCAACCAGAACCATGTCGCCCTGACGCAGCGTACCGTCCTGAACCAGAACAGTCGCAACCGGGCCGCGGCCCTTGTCCAGACGCGATTCAACTACAACACCACGACCCGGAGCCGACGGCGTTGCCATCAATTCCAGAACTTCGGCCTGCAGCAGAACGGCTTCAAGCAGCTCGTCAACGCCGGTACCCATCTTCGCGGAGACCGAGACGAAAGGTGTCTCGCCGCCCCACTCTTCAGACGTCACGCCGTGAACCGACAGTTCACTGCGGATACGGTCCAGGTCAGCGCCCGGCTTGTCGATCTTGTTCACGGCAACAACCAGCGGAACACCGGCAGCCTTGGCGTGTTGCACGGCTTCGATGGTCTGCGGCATTACGCCGTCGTCGGCAGCGACAACCAGAATCACGATGTCGGTCGCCTTGGCACCGCGGGCACGCATTGCGGTAAACGCAGCGTGACCCGGGGTATCGAGGAACGTCACCATGCCACGCTCGGTTTCTACGTGGTACGCACCGATGTGCTGAGTGATACCACCGGCTTCGCCAGCAGCAACCTTCGCACGACGGATGTAGTCGAGCAGCGAGGTCTTACCGTGGTCAACGTGACCCATGACCGTTACAACCGGCGCACGGGAGAACGTCTCACCTTCGAACTTCAGGGACTCGGCCAAGGAATCTTCCAGCGCGGTGTCGCTGACCAGGGTCACTTTGTGGCCCAGTTCTTCAGCGACCAGCTGGGCAGTTTCCTGATCCAGAACCTGGTTGATGGTGGCCGGAGTACCCAGCTTGAACATGAACTTGATGATCTCGGCAGCTTTGACCGACATCTGCTGAGCGAGATCGCCCACGCTGATGGTTTCGCCGATCTTCACTTCACGAACGACAGGGCCGGTAGGGCTCTGGAAACCGTGCGCGTTGCGCTTCTTCAGCTTGGCCTTGCCGCGACCGCCGCGACGGAAGCCATCGCTTTCTTCATCGGTAGTACGAGGAGCAACGCGTGGCGTTGGCGCCTTTTCCTTGACCGACGCACGATGCGGAGCGTTCTTGCGATCGCCATCACCACCGCCGCCGCTGCGACGATTGTTGTCGTCGTTGCGTGGTTTGTCAGGGCGACGCTGTTCGTCTTTCTTGCGATCAACGACATGTGCAGGTGCAGGTGCAGGTGCCGCAGCCGGAGTTTCCCGGGCTGGCTCGGCAGCTTGCGATGCAGGTGCCGGCGCCGCAACGGCGTCAGTTGCAGGGGCACCCGACGAAGGCTGACGGCGCGCTTCTTCTTCGGCACGCTGACGGGATTCTTCTTCAGCCTTTTGACGAGCGGCATTTTCTACCGCACGACGTTCGTCCAGCTCGCGCTTGCGTTCGGCTTCGATTTCTTCCGGGCTGCGCTGAACAAAGACTTTCTTTTTGCGTACTTCAACGCTGATGCTTTTGCTGCCAGCAACGCGGAGGGTACTGGTGGTCTTGCGCTGCAAAGTGATCTTGCGCGGCTCTTCCACCTTGGCCTTGTGACCGCTTTTCAGGTGCGTCAACAGGGCTTGTTTTTCGATATCGGTCACAACTTGTTCGGCGGCGTTGTGCGGCAAACCTGCCTCACGCATCTGCTGTAACAGGCGCTCTACCGGTGTGTCGACCGTCTTGGCCAGTTCTTTCACCGTGACTTGCGTCATGCACTTCTCTCCTCAGGCCGCATCTACTTACTCGAACCAATGGGCTCGGGCGGCCATGATCAACTTGCCGGCACGATCATCGTCAATGCCGTCGATGTCGAGCAGATCGTCAATAGACTGCTCGGCCAGGTCTTCGCGGGTAATTACGCCGCGCACCGCCAGTTCCATCGCCAAATCCTTGTCCATACCCTCAAGCGAGAGCAGGTCTTCGGCCGGATGGGCGTCTGCCAGCTTTTCCTCAGTAGCGATGGCTTTAGTCAACAAACGATCCTTGGCACGAGCGCGAAGCTCGTTGACGGTATCTTCGTCAAAGCCGTCGATGTTGAGCATTTCTTCCAACGGTACGTAGGCAATCTCTTCCAGGCTGGTGAAGCCTTCGTCTACCAGAACCTGAGCGAGATCCTCATCGACTTCCAGCTCGTCGATAAAGTTGCGCAGGATGTCACCGGTTTCCGCTTGCTGCTTGGCCTGGATGTCCGATTCGGTCATCACGTTAAGGGTCCAGCCAGTCAACTGACTGGCCAACCGCACGTTCTGGCCACCGCGGCCAATCGCCTGGGCGAGGTTATCTGCGCCTACAGCGATGTCCATGGCGTGGGCATCTTCATCAACGATGATCGCTGCCACTTCGGCAGGCGACATGGCATTGATGACGAACTGCGCCGGGTTATCGTCCCAAAGCACGATATCCACACGCTCGCCGCCCAACTCGCCGGAAACAGCCTGCACGCGCGAACCACGCATGCCGATGCACGCGCCCTGCGGGTCAATGCGTTTGTCCTTGGAGCGAACTGCGATCTTTGCACGCGAACCAGGATCACGAGAGGCAGCCATCACCTCGATGAGTCCTTCAGCGATTTCCGGAACTTCAATCCGGAACAGCTCGATCAACATTTCCGGCGCGGTACGCGACAGGATCAGCTGAGGGCCGCGGTTTTCGGTGCGGATCTCTTTGAGCAAAGCACGGACGCGGACACCTACGCGGAAAGTCTCCCGCGAAATGATGTCTTCACGCGCCAGCAGAGCTTCGGCATTGTTGCCAAGGTCGACGATGACATTGTCACGTGTAACTTTTTTAACAGTGCCGGAAATGATTTCGCCCAGACGCTCACGATAGGCGTCCACGACTTGAGCTCGCTCGGCTTCGCGAACTTTCTGCACAATGACTTGCTTGGCAGTCTGCGCGGCGATGCGGCCGAACTCGATGGAATCGATCTTTTCTTCTACTACGTCGCCAACGTTGGCACCCGGATGCGTCAGGGCAACCTTGCTCGGCCACGTTTCGATCGCCGGGTCGTCGAGATCGTCTTCTTCGACGACGGTCCAACGACGGAAAGTCTCATAGGCACCTGTATGACGATTGATCTCGACACGCAGGTCTACTTCGTCTTCAAAACGCTTCTTGGTGGCCGTAGCCAGAGCTATCTCAAGCGCTTCAAAAATCACATCGGCCGGTACGCCTTTTTCATTGGATACCGATTCAACAACCAGCAGTACTTCTTTGCTCATCGTACGCCTCGCCTTTCGCAAGCCATTGGATCCGCGGGATCCGCTGTATCTGGCACGTCTTAGTCAAACGTGGGAATAATGTTGGCTTTGTCGATCAGATCGATCGGCAACAGAAACTCGTGATCTTCAACCTGAACCACGACGTCCTGCTCCTCCACCCCGCGGAGAAGGCCTTGAAAGTTGCGTCGACCTTCAAAGGGTGAACGCAGCTTTATCTTCACTTGTGCCCCGGCAAACTCCGCAAACTGCTCAATGGTGAACAGTGGGCGTTCCATGCCTGGAGAGGAAACTTCGAGCGTGTATTCGGAGCTGATCGGATCTTCTACATCCAGAATACCGCTGACCTGACGGCTGACGATCGCGCAATCGTCCACCAACACGCCGCCTTCTTTATCGATATAGACGCGCAACATCGAGTGGCGCCCTTGAGACGAATACTCGATACCCCAGCATTCATAGCCTAGGGCCACGACCACCGGGGCCAGCAAGGCCTGCAACTCTTCTAGCTTGCTCGACACCTGAACCCCCTCGTGCATGCTGCAAATAAAAAATGGGCAAAAGCCCAATCATGAAAAACGCCTGCGAATAGCGGCGTCATAAAGTGTCCAGCTAACAAAAAGCCCCTGAAAAGGGGCTCCGCTAAAACTGGTTGCGGGGGCTGGATTTGAACCAACGACCTTCGGGTTATGAGCCCGACGAGCTACCAGACTGCTCCACCCCGCGACAAAGCTGGGGCGGAAGTATACGACCGATCCAAATCTGGGTCAATCCGACACATCCACCTACAAGAAAGCCCGCTACTGCGGGCTTTCTTGTTAATTGGTACCGAGAAGGGGACTCGAACCCCTACACCCTATGGGCACAACCACCTCAAGGTTGCGTGTCTACCAATTCCACCACCTCGGCATTACAACTCTTTTGCAGCCCCAAAAACAGCTGCGAATCCGGTATTACTTCTGCTCTGGTGTAGCAGGAACATCAGCAGGTACTGCAGCTGGTTTCTGTTGCCCTTCCAGAACCGGAACATCATCTGCTGCCGGCTTTTGCTTCACTTCCAGTACCGCTGGATTTGGCAAACCTACTTGAGTCAGCTGGTGAGCTTTCTCTTTAGCAAAGTAACCTAACCCTAAGCTGGTCATGAAGAAACAGGCGGCAAGTATAGCAGTAAGTTTACTGAGAAAGGTAGAGGAACCTTGCCCACCGAACACAGTATTTGATGCACCTGCTCCAAATGATGCGCCAGCGTCAGCACCTTTACCCTGCTGCAGCAAAACCAGAGCAACAACGCCCAGAGCACCCAGCAGATGAAGAACGACTACGACTGTTTCCAGCATTTTTTCAGTTTCCCGCGGCGCGAATGATCGCACCGAACTCATCTGCATTCAGGGAGGCGCCACCAATGAGGCCTCCATCGATATCCGGCATGCCGAACAGTTCGACCGCATTGGCCGCCTTCACGCTGCCGCCATATAGAAGACGCACACCTTGTGCGACTTCAGAATTCTCTTTCTTCAACTGCGCACGAATCGCTGCATGCACTTCCTGCGCCTGTTCCGGCGAGGCAGTCAGTCCGGTACCAATTGCCCAGACTGGCTCATAAGCAATGACCGCATTAACGAAAGCACCAATACCAAGTTCTTCGATGATGCTGCCAAGCTGCTGACCAACCACTTCGAGCGTCTTGCCGGCTTCTCGCTCTTCGAGCGTCTCACCAATGCACAGTATCGGGATCAAGCCTGCTGCCTGAGCAGCCTCGAACTTGCGATTCAGAACCTCATTGCTTTCGCCCATTATCTGGCGACGCTCCGAGTGCCCCACGAGCACGAACTTGCAACCTGCATCAGCCAACTGAGTCGACGACACTTCTCCAGTCAACGCGCCCTGCCCGGCCTGAGGGGCGCAATTCTGCGCACCGACAGAGATCGACTGCCCTTCCAGGCAATCAACCACAAGACTCACGTGCAGGCTTGGCGGGAAGACCGCCACATCTACGCCACCCGGAAGGGCGAGATTTGCAAGACCCTCGATCAGCTCAGCGACGCTGGCGCGGGTACCGTGCATCTTCCAGTTACCAGCTACCATAGGGCGACGCATGCTGTACCTCGTCGGTCAAAGTGGGCGCAGATGTTACCCAACAGTTTCAACACTGGCAAGCCGAAATCAGGCGCAAACTTCAGCAACCAGTTTTGCCAGTTGATCGGCATACCCGCGCACCACGATTTCGTCCTCGCCCTCGACCATCACACGCACCAGCGGCTCGGTCCCGGACTTGCGCAGAAGCACACGTCCACGCCCGGCCATGGCGGCGGTCACACGATCACAGGCCTCAATGACGGCGGGGTGCTTGACCGGATCGACACCTCCACCCTCAAAGCGAACATTGATCAATACCTGAGGGCATTTCTTAAGGCCTTCGCGCGATTGCGCCAGGCTCTGCCCGGTACGCTTCATCGACAGCAGTACCTGCAATGCAGCAATGATCGCATCCCCCGTCGTGGTATGCCGGAAGCACACGACATGGCCCGAGTTCTCGCCGCCCACTTGCCAATCGCGCTCAAGCAGCTCGGCGATGACATAACGGTCGCCGACGTTGGCGCGCACGAACGGGATGTTGAGATCCGCAAGCGCCAGCTCCAGCCCGAGGTTGCTCATCAGGGTACCAACGACGCCTCCCTGCAATTGCCCTCGCTCCTGAAGGTCGCGCGCAATGATGTAAAGCAGTTCGTCACCATCGACGATCGCGCCGGTATGGTCGACCATCAGTACGCGGTCGCCGTCACCATCGAACCCGATGCCCAGGTCAGCACCATGCTCGACAACGGCAGCCTGTAGCGCCCCCATGTGGGTGGAACCGCATTTGTCATTGATGTTGAGCCCATTGGGAGCGGCCGACAGCACAGTAACGTCGGCGCCAAGCTCACGGAACACATTCGGCGCTACCTTGTACGTCGCACCATGAGCGCAATCGACAACGATCTTTAGCCCGTCGAAATCGGTACTGGTCGGAACACTGCTTTTACAGAATTCGATGTAGCGGCCCGCGGCGTCGTTGATACGGGACACCTTGCCGAGCTTTTCGGATTCCTCGACGGTCATCGGTGCATCGAGCAGTTCTTCGATCATCAGTTCGATCTCGTCAGGGAGCTTGGTGCCCTGCCCGGAGAAGAACTTGATGCCGTTGTCATAATGCGGATTATGCGACGCACTGATCACGATGCCCGCTTCGGCATGGAATGTACGCGTCAGATAAGCGATCGCCGGCGTCGGCATCGGACCAAGGAGCATCACGTCCGCACCCGCAGCAGATAATCCGGCTTCGAGCGCCGACTCAAACATGTAGCCCGAGATGCGCGTGTCCTTACCCACCAGAATCCGGCATGCGCCCATTTTCCGGAAGGCCATCCCTGCCGCCCATCCCAGCTTCAGCATGAAATCAGGGGTGATCGGGAATTGACCAACACGACCGCGAATACCGTCGGTACCGAAATATTTTTTAGTGCTCATGGGTGCTCCAGATTTCTTATTTTGCTGACTGAACAGCAGCAATCATACGCACCACATCTACCGTCTCCGGGACGTCGTGCACACGTAGAATTTTTGCGCCATTGATCATCGCCATGGCGGCCAGCGCGAGCGCGCCATGCAGACGCTGATCAACAGGCTTGTCGAGAACCTTGCCGATCATGCTCTTGCGAGAAACACCGACCAGCAGAGGACGGCCCAACACATGAAGGGCCTCCATGTGCTTGAAGAGGCTCAGATTATGCTCAAGGGTCTTGGCGAAGCCAAACCCTGGATCAAGGATGATCCTCTCGACAGGGATGCCTGCCGCGACACACTGGTCCATGCGCTCGCGCAAGAATGCACTGACCTCACCAACCAGATCAGTGTAGTGAGGGTCATTCTGCATGTCCGTCGGCTCGCCGCGCATGTGCATGAGGCATACGGGTAAGCCCGTTGCCACGGCGGCATCGAGCGCCCCGTCACGACGAAGCGCGCGAACATCGTTGATGAGTCCTGCTCCCAGGCGGGCGGTCTCGCGAATGACAGCAGGCGTGGAAGTGTCTACCGAAATGATCACATCCAACTCGGCACTGATTGCCTCAACGACAGGCGCCACGCGCTCCAGTTCTTCAACGGGAGAAACAGATCGCGCACCGGGCCGAGTTGACTCGCCCCCGACGTCGATCAGGGTCGCACCGGCCAGCATCATCGCTTCGGCATGACGCAGCGCCAAGTCTCGCTGCGCAAAGCGGCCGCCGTCCGAGAACGAATCAGGTGTGATATTGAGGATCCCCATCACGTGCGTGCGGGATAAATCAAGAACCCGGTTGCCGCAAGGCAACCGGGTCGGGTGAAGCGCAGAAGCCATGTCAGACCTTAGTGTTCGGCAGCAGGACCGCCAATCGGCGATTCCGGACGCGGACCTACAGGTGCGATAGGGGTGCCGGAATCCCCGGAGCCACCTTCCCAGTCGCGAGGTTCGCGTGGCGGACGGCCTGCCATGATGTCATCGATCTGTTCAGCGTCGATCGTCTCGTATTTCATCAGCGCATCAGCCATCGCTTCCAGCTTGTCGCGATTGTCAGTGAGGATCTGTCTTGCAGTTCCGTAGCACTGATCAATGATGCTCCGCACTTCGGAGTCGATCAGACGCGCCGTGTCACCGGAGAGACTAGCATTCTGACCGCCACCGCCGCGACCCAGGTAACCGCCTTCTTCCTCGTCCGAATACATCAAAGGACCGAGCTTCTCGGAGAGACCCCACTTGGTAACCATGTTTCGAGCGATCTGACTGGCTCGCATGATGTCGTTGGAAGCGCCGGTGGTTACACCATCGAAGCCCAACGTCATTTCTTCCGCAATACGACCGCCGTACAGCGAGCAGATTTGACTGATCAGCGCACGCTTGGACAGACTGTAGCGGTCTTCCTCGGGGAGGAACATCGTTACACCCAATGCACGACCGCGCGGGATGATCGACACTTTGTAGACCGGATCATGCTCTGGCACAACGCGACCAACGATTGCATGACCTGCCTCGTGATACGCCGTATTGCGCTTCTCTTTGTCGGACATGACCATCGATTTGCGCTCAGCGCCCATCATGATCTTGTCTTTCGCCAGTTCGAACTCTTTCATCTCGACGATGCGCTTACCGGTGCGGGCGGCGAATAGCGACGCTTCGTTGACCAGGTTGGCCAAATCAGCACCGGAGAAACCCGGGGTACCGCGAGCGATAACGCCTGGCTGAACGTCGTCACCCATTGGCACTTTGCGCATGTGTACTTTAAGAATCTGCTCACGACCGCGGATATCGGGCAAGCCCACCACGACCTGACGGTCGAAACGGCCCGGACGCAGTAGCGCAGGGTCGAGGACGTCCGGGCGGTTGGTGGCGGCAATCACGATGATGCCGTCATTCATTTCAAAGCCGTCCATCTCAACCAGCAATTGGTTGAGTGTCTGCTCGCGCTCATCATGACCACCGCCCATGCCGCCGCCACGGTGGCGACCTACGGCATCGATTTCATCGATGAAGATGATGCAGGGCGCGTGCTTCTTGGCCTGCTCAAACATGTCACGAACACGGCTTGCACCCACGCCGACAAACATCTCGACGAAGTCGGAACCGGAGATCGTGAAAAACGGAACCTTGGCTTCACCCGCGATGGCCTTCGCGATCAGGGTTTTACCTGTACCTGGAGGACCCACCATGAGGACGCCGCGAGGGATGCGACCGCCCAGGCGCTGGAACTTGCCCGGGTCGCGGAGAAACTCGACGAGCTCGCCGACTTCCTCTTTGGCCTCATCACAACCGGCCACGTCAGCCAATGTGGTTTTGACCTGATCTTCGGACAGCAGGCGCGCCTTGCTTTTACCGAAGCTCATCGGCCCTCCCTTGCCTCCCGCACCACCTTGCATCTGGCGCATGAAGAACATGAAGACAGCAATAATCACCAGTATAGGGAAGCTGGCGACGAGGAGCTGAGTCCAGATGCTTTGCTGCTCTGGCTGCTTGCCCTCGATCACAACGTTGTTGTCGACCAGATCACCGATCAGCCCGTTGTCCTGGATGGCCGGGCGGATAGTCTTGAAGGAGTCGCCATCACTGCGCTTGCCGGTGATGACGTAACCGTCAACGGCAACCTTCTCGACTTTGCCGTCTTTCACCTGCTGGATGAATTCGGAATAGTTGAGGGTCTGCGGCTCGTTAGGACTGGAGAAGTTGTTCATCACGGTCACGAGAACCGCCGCGATGATCAACCACAGGATCAAATTCTTTGCCATATCGTTCAATTAGCTACCCTCTGAAGCAAGCTCCACGCTGGAGCGTGCCTCGCATGATATTTACCGGCCTAACGTACTACAGATCCTACAGGCGTGGCAGGCGGCGTCTGTAACCCTTTGTGAAACTTTGACTACACGATGTTGGTTACGCTCCCTTGATAAAGCCATTTGAAAAAAGCTATCGCTTGATCAAAGGCGCTCATCGCTTGC
Source organism: Pseudomonas sp. HP_01 (assembly GCF_055284355.1). NCBI lineage: Bacteria > Pseudomonadati > Pseudomonadota > Gammaproteobacteria > Pseudomonadales > Pseudomonadaceae > Pseudomonas > Pseudomonas sp. HP_01. The sequence continues at coordinate 62,341 of NZ_JBTOPV010000010.1, read as the reverse complement.
GGAGCCTTCTATGCCGCGAAAGCCTCGACCCAACAAATATTGCTCTCTTGAACGATCTCGCGACGACAACGGCTTGCGCATCTGCACCTTGTCGAACAGCTTGCGGATGTCCTTGTGGTACACGTCAAAGCCCTCACCCTGGAAGACCTTGATCAGAAAATCACCACCAGGGCGCAGTACACGGCCGGCCAGATCAAGCGCCAGCTCACAGAGGAACATTGCGCGTGGCATGTCCACAGCGCTCAATCCACTCATATTGGGGGCCATGTCGGAAATCACAAGGTCTACCTGTGTATTACCGACAGCCTCAAGGATCTGCGCAAGCACCTCATCCTGAGTGAAATCCCCCTGGATGAAGGTGACATCGGGGATGCTGTCCATTTCGAGGATGTCGGATGCAATCAGACGGCCCTGGCCACCAATCAGACGACTGGTCACCTGCGACCAACCACCGGGGGCTGCACCAAGGTCGATCACCGTCATGCCGGGGCGGATGATTTTGTCCTTCTCCTGAATCTCCAGAAGCTTGTAACTGGCGCGAGAGCGATAGCCATCCCGCTGCGCCATTTTGACGTACTTGTCGTCGAAGTGTTCTTTAAGCCAGTTATGGCTGGTTTTGGAACGTGCCACGGAGCACCTCAAAAAATTAGGACGAGTCGCGATTAACCGGGCGGTCCCGGACTCGCTCGGGTAAACTGGCCGCCGCTTTTTACAAGATCAGACGCAGAGGTCAGATTATGCCGCTCACTCAAGAGCAGAAGAAACAATACAAATCCATTGGTCACCATCTGAAACCGGTGTTGATGGTGGCGGACAATGGTCTGACTGAAGGTGTGTTGGCCGAACTGGAGCGCGCGCTGGGCGATCACGAGTTGATCAAGATCAAACTCAACATCCTCGACCGCGAAAGCCGCCTGGCAGCCATCGCTGAACTGTGCAAAGTCGGCAAGGCCGATCTGGTGCAGGTCATCGGCAAAATGGCGCTGATCTATCGCAAGAACCCGAAGGTCAACAAGCAGCTGTCCAACGTCCACCGTTTCAACTGATCCTGTCAGGTCAGCGACCAAACATCGCTGGCCTTTCGATTCGGTGCTCGCCTGCAAAGATGAGCGCCGACCCGGTCAGACCCCAGCTATACCAGAGCTGCGACCGCCGGCTCGGAGGGTCAGTCGCTGACCATCGAACCCGCTGGCTGAATCAACACCCGCGCAATGCGGGTGTCGATCATCAAACGTGACGCACTTCCACGATTTCGTACTCGATAACACCACTCGGTGTTTTCACAGCAACGACATCGCCCTCTTCCTTGCCAATCAACGCGCGAGCAAGCGGCGAACCCACCGAAATCTTGCCCAGCTTAAAGTCGGCTTCGTCCTCACCCACGATGTGGTAGGTGACGCGATCGTCCGTCTCCACGTTGGCAATTTCGACAGTCGTGCCGAAGATCACTTTGCCAGTGTGAGGGATCGTAGTGACGTCAATGATCACCTGATTCTGAATTCGGCCTTCGATGTCGCGGATGCGCGCTTCAACCATGCCCTGCTGTTCGCGGGCGGCATGGTATTCGGCGTTTTCTTTGAGATCGCCCAGCTCACGCGCAGTCCCGATGTCCTGGCTGAGCTTGGGACGAACTACCTTGGTCAGATGAGCGTGTTCCTCTTCCAGGGCGCGAGCGCCCTGAACGGTCATTGGATACTTGATCATGCTTTCAGTCCTGCATGTAGATCCTGCAAGCGACGCACGGTTTTTTCAGGACCGAACTTCAGTGCTTCACAGATGGCCTCGCCTGCAGCGATGGTCGTGGTGCAGTAGATCTTGTGCTGCAGGGCATTGCGGCGAATGGAGTAGGAATCCGCGATCGACTGGCGCCCTTCGGTCGTGTTGATGATCAGCGTGACTTCGTCATTCTTGATCATGTCGACCACGTGTGGACGGCCCTCGGTCACCTTGTTGACGCGGCGGACTTTCAGCCCGGCCTCTTCGATCAGGCGTGCGGTGCCTGCAGTTGCAACGATGTCGAAGCCCAGTTCGATCAAACTGCGTGCTACACCTGCCACCAGCGGCTTGTCGTCGTCACGCACACTGATGAATGCCGTGCCGCCAGTCGGTAACACTTCACTGGCGCCCATCTGGGCTTTCGCGAAGGCTTCGCCGAAGGTGTCACCGACACCCATGACTTCACCGGTCGACTTCATCTCTGGGCCGAGGATCGGGTCCACACCGGGGAATTTGGCGAATGGGAACACCGCCTCTTTCACGCTATAGAAGTTAGGGATGATCTCTTTGGTGAAGCCGAGTTCTTTCAGGGTTTTGCCAGCCATGACGCGAGCGGCGATCATCGCCAGCGAGACACCGATGCATTTCGACACGAACGGTACGGTACGGGATGCGCGCGGGTTGACTTCGATGACGTAGATGTCCTCGCCCTGCAATGCCAGCTGTACGTTCATCAGGCCGACAACGCCGAGCTCCAGGGCCATTTTCTTGACCTGATCACGCATTTCGTCCTGGATATGCGCCGGCAGCGAATACGGTGGCAGCGAGCATGCCGAGTCACCGGAGTGAACGCCGGCCTGCTCGATGTGCTGCATGATTGCGCCGATCACCACGTCGGTGCCGTCGCAGACCGCATCAACGTCCATTTCGATGGCGCAGTTCAGGAAGTGGTCAAGCAGCACCGGGCTGTCGTTGGACACTTGCACCGCTTCACGCAGGTAGCGCTTGAGCTCTTCTTCTTCGTAGACGATCTCCATCGCACGGCCGCCCAACACATAGGACGGACGAACCACCAGCGGATAACCGATCTTCGCCGCAGCGCGAATGGCTTCGTCTTCGCTGCGCACGGTAGCGTTTGGCGGCTGACGCAGGTTCAGTCGCTCGACCATTTGCTGGAAGCGCTCGCGGTCTTCTGCACGGTCAATGGCGTCCGGGCTGGTACCGATGATCGGCACGCCTGCGGCTTCCAGTGCGCGCGCCAGCTTCAACGGAGTCTGGCCGCCGTACTGAACGATCACGCCTTTCGGCTTCTCGACGCGGACGATTTCCAGCACGTCTTCCAGGGTCACTGGCTCGAAGTACAGACGGTCAGAGGTGTCGTAGTCGGTCGATACGGTTTCCGGGTTGCAGTTGACCATGATGGTCTCGTACCCGTCCTCACGCAGCGCCAGCGCAGCGTGCACGCAGCAGTAGTCGAACTCGATGCCCTGGCCAATACGGTTCGGACCACCACCCAGAATCATGATCTTGTCGCGATTCGTCGGGTTGGCTTCGCACTCTTCCTCGTATGTGGAGTACATGTACGCGGTGTCGGTGGCGAACTCGGCGGCGCAGGTATCGACGCGCTTGTAGACGGGCAGCACGTCCAGCTTGTGACGGTGCGTGCGCAGGTTTTTCTCGGTCACACCCAGCAGCTTGGCCAGGCGTGCATCGGAGAAGCCCTTGCGCTTCAGGCGATACATCAGGTCGCGGTCAATCGCCGACAGGCCGAGAGTTTTGACCTTCTCTTCGTCCTTGATCAGATCTTCGATCTGCACCAGGAACCAGGGGTCGATCATGTTCATGCCGAAAATCTGTTCAACCGTCATGCCGGCACGGAAAGCGTCGGCGACATACCAGATGCGCTCGGCACCCGGAACCGTCAGCTCACGCTTGAGAATGCTCATGCTTTCCGGATTGCTCAGGTCCAGCTTCGGATCGAGACCGCTGACACCTACTTCAAGGCCGCGCAGGGCTTTCTGCAGGGATTCCTGGAAAGTCCGGCCGATGGCCATGACTTCGCCGACCGACTTCATTTGAGTGGTAAGACGCGCGTCAGCTTTGGCGAACTTCTCGAACGCAAAGCGTGGCAGCTTGGTGACGACGTAGTCGATCGATGGCTCGAACGACGCCGGGGTTTTGCCGCCGGTGATTTCGTTCTGCAACTCGTCCAGCGTGTAGCCGACAGCCAGCTTGGCTGCCACTCGCGCGATCGGGAAGCCGGTAGCCTTGGAAGCCAGCGCAGAAGAGCGCGAGACACGTGGGTTCATCTCGATCACGACCATGCGGCCGGTGTCCGGGCAGATACCGAACTGAACGTTCGAGCCGCCTGTTTCTACGCCGATCTCACGCAGGACCGCCAGCGACGCGTTCCGCAGGATCTGGTATTCCTTGTCGGTGAGCGTCTGTGCCGGCGCGACCGTGATGGAGTCGCCGGTGTGCACGCCCATCGGGTCGAAGTTTTCGATGGAGCAGACGATGATGCAGTTGTCCTTTTTGTCGCGGACAACTTCCATTTCGTATTCTTTCCAGCCGATCAGCGACTCGTCGATCAGCAGCTCTTTGGTCGGCGACAGGTCGAGACCGCGGGCGCAGATTTCTTCGAACTCTTCACGGTTGTACGCGATGCCGCCACCGGTGCCGCCCATGGTGAAGGACGGACGAATGATGCACGGGAAGCCCAGCTTTTCGAGGACCACATTGGCCTCTTCCATGCTATGGGCGATACCGGAACGCGGGCACGCAAGGCCGATGGACTTCATGGCCTTGTCGAAACGCGAGCGGTCTTCAGCTTTGTCGATGGTGTCGGCGTTGGCACCGATCATTTCAACGCCGAACTTCTCCAGAACGCCTTCGCGCTCCAGATCCAGCGCGCAGTTCAGTGCGGTCTGGCCGCCCATGGTTGGCAGCAGCGCGTCAGGGCGTTCCTTTTCGATGATCTTGGCGACGGTCGCCCATTTGATCGGCTCGATGTAGGTCGCATCCGCCATGGCCGGGTCGGTCATGATGGTGGCCGGGTTCGAGTTGACCAGAATGACGCGGTAACCCTCTTCGCGCAGGGCCTTGCAGGCCTGGGCGCCGGAGTAGTCGAATTCGCAGGCCTGGCCGATCACGATCGGGCCAGCGCCAAGAATCAGGATGCTTTTAATGTCTGTACGTTTTGGCATGGGTTGTCACTCGAATCCTGTGTCAGTCGGCAAGCCGTCTTGAACATCTCAGGTGCCGGGCGGGCTATCGGACCTTGTCCGGTCCGCCGCGGCCACCTGCTCGCTACAGTCGCAAAGCAGCCTTAGCGGCGCTTGTCCATCGCTGTGATGAAACGATCGAACAGCGGCGCGACGTCGGTCGGTCCCGGGCTCGCCTCAGGGTGACCCTGGAAGCTGAACGCGTCCTTGTCGGTGCGCTCGATGCCTTGCAAGCTGCCATCGAACAGCGACTTGTGAATCGCGCGAACGTTGCTCGGCAAAGTCGCTTCGTCCACCGCAAAACCGTGGTTCTGGCTGGTGATCATGACCACGCCGGTGTCCAGGTCCTGAACAGGGTGGTTGGCACCATGGTGGCCCAGATCCATCTTGATGGTCCGAGCGCCGGACGCGAGCGCCAACAACTGGTGACCCAAGCAGATACCAAAGACTGGAATGTCAGTCTCCAGCACGTCCTTGATCGCCTGAATGGCGTAGTCGCAAGGCTCCGGATCACCAGGGCCGTTGGACAGGAAGATGCCGTCCGGCTTGAGCGCAAGCACTTCACTGGCCGGGGTCTGCGCCGGTACGACCGTCACACGGCAACCACGCTCAACCAGCATGCGCAGGATATTCAGCTTGACGCCGTAGTCCCAGGCGACCACGTGGTACTTCAAGTCGGCTGCGGCAACTTCGGGACTGCTGTCGGACTGCAGGTTCCAGACCGTGGAGCGCCATTCGTAGGCGTCTTTGGTGCTGACCTCCTTGGCGAGGTCCATGCCTTTGAGGCCCGGGAAACCTCGCGCTGCCGCGATGGCTGCTTCTTCGGAAATGTTGTCGCCAGCCATGATGCAGCCGTTTTGAGCGCCCTTCTCGCGAAGGATGCGCGTCAAACGGCGCGTGTCGATACCTGCGATCGCAACGGTTTTATTGGCCTTCAGATACTCGGCCAGCGGCATCTTGTTACGCCAGTTGCTCGCAACCAGTGGCAGGTCGCGAATCACCAGACCCGCCGCCCAGACGCGGTCAGACTCGGCATCTTCCGGCGTGGTGCCGGTGTTGCCGATGTGCGGGTAAGTCAGGGTGACGATTTGCTGGGCATAGGAAGGATCGGTAAGAATTTCCTGATAGCCGGTCATTGCGGTGTTGAACACCACTTCACCAACGGTTTGACCGTCGGCACCAATGGCTTCGCCGCGAAAAATGCTGCCATCAGCAAGGGCGAGTATGGCTGGCTTAGTCAAGAAGACCTCCCGTAATAAAGCCTGAAAGGGCGATCGCAGGTTGTAAAAAAGCGGAATGACGTATAGACACGTCACCCCGCTTTTTTCATAGAATTATCTGCGCGCTTTTAGTGGACACACTAAAGCTGTAGCTTACAGAAAGAGGTCTTTTTAATCCACCGCTAAAATTGCCCTGAGGGCTGGGGAGTGCGACGGGACATCGCGTAGCGGGTGTGCAATAGCGTGAAACTGCCGGCAGGATACAGGGAAAGCCCCTCTCCTGCCCGCATTGTTACCTGACACGACTCGAGCGCCGCTGGGCCTAGCGCAGATCGAGTACGTCCTGCATGTCGTAAAGCCCCGGCGCCTTGCCATCGAGCCACAGCGCGGCACGCACTGCGCCCTTGGCGAAGGTCATGCGACTCGACGCCTTGTGCGTAATTTCCAGACGCTCACCCTCAGCGGCGAACAGCACAGTGTGATCACCTACGACGTCACCGCCACGGACTGTGGCGAAGCCGATCGTCTCGCGCTCACGAACACCCGTGTAGCCCTCACGACCATAGACGGCGACCTTACTCAAATCACGCCCCAGGGCATTGGCAACGACCTCACCCATGCTGACCGCCGTACCCGACGGCGCGTCGACCTTATTGCGGTGGTGAGCTTCGATGATTTCGATGTCCGCGTCTTCACCCATCACTCGCGCCGCCAGATCCAGCAGCTTGAACGACAGGTTCACACCCACACTGAAATTGGACGCGAAGACAACAGGGATATCCCGGCTCGCCTCCACCAGCAAGCGCTTTTGTTCGACGCTCAAACCGGTAGTACCAATGACCATCGCCTTGCCCGCCTTGCGGCAAAACGCCAGGTTTTTCAGCATGACGTCCGGCAATGTGAAGTCGATCAGCACGTCGAACTCGTCGGCGACCTGCTCCAGATTACCGGTCAACTGAACACCGATGCGGCCCAGCGATGCGAGCTCGCCGGCGTCGGCACCGATCATCGTGCTACCGGGCCGCACGATTGCTGCTGTCAGTCCGGTGAGCGGAGCGCGATCCTGCACCGCCTCAATCAGGTTCTTGCCCATACGCCCGGCGGCGCCCATCACAGCAATGCGTCGCATGCCCTGCTCCTCAGAGATCGCCGAAGAAGCGCTTCACGCCTTCGAACCAGCCGCTGGCCTTGGGCGAATGAGAGCTGTCGCCGTCAAGGGATGCACGGAGCTCTTCGAGCAGTTCGCGCTGACGACGGCCCAGGTTGACCGGAGTCTCTACTGCCACACGGCACATCAGGTCGCCGGCGCCGCCACCACGCACAGGGGCAACGCCCTTGCCGCGCAGACGGAACTGCTTACCGGTTTGCGTACCTTCCGGGATCTTCAACTTGACTCGACCGTCCAGCGTCGGCACTTCCAGTTCGCCGCCCAGTGCAGCGTCGGTGAAGCTGATCGGCACTTCGCAATACAGATGCTTGCCGTCGCGCTGGAAGATCGCGTGTTCACGCACATTGATCACGACATACAGGTCGCCGGCTGGGCCGCCCTGGGTCCCCGCTTCGCCTTCGCCCGACAGACGAATACGGTCGCCGGTATCGACGCCTGGCGGCACCTTGACCGACAGCGTCTTGGACTCTTCGACACGACCTTCGCCATGGCAGGAGTCGCATGGATCGGAGATGATCTTGCCGTTGCCGTGGCAACGCGGACAGGTCTGCTGTACAGAGAAGAAGCCCTGCTGCATGCGCACCTGGCCAATGCCGCCGCATGTCGGGCAGGTGACCGGGGACGAGCCCTTTTTGGCGCCGCTGCCGTCGCACGGCTTGCAGTTGACCAGAGTCGGCACACGGATGCTGACGGTCGTGCCGCGCACTGCCTCTTCAAGATTCAATTCGAGGGTATAGCGAAGGTCGCTGCCACGCTGGGCACCGCCACGACCACCGCCGCCTGCGCGACCGCCGCCGAAGAAGTCGTTGAAGACATCACCGAAGATGTCGGAGAAGTTGGCGCCACCGCCGCCGAAACCGCCACCACCCATGCCTTGATCGACACCGGCATGACCGTATTGGTCATAGGCCGCGCGCTTGCTGGCATCGGATAGTACTTCGTACGCTTCGTTGGCTTCTTTGAAGGCGTCTTCCGAAGCCTTGTCACCCGGGTTGCGGTCAGGGTGAAATTTCATTGCGAGACGGCGATACGCCTTTTTCAGGTCCGCTTCGCTGGAGCCACGCTCCACTCCCAATACTTCGTAATAATCACGCTTTGACATAAATTTTCCGCACTCTTGAGGACGTCCGGCATGACCCTCCTGAGCCTGCCGAACTCGTTGAGCCCCTTTCAGGCCCGGACCCAACTCACGTCAATTAAACGATCCTGGTCTTGGTTCAACGGCCTTCGATCGACCGAGAAAAGCGGCTGAACAAGCCGGAGTGCAGGAGCATCCGGCTTTGCCACAAAGCTCGCGAATCAGCTTCGCAAGCTCGAAAATTTTGGGTGTTCCAGACACGCCAACGCGGGAGCAAGCTCCCGCGCGGCGACATCCTACCAGCGACCACTGGAAAGCGGTCAACCAGCGATCAAGTGAGCCTGCGCTTACTTGTGGTCTTTCACTTCTTCGAACTCGGCGTCGACAACATCGTCCGCCGGCTTGCTTTCTTCCTGAGCCGGCTGAGCACCGCCTTCAGGTTTTTCGGCTTGCTCGGCGTACATCTTCTGAGCGACCGGCGCGGAGACTTTCGACAGCTCTTCGATTTTGGCGTCGATGGCAGCTTTGTCGTCGCCTTTCACAGCGGCTTCAAGTGCAACCAGTGCGGCCTCGATAGCGGTCTTCTCTTCGGCGGTGACTTTATCGCCAGCGTCCGAGATCATTTTGCGAGTCGAGTGAACCAGCGCATCGCCCTGGTTTCGGGCAGAGGCCAGCTCTTCGAACTTGCGGTCTTCGTCCGAGTTCGCTTCAGCGTCGCGAATCATCTGCTGGATTTCTTCATCCGACAGACCGGAGTTGGCCTTGATCACGATCGACTGAGTCTTGCCAGTCGCCTTGTCTTTCGCGCCGACGTGCAGAATGCCATTGGCATCGATGTCGAAGGTCACTTCGATCTGAGGTACACCGCGTGGCGCTGGTGGAATCTCGGCCAGGTCGAACTTGCCCAAAGACTTGTTCTGAGCGGCTTGCTTACGCTCACCCTGCAGCACGTGAATGGTCACAGCGCCCTGGTTGTCATCGGCAGTCGAGAACACTTGCGATTTCTTGGTAGGAATCGTGGTGTTTTTCTCGATCAGCGCAGTCATCACGCCGCCCATGGTTTCGATACCCAGGGTCAGCGGGCTGACGTCCAGCAGCAGAACGTCTTTCACGTCGCCGGCCAGTACCGCACCCTGAATGGCAGCACCCATGGCCACGGCTTCGTCAGGGTTGACGTCTTTGCGCGCTTCTTTACCGAAGAACTCGGTCACCTTCTGCTGAACCAGTGGCATGCGGGTCTGACCGCCGACCAGGATCACGTCGTTGATCGCGCCGATGTCGATACCGGAGTCTTTCAGCGCAATGCGGCAAGGCTCGATGGTGCGTTGAACCAGGTCTTCAACCAGCGATTCCAGCTTGGCGCGCGAGATCTTCACGTTCAAGTGCTTGGGACCGGTGGCATCTGCTGTGATGTAAGGCAGATTCACGTCGGTCGAATTGCTCGAAGACAGCTCGATCTTCGCTTTCTCGGCAGCTTCTTTCAGACGCTGCATCGCCAGCGGATCACCTTTCAGGTTCATGCCGGATTCTTTCTTGAATTCGTCGACCAGGTAATCAATCAGGCGGATGTCGAAGTCTTCACCGCCGAGGAAGGTGTCGCCGTTGGTGGCCAACACTTCAAACTGGTGCTCGCCATCGACTTCAGCGATTTCAATGACGGAGACGTCGAACGTACCGCCACCCAAGTCATAGACGATGACAGTGTGATCGCCCTTCGCTTTGTCCATACCGTAAGCCAATGCAGCTGCGGTCGGTTCGTTGATGATGCGTTTCACGTCCAGACCGGCAATACGACCGGCGTCTTTGGTGGCCTGACGCTGACTGTCGTTGAAGTAGGCAGGAACAGTGATGACCGCTTCAGTCACCGTCTCGCCGAGGTAATCTTCGGCGGTTTTCTTCATCTTCTTCAGGATTTCAGCCGAAATCTGAGGAGGAGACATTTTCTTGTCGTTGACTTCAACCCATGCGTCGCCGTTGTCAGCCTTGGCGATTTTGTAAGGCACCATCTTGATGTCTTTCTGCACGACTTCTTCGTCGAACTTGCGACCGATCAGACGCTTCACCGCGTACAGGGTGTTGTGCGGGTTGGTGACTGCCTGACGCTTGGCCGATTGACCCACGAGGATCTCGCCATCATTGGCGTACGCAATGATCGAAGGGGTGGTACGAGCGCCTTCGGCGTTCTCGATAACCTTGGCCTTACCGTTTTCCAGAACCGAGACGCAGGAGTTGGTGGTCCCCAGGTCGATACCGATAATCTTGCCCATTTTTGAATCTCCCGAAACTTAAATTTGGTTGCCGCAACTGCATTTACAAATTGCGGTAATTCTTAAACGCTTGGCCTGTAAATGGGGGCCACTCAGCTAATTTCAAGCCTGCTCGTCAATAGACGGCGAAACAGGCGATGGCGCCTTGCTGACCACGACCATGGCCGGGCGAAGCAGACGACCATTGAGCTGATAGCCCTTCTGGAACACCTTGAGCACGCTGTTCGGCTCCACGTCGGCGCTCTCCTGCATCGCCATTGCCTGATGGTGCTCGGCATTGAACGGCTGGCCATGAGGGTCGATGGCTTCAAGGTTGTAACGCTTGAGCGTGTCGTAGAACATTTTCAGCGTCAGTTCGATACCTTCACGCATCGGCCGGATGCTCTCGTCATCCGAGTTCGACAGGTCCAGACCACGCTCAAGGCTGTCGACGATTGGCAGCAGATCGCTGGCAAACTTCTCAAGCGCAAACTTGTGCGCTTTCTCGACGTCTTGCTCGGCACGTCGGCGGACGTTCTGCAGATCCGCAGCCACACGCAGAGACTGGTCCTGCGCCGCCTTCAGCTGTTCTTCAAGCACTTGCACACGCGTTGCCAGATCATCTTGAGAAGTCGCCGCGTCGGCAGCCTGATCCTGGGCCTGCATGTCCGGGTTCTGTTCGTCAGCCATAAACTCTCTCCTTCTAATTACATCCGTGAGCTCAACTCACGCCTCTGCCCGGCTATATGGGGTCGTAATTTTCGGGTTCAAGGGGTTTGGGTGCAGGATCGGCTGAATAACCCTACAAATGTTCCGACATGAGTTCAGCGGCCATGGGCGGTGGCGAAATGCAGAATTGATGCTAAAAATTGGCGATGACCTTTTAAATCGAGCTAAGGCCGGGCATTGTCAGCCCAAAGCAAAACACTGTATAAATAACCAGACAAATTGTTTGGGAGCCGCTCTGATGCTGGTCCACCTGTCCATACATAACTACGCCATCGTTGAACATCTCGATCTCGAACTCGATCGCGGCATGAGCGTGATCACCGGGGAAACCGGGGCCGGCAAGTCGATCATGCTCGACGCGCTCGGCCTGACGCTGGGCGATCGCGCCGACAGTGGCGTGGTGAGGCCAGGTGCCGACAAGGCAGACATTCTGGCAACCTTCGACGTGTCGGATATCCCTGAAGCAAGCGCCTGGCTCAAAGAGCGAGACCTCGAAACAGACGGCCCCTGCATTCTGCGGCGTGTCATCACTGCCGAAGGCCGCTCACGCGCCTATATCAATGGGACACCATGCCCTCAGGGCGACCTGAAAGCACTTGGCGAGCTGGTCATCGACATTCACAGCCAGCACGAGCACCAGTCGCTGCTCAAGACCGATACCCATCGGCGACTGCTGGACGAATACGCGGGCGCCACTGACCTCGCCCGCCAGGTGCAACTGGCCTCTCAGCGCTGGCGGCAGACGCGTCAGGAGCTTGAACGTCTTTCCAATTCAGGCGACGAGCAGCGGGCCAAGCATCAGTTGCTGAGCTACCAGCTTGAAGAACTGGAAAGCTTGAGCCTTGGCGAAAACGAGCTCGAGCGCCTGGAACAGGAACACACCACGCTGACCAATGCCGAAAGCCTGCTGGGGATCTGCCGGCAAGTCGTCGAGCTGTGCAGTGAAAGCGATTCCGGCAATGCGCTCAACGCACTGACCGCCAGCCTCAACCGACTCAGCAGCGTGAACAACACGCCCGATGCACTCAATGAAGCAACCAACCTGCTTTCCAGTGCGCAGATTCAGGTCGAAGAGGCCGTCGGCGAGATCAATCGCTTCCTCGATCGTTTTGAAGCGGATCCCGCCCGCCTGCAGCAAATCGAAGAGCGCCTCGACACCATCTATACGCTGGCACGCAAACACCGCGTGCAGCCGACAGAAGTCGCGGCGCTGCATCAGAAATTGCTCGACGAGATCGAGACCCTCAACGCCAACGATGAAGCGATCGAGAGACTGGAACACGAGGTAGGTTCCTACGCGCGGCACTATCAAGAGAAGGCGCGCGAGCTGAGCGACTTGCGTCACCGTGCTGCGCCGGAGCTGGCCCACAAGGTCGAGCACGAAATTCAGCGGCTGGGCATGCCGGGCGGCCGCTTCAATATCGAGCTGCGCGAGAATGTAGACAAAGAGCTGTCACCCAACGGGCTGGAGCAGGTTGAACTGCTGGTCAGCGCCAACCCGGGTCAGCCGCTTAAGGCGCTGGCGAAAGTGGCATCGGGCGGGGAATTGTCGCGGATCAGCCTGGCGATCCAGGTGATCACCGCACAAACCTCTCGAGTTCCGACGCTGGTGTTTGACGAAGTGGACGTGGGTATCGGCGGCCCTACGGCTGAAATCGTTGGCCAACTGCTGCGCCGCCTGGGCGAACGCGGCCAGGTCATGACCGTCACTCACTTGCCGCAAGTCGCTGCCCAGGGGCATCAACACCTCTTCGTGCACAAGGTTCGTGAGGCGGATGTGACCCGCACGGCGGTGTCCAAGCTGAGCAAGAACGAGCGAGTGGAAGAAGTGGCGCGCATGCTGGGAGGGATCGATCTGACCAAAGAGTCGCTCGCGCACGCCAAGAAGATGGTGGTCACCTCCAAATCGTGAGGCCCATCACCACCTGATCTGGGCGTCGCCTTTCTGGCAGCATTCGACCGACAAATGCAGAAACAACAAAGGCGACCTGCGGGTCGCCTTTGTCGTACTTCACAAGAGGCTTACACCTTTTGCTTGCGTACGTAGAGCACTAGATTGTGATCAACCAGCTCGAAGCCGTGCTTGCTCACAATGGCTTTTTGCAGTTTTTCGATTTCTTCGTCGAAGAACTCGATGACCTCGCCGGATTCGACGTTAACCATATGGTCGTGGTGGCCTCCGTCAGCCAGTTCGAACACCGCATGGCCGCCGTCGAAATTGTGGCGAACCACCAATCCGGCTGCTTCAAACTGAGTCAGAACTCGGTAAACCGTTGCCAGACCGACGTCTTCGTTGGCCTCCATCAGCGCCTTGTAGACATCCTCCGCGCTCATGTGACGCTGCTGGGCAGAATCGAGCATTTGAAGGATCTTGACCCGCGGCAGGGTCACTTTAAGTCCGGCTTTGCGTAGTTCGCTATTTTCAACCATGGTCAGCTTTCTCGCAGACGCTGCTTCGCAGCTTCTCTTAATGCAGGTATGATCGGGGTTTACGTTGTCCCAGCCAAGATAGTGGAAGTCGCCCACCGATGCAAAACACCAAGCTCTTGCTAACCAGTTTCACCTTCGTGGGACTGCTCGCACTCGCCGGTTGTTCATTCCCCGGGGTTTATAAAATCGACATCCAACAGGGCAATGTCGTCACGCAGGACATGATAGACCAGTTACGCCCGGGAATGACCCGTCGGCAAGTAAGGTTTATCATGGGCAACCCCTTGTTGACCGACACCTTCCACCCTGAGCGCTGGGACTATCTGTACAGCCTGCAGCCTGGTGGTGGCGAACGCCAGCAGGAGCGCGTCAGCCTGATCTTCAATGGCAACGACCAGTTGGCAAGCTTGTCCGGTGACTTCAAGCCGGGTGTCAGCCGCGACGAGGCCATCCTCGGCAAGAGCAGCGACACAACTGTCACCCCCGAAAATCAAGGGACGCAGCCGCCGAAGGAAGAGCCACCGAAGCCTGGCTCGTTGCTTGAGCAGATTCAGAACGACGTCGACAAAGTCGAGACCGTGCCCGTGCCTTCTCAGGAGCCACTGGACACAAACCCGCGCTGATCCTTCGTTCCCTTCTGGAATCAGCCGTATAAAAAAGCCCGGAAACCCCGGGCTTTTTTACGTCTCTCAATCGACCCGATGAGAAAATTAAATCGGTTTTTGCGCCTTGCTGGCATTCGCCGCTTTTAAAGCACGCAGACGACGTACCTCTTTCGGATCAGCCAGCAACGGGCGATAAATCTCGACCCTGTCTCCGGCTTCCAGCGCGCGCTGATCGGGGTTGCCGACGAGCGTGCCGAAGATGCCCAACGGGCACTGTGCGAGATCCAGCTCAGGGAAGCGCTCGGCCATCCCCGATGCAAGAGCCCCGGCGCGTACCGATGTTCCGACGGGCAAGTCCAGCGCGAGCAACTCCTGACGGTCGACGGTGGCATAGACCACCTCGACGCGAATCATCGGCTCAGCCATGCAGCTCTTTGGCTCGCTGACAGAAAGCATCAACCAAGGTGTTGGCCGCCTGATTAAATAGCGGCCCCAAGGTTGCGCGGACGATCGAGCCGCTGTAGTCGAACGAAAGGTCCAGGCTGATCTTGCAGGCCTTTTCGTTCAGGGCCTTGAAGGTCCAGACGCCGTGCAACTGGCTGAAAGGCCCCTCCTCCAGGTTCATCTCGATGACCTGTCCCGGCGTCAGCGTATTACGCGTAACGAAGTGCTGGCTCAGGCCACCTTTGGCGATCTCGACACGCGCACGCATTGAGGTATCACTCTGCTCCAGCACGGTGCCGGCGGAACACCACGGCAGAAATTCGGAGTAGCGACTCACGTCGTTGACCAGGTCATAAAGCGCCTGGGCGGGATATGGCAAAAGGGCGGAACGTTGAATATGCGTAGTCATGTCAGCGTCATTTCCAAAGCTGAGCGGCAAAGACAATCAAGATGCCGATCGGCGCCACATAGCGCATCAAAGAGAACGTTAAAGCGAACAGAACCGGGCTGCGTACCGACAATTCGTCGCGTACCGCACCGCGTCCCATCACCCAACCTGCGAATACCACAAAACACAATCCACCCAGCGGCAGCATGATCCGCGAGGTGAAGAAATCGATCACGCCAAAGAAATCCAGCCCCGACGACGCTCCCCACTGATAGAGATGGAAGCCTGCGCCTTCGTTCACGAAAAATTTGGCCTGCTTCCAGATGTTGAACGAGAAGACCGTCCCAAGACCGACGAACCAGCAGATGAACGATAGCCAGAAAGTCACCCAGCCGCGGCGAACCTTTGTCCGCTCGACCAGATACGCGACCATGGGTTCGAGCAAAGAAATGGCCGAACTCCAGGCCGCGACCGCGACAAGGATAAAGAACACCACGCCCATGACGGTACCGAAGGCGACGTTACCAAATGCATACGGCAACGTAACGAACATCAGCCCTGGCCCTTCGCTGGGGTTCAGACCCGCCGCGAACACAATCGGAAACAATGCAAGGCCCGCCAGCAGCGACACGAAGGTATCGAGCAATGCCACGCCCACCACCGTCGCGCTGATCGATGCTTCTTTGGTCATGTACGCGCCGTAGATCATGATCGAACCGACGCCCACACTGAGCGAGAAGAACGCGTGGCCCATGGCAGGGAGCAGGCCATCGAGCAGCTTCTCCGGTGTGAAGTCGAACATGAAATGCACGCCTTCCATGAAGTGCCCGGTGGTCAGGCTGTAGCCCAACAGAATGACGATGAGTACGAACAGCAAGGGCATCAGGATGCGCAGGCTGCGCTCAAGGCCGGCGTTGACGCCCTTGGCGATGGTAATCGCCGACAGCAGCATGAACAGCGTATGCCAGCCCACCAGGCGCCACGGATCAGCGATCATCTCGCCAAAATAGGCACCGACACCGTCAGGCGTCACGCCTTTGAAATCGCCTTTGCCGACATCAATGATGTACTCGAGCGACCAGCCACCCACGACGCTATAGAAAGAGAGAATCAGCAGCGCGGTCACCATGCCGGCAAAAGCGCCCCACGACCACTTCGACGAATGTCCGGCCGCCAGTGCCAGCGATCGCAGCGCGTTGGCCGGGCTCTGCCGTGCGCGACGGCCGATGAGCGTTTCGGCGATCATCACCGGAATCCCGATTAGCGCGATGCACGCCAGAAACACCAGCACAAATGCACCGCCGCCGTAGACGCCGACCATGTAAGGGAATTTCCAGATGCTGCCCAACCCCACGGCAGAGCCGGTGGCAGCAAGGATGAACACCCAGCGACTGGCCCAACTCCCGTGAACCGAAACCTTGTCCGTCGACATCGTTGACACGTCCAACACGCAAAAAAGATCGCGCATTGTCCGGGATTCACTCCACGCGCTCAAGCACACAGCTTCAGCGTGCGAGCCCATAGCCGAGAAGCCCGTTGATCCCTATAATGCGTCACCTATGGCTAAGCTCAAGAAACATCCCACAGGGACCATCGCGCAAAATAAAAAGGCGCGTCACGATTACTTCATCGAACACAAGTTCGAGGCCGGTCTGGTCCTGGCTGGCTGGGAAGTAAAAAGCCTGCGTGCCAACAAGGTGCAGCTGGTTGACAGTTACGTGCTGCTCAAAGACGGTGAGGCCTGGCTGATGGGTAGCCATATCTCGCCACTGACGACAGCCAGTACCCACGTCATCGCTGATCCGACACGCACCCGTAAACTGTTGCTCAACAAGCGCGAGCTGGAAAAGCTGACGTCGTCTGTTCAGCAGAAAGGCTATGCCTGCGTGGCCCTTGCCCTTTACTGGAAGCAGCACTTGATCAAGTGCGAGATTGCTCTGGGCAAAGGCAAGAAGGAATACGACAAGCGCGACACCGAGCGCGAACGCGATTCCAATCGCGAGCTGCAACGCGCAGTGCGGAACAAGGGTAAGGAAGACTGATTCAGACTCTCCCGCCTGTTTCGGCAAGACCGGGTCTCGGCTGAGGCCCGGTAAAATGCACGTTCAGCAGCGCCGGCTGGTTATCAGCGGCACTCTCCCCATCGTGCGCAACATCACCTCTTCAAATCCGGCTGCGCCGCTCAGCCCGGGCAGTCCGCTGCACTTGCTGGCGCACTTCCTCCAGCACTTCCTGCACGTACAGCAAGTGACGGCTCGACACTTCTCGAGCGTCGTCCGCCCGCCCTTCGATAATCGCCAGGTACAACTCACGATGCTGATCAATCAGCATGTCGCGGGTTTCTGCGCGCTGTTTGTACATGCCGCCAATGTTGGTGACGACACTGCGCCGCAGCAGATCGAACAGACCGCGAATCGTATGCAGCAACACGGCGTTATGGCTGGCTTCGGCGATGGCGAGGTGGAAATTGGCGTCCGCCGCGCCCTCCTCCGCGCGGCTCACCTCCTCTGCACGGCTGTAGCAATCCTGCAACGCATCGAAGGCTTCGCGCAGCTGCAGCCGATCAACATCCGTCGCACGTATCGCCGCGTAGTAGGCGCATGAGGCTTCAAGGGTGTGGCGAAATTCAAGCAAGTCGCGCTGGGCTTCAGGACTGCTTTCCAGAAGATGAAGCAGCGGATCGCTGAACGTCGACCCGATGCTGTCGACGACGTAGTTGCCGCCTCCCTGACGGCTGACCAATAGCCCTTTGGCCGTCAGTTTTTGGATGGCTTCGCGCAGCGAGGGGCGCGACACACCAAACTGTTCGGCCAGCGCTCGCTCAGCCGGAAGACGACCGCCGGAGCGCAACGTGCCCTCCAGAATCATCCTTTCCAGCTGTTCGACAATGTCGTCGGACAAGCGGCGCTGACGCACCTGATCAAAGCCCATAACCCTTCACTCCACAACCCGGCTGCCCCGTCTGACGTAGCTGCGGGGCGCATATTCTCGCCGATCACGATCAGACATTCACCCGGCAGCTGTAGGAGAAATCGCCCTCTCAGGCGAAAAGCGGGCGAAATCCAGGCGAGCTGCTACGAAAGTTTACGCGTCATAAATTGACACACCGTCAGCAAGGCTTCTAACCTAGCTCCAAGACATTGTAAATTGGTATTACCAATTTACAATGCCGGCGATGGACGGCTTATCACTGTCCCACGCTGCAGGCACTTCCCGACGGCGGAACGCTTGAGCTGGTGAGCTGTGCGACTCGTTCGTCAGCGCCGACAGGAAGACAGACAAGCAGTTGTCACCTGCAGGAGCCGCGCACGTAAGACATGGACACCGGGCCTAACCAAAAACAATTAGGGGCCTCATACATGCAAACCTGGCAACAGCTCTACACACCTCTTGGCGGCCTGGGCCTTTCGGCGCTGGTGGCTGTCATTCCGATTATTTTCTTCTTTCTGGCGCTCGCGATATTCCGGCTCAAGGGCCACGTCGCAGGCGCCATCACGCTTCTGCTCGCCATACTGATCGCGATCTTCGCGTTCCATATGCCCGCCGACATGGCCGTCGCGTCCGCCGGTTACGGGTTCCTCTACGGCTTGTGGCCCATCGCGTGGATCATCATCGCGGCCGTGTTTCTCTACAAACTGACGGTGAAAAGCGGCCAGTTCGAGATCATTCGCAGCTCGGTCATGTCGATCACGGACGACCAGCGCCTGCAGGTCTTGCTGATCGGTTTCTGCTTCGGCGCGTTTCTGGAAGGAGCAGCAGGCTTCGGCGCACCGGTGGCGATCACCGCTGCCTTGCTCGTTGGCCTGGGATTGAACCCGCTGTACGCCGCTGGCCTCTGCCTGATCGCCAACACCGCACCGGTGGCGTTTGGCGCATTGGGCATCCCGATCATCGTAGCCGGTCAGGTGTCCGGCCTCGACCCGTTCAAGATCGGCGCCATGGCCGGTCGCCAATTGCCGCTGTTGTCGGTGTTCGTGCCGTTCTGGCTGATGTTCATGATGGACGGCGTGAAAGGCGTCAAGGAGACGTGGCCAGCGGCGCTGGTCGCGGGCGGCAGCTTCGCCGTCGTGCAATTTCTGACCTCCAACTTCATTGGCCCGGAACTGCCTGACATTACCTCGGCGCTGGTCAGCCTCGTGGCCCTTACCTTCTTCCTGAAAGTCTGGCAGCCCGCTCGCTCAGCCGACGCGCAAATCGTCGGTGCGTCAGGCGGTGCTGCGGTGATGGGAGGCGGCGCAGGTAATGCAGGCGGCTTTGGCCAGCCGCGCACCACCAAGAAATCGCCTTACTCGGCGGGCACCATCATCAAGGCGTGGTCGCCCTTCCTTATCCTGACCGTCGTCGTGACGATCTGGACGCTGAAGCCGTTCAAGGCGCTGTTCGCTGCCGGCGGCCCGCTGCAAGCGCTGACCATGAACTTCCCGGTGCCGCACCTGGATCAACTGGTCATGAAGGTGGCGCCGATTGTCGCCAATCCAACCGCCATGCCGGCTGTGTACAAGTTTGACCTGCTCGCTGCATCGGGCAGCGCGATTTTGATCTCGGCCATTCTGGCGATGATCGTACTGCGCATCAGCGCCAAAACCGGGCTGACCACCTTCAAAGAAACGCTGATCGAACTGCGCTGGGCCATCGTGTCCATCGGCATGGTGTTGGCCTTCGCCTTCGTCATGAACTACTCCGGGATGTCCTCGACGCTGGCCTTGGTCCTCGCCGGGACAGGCAGCGCGTTCCCGTTCTTCTCGCCGTTCCTCGGCTGGCTGGGCGTGTTCCTGACGGGCTCCGACACTTCCTCGAACGCGCTGTTCGGCTCGTTGCAGGCCACCACTGCACACCAACTGGGCGTCAGTGACGTGCTTATGGTGGCGGCGAATTCCAGCGGCGGTGTGACCGGCAAGATGATCTCCCCGCAATCGATCGCGGTGGCCTGCGCGGCGACCGGGCTGGTAGGTAAAGAATCCGACCTGTTCCGCTTCACCCTCAAGCACAGCATTTTCTTTGCCACGATCGTTGGCTGCATCACCTACGCCCAGGCGTACTGGTTCACCGGCATGCTGGTTCATTAATCAGACGAGCGCCGGGTGTGCTTCTTGCGCGCCCGGCTGTGGCCCCGCTCACTCATCTGCGAGATCCCATGATCATTTCTGCCTCCACCGACTACCGAGCCGCCGCCCAGCGCAAGCTCCCGCCCTTCCTGTTTCACTACGCTGACGGTGGCGCCTACGCCGAGCACACCCTGCGCCACAACGTCTCCGACCTGGCCGACATTGCGCTGCGCCAGCGCATCCTGAAGAACATGTCCGAGCTGAGTCTTGAGACGACGCTGTTCGGTGAAACCCTGAGCATGCCGATGGCACTGGCACCGGTCGGTCTCTGCGGCATGTACGCCCGCCGAGGTGAAGTGCAGGCCGCACGCGCCGCAGACGCCAAGGGCATTCCGTTCACGCTGTCGACGGTTTCGTTGTGCCCGATTGAAGAGGTCGCCCCGGCGATCAAGCGGCCCATGTGGTTTCAGCTTTACGTGCTGAAAGACCGCGGCTTCATGCGTAATGCGCTGGAGCGAGCCAAAGCCGCCGGCGTGAAAACACTGGTGTTCACCGTCGATATGCCCGTCCCCGGCGCTCGTTACCGAGATGCGCACTCTGGCATGAGCGGCAAAAGCGGACCGATGCGCCGGGTCTTGCAAGCCATGACTCACCCGCAATGGGCGTGGGATGTAGGCATCAACGGCCGTCCCCACGACTTGGGCAACGTGTCGGCCTATCGCGGCAACCCTACCGGACTTACCGATTACATCGCCTGGCTGGGCAATAACTTTGATCCGTCGATTTCATGGAAAGACCTGGAATGGATTCGCGATTCCTGGGACGGCCCGATGATCATCAAGGGCATCCTCGACCCGGACGACGCCCGGGATGCGGTGAAATTCGGCGCCGACGGCATCGTCGTGTCCAACCATGGCGGCCGCCAGCTCGACGGCGTGCTGTCCAGCGCCCGTGCGCTGCCCGCCATTGCCGACGCCGTGAAAGGCGATCTGAAGATTCTCGCCGACTCCGGTATTCGCAGCGGCCTGGATGTGGTGCGCATGATTGCCCTCGGTGCCGACACCGTGCTGATCGGCCGCGCGTTCATCTACGCCTTGGCCACCCACGGCGAGGCCGGCGTGAAAAACCTGCTGGATCTGTTCGAGAAAGAAATGCGCGTGGCGATGGTTCTGACCGGCGCCAAGTCGATCAGCGAGATCACCCGCGATTCGCTGGTTCGCGAACTGGGCGCCTGACCCGCGCTGATTCCCCGCATGCGGCCCGACAGAGGCCGCAGCCGCCACCGAGATGCACCCACGAGGAAGACCGCATGACCTTGCCCGCCGCGTTTCTGGCCGGTGTGAACAGCCTCATTCCTGCCGGAAGACGCTTCGACGACCCACTCTCGACCCTGGCCTTCGGCACCGACGCCAGTTTTTACCGACTGATCCCCAAACTGGTCATCCGCGTCGAATCAGAAGACGAAGTCGTGACGCTGCTCAAACTGGCGCAGGCGGATAAAGTCCCTGTGACCTTCCGCGCGGCGGGCACCAGCCTCTCGGGGCAAGCCATCAGCGACTCGGTATTGATCGTGCTAGGCGACAACTGGAACGGTCGTGAAATACGCGGGCAAGGTGCGCAGATCCGTTTGCAACCGGGCGTTATCGGCGCGCAGGCCAATGTGTGGCTCGCGCCATTCGGGCGCAAGATAGGTCCGGACCCGGCCTCCATGCACGCCGCCAAAATCGGCGGCATCGTCGCCAACAATTCCAGCGGCATGTGCTGCGGCACGGCCCAAAACACCTACCACACCCTTGCTGGCATTCGGCTGGTGCTCGCCGACGGCGCCCGCCTGGACACGGAAGACGGCGCCAGCGTCGCTGCGTTTCGCCTCAGCCATGCCGAGCTGCTTGAGCGCCTCGCGCAGTTGGGTCGTGAGACCCGCGCCAATACCGACCTCGCCGCGAAGATTCGCCACAAGTATCGTCTGAAGAATACTTGCGGCCTGTCGCTGAACGCTTTGGTAGATTTCGACGAGCCGCTCGACATCCTCAGTCACCTGCTGGTGGGGTCAGAGGGCACGCTGGGCTTCATCAGCGCGGTGACGTACGACACGGTGCCCGATCACCCGAACAAGGCAACGGCGCTGATTGTCTTTCCCGACATCGAAACCTGCTGCAACGCCGTGACGGTTTTGAAAACCCAGCCGGTCGCTGCTGTCGAACTGCTTGATCGGCGCAGCCTGCGCTCGGTGCAGAACAAGCCAGGCATGCCGGCATTCGTTCGTGAGCTATCGGAAGGCGCTTGCGCCCTGTTGATCGAGGCCCGCGCCGCGACACGACCGTTACTGCACGAACAACTGGCGCAGATCATGGCGTCCATCGCGCATTTCCCGGTCGAGAAGCAGGTCGATTTCACCGAAGACGCGACCGAGAACGCACGGCTCTGGGCCATTCGCAAAGACACCTTCCCTGCCGTCGGCGCAGTGCGTGAGACCGGCACGACGGTGATCATCGAGGACGTGACCTTTCCCGTCGAGCAACTGGCCATCGGCGTTCGGCGATTGATCGAACTGTTCGAAAAGCACCGCTACGACGAGGCGATCCTGTTCGGCCACGCACTGGAGGGCAACCTGCACTTTGTCTTCACCCAGGGCTTTAACGATCCGCAGGAGATCGCGCGTTATTCCGCGTTCATGGATGACGTCACTCAACTGGTGACCGTGGAGTTCAACGGCTCACTGAAAGCCGAACACGGCACCGGCCGCAACATGGCGCCGTTCGTGGAGCTTGAATGGGGCAGCGAGGCGTACGCGCTGATGTGGCAACTCAAACGTCTGCTCGATCCCGCCGGCGTTCTCAATCCGGACGTCGTGCTCAGTGAAGATCCGCAGGTGCACCTCAAGCACCTCAAACCCATGCCCGCTGCCGATGCGATCATCGACAAATGCATCGAGTGCGGCTTTTGCGAGCCGGTGTGTCCGTCAAAAGGGCTGACCCTGAGTCCACGCCAGCGCATCGTCATGTGGCGGGACATCCAGGCGAAAAAACGCGCGGGCGCCGACACGACTCAGCTCGAGCGTGACTATCAATACCAGGGCATCGATACCTGTGCAGCCACCGGACTCTGCGCTCAACGTTGCCCGGTCGGCATCAATACCGGCGAGCTGGTGAAAAAGCTTCGCGGGGAACAAGCGCAACACGGCAAGGCTGCCAGCTGGATCAGCCAGCACTTCGCGACAGCGTTGAGGGGGGCGCGATTTACGCTGCATGCCGCCAATGGCGCGCGCATGCTGCTCGGCGCACCGAGGCTGGCGAACGTTTCCAGCGCGTTGAGCAGAGCGTCTTCGGGCCGCGTGCCTCAGTGGACGCCGGCAATGCCACAGCCCGAGAACGCTATTCGCTTCACGCCGCCGATTGAAGATTCGCGCCCGCGAGTGGTCTACCTGGCCGCCTGTGTGTCCCGCGTCATGGGGCCTGCTGCGGGTGACCGCGAGCAGATGTCGCTGATGGACAAGACCCGAGGGCTGCTGGAGAAAGCCGGGTATCAAGTGGTGTTCCCGGAAGACCAGAACAGTCTGTGCTGCGGCCAGCCTTTCGCCTCCAAGGGCTACGCCGAGCAGGCAGAAGAGAAGCGCCAGCAGATGCTCGCTGCGCTGATCAAGGCCAGTCGCGGCGGGATCGATCTGATCTACTGCGACACCAGTCCCTGCACCCTGCGTTTGGTCCAAGACCTCAAGGAAAGCCGGCTCGACCTGTACGACCCGGTACGCTTCATCCGCACGCATCTGCTGGACAAGCTGGTGTTCACCCCGCAGCAGGCACCCATCGCTGTCCACGTCACTTGCAGCACGCAACACTTGGGCGAGAGCCAGGCGCTGATCGACCTTGCGCGAATGTGCAGCGTGAATGTGGTCGTGCCCGAAGGCATTCATTGCTGCGGATTCGCGGGAGACAAAGGCTTCACCACACCGGAGCTGAATGCCCATGCGCTGCGCTCGTTAAAAGACGCTGTTCAATTCTGTGATGAAGGCATTTCGACCAGCCGGACGTGCGAGATCGGGCTCGCGCAACATGGCGGTATCGACTACCACGGGCTCGTCTATCTCGTGGATCGAGTGACTAAACCCAGAATCTCTTGATGCACACAAATGGGGCGTAGATCGCCCCATAATCTCGAAACATCCGGCAACGTGGCTTTTTCGCAGCATCGTGAAAAAAAATAGAACCCCTGCGACAGGCGGCAGTCCATCTCTTTAGGCGCCGCAAACCATTCGGCGCTTTTCCCTCTATCTCGGGCACCGGCAAATTGAGCGGCGACACCGAGTCAACAGGCTCAAGGAGATACACATGAAGCGCACCGCACTGACTGGACTGTTTCTTACCGCTGCACTGTTGGGCTCCCCGGTTTTCGCTGCTGATGACCTGTGCGGCGCGAACATCGCGGCACTGAAAAATGCTGAAGCATCGACCACTACCAACCTGACCGGCGACAGCAAGACTGACATCGAGAAAACCGTAGCTGATGCCACCGCCGCGCAGAAACGTGGCGATGACAAAGAGTGCATCTCCATCACTACCAAGAAAATCACCGAGCTGAAAACCGGCGGTGACGGTAGCGACGGCGGCGCCGCGAAGTAATTGCCGAATCGCGACGGGCCCAGGCCCGTCGCGATAGGAATGTCAGGTGGACGGTCGACGTATCTCATTGATTCGGGTAGACTCCGCCGCCTGACTGCTAGAGCAGCAGAATTGGGGCCGATTAGGATTCGACGCCGGTGATGAAACTCTAGGGGCATGCCGACTTGGTAACAGAAGTCGTAAATCCACTGTTGCAACTTTCTATAGTTGCCAATGACGAAACCTACGGGGAACAAGCTCTCGCCGCGTAAGCGGTGCTAGCCTTCCTTCTGGTAGCCTCGGCTCCAGCAATCACCAGGGGATGCCTGTAAACCCAAAGTGATTGTCATATAGAACAGGATCGCCGTGCAGTACGCTGTGGACGAATCGGCTAAAACTTACACAGCTCGCCCAAAGCACCCTGCCCGTCGGGTCGCTGAGGGTTAACTTAATAGACACGGCTAAGCATGTAGGCCCGAAAGCGGAGTACTGGCGGACGGGGGTTCAAATCCCCCCGGCTCCACCAAATTCACATTTAAAGACGTCCTAGGGCGTCTTTTTTTGTGCCTGAAATCCAGCAAATGCGGGGCTTTTAGGTCCAATGGGGTCCGAGGGCATCTGAGCTCATCCTACAAATCGTGTATTCCACGTGGTATTCCAAACCCACGACTGGTATTTTTTGGAATACACGCAGTATCGGAGATCACCATGGGTGCTCAAGCCACGCGGCTTTCAGACGTCAAAGTCAAAGCCGCGAAACCAAAGGAAAAAGACTACATCCTCACTGATGGCGACGGCCTTCAGATGAGAGTGAGAGCCAATGGCTCAAAGCTGTGGAATTTTAACTACATTCACCCAGCAACAAAAAAGCGGATCAATATGGGCCTTGGTACCTTCCCGGAGGTGGGCTTGGCTCAAGCCCGGAAACGGACCGTAGAGGCAAGGGAGCTGGTGGCGCAAGGGTTCGATCCGAAAGAGAAGCGTGACGCTGATCGGCAAACGTTAAGAGCGACTACGGAACACACCTTCAAAAATGTGGCCAGCGCATGGTTCGAGCTCAAGAAAGACTCTGTAACTACTGCCTATGCTGAAGACATCTGGCGCTCTTTGACGCTGCATGTCTTTCCCGATTTGGGGGCTACCCCGATCTCAGCAATCACGGCTCCAGCGGTCATAAATTTGCTTAGGCCGCTAGAGACCAAAGGCAGCCTTGAGACAGTGAAGCGACTGAGCCAGCGTCTTAACGAGATCATGACCTACGGCGTGAATTCCGGCTTGATTCACTCAAATCCACTCAGCGGGATTCGCTCGGTTTTCAAGAAACCAAAAAAGAAAAACATGGCAGCACTCGCTCCAGACGAGTTGAAAGAACTGATGGTGACGGTGGCGAATGCCAGTATAAAAAGGACTACGCGGTGCTTGATCGAGTGGCAGCTTCACACAATGACTCGACCCGCAGAAGCAGCTACCGCACGGTGGGCAGACATCGACATTAGCAAGAAAATCTGGACGATACCTGCGGAGCGAATGAAAAAGCGCCGGACTCACATCATCCCGCTCACGGAACAGACTCTGGAGCTCCTGGAGGCTATAAAGCCGCTTAGCGGACACCGCGAGCATGTTTTCCCTGCAGACCGGAATCCCCGTACTCATTGCAACAGCCAAACCGCCAATATGGCTCTCAAGCGTATGGGTTTTGGAGGCCGCTTGGTTAGTCATGGAATGCGCTCAATGGCCAGCACCATCCTCAACGAGCACGGCTGGGATCCTGAGCTGATTGAGGTTGCGCTTGCTCACGTGGATAAGGACGAGGTTCGTAGCGCGTATAATCGGGCAGATTACATAGAGCGAAGACGGCCCATGATGAAATGGTGGAGCGAGCATATCAAGGAAGCGGCTACCGGAAATCTGTCGATTTCCGCAATCATTGATCGCCTGAACTGAAGCTATCTTTTGTCTCATCCCGGATGAGCGCATTAAGATGCGAGTGGCTTTCCTACTCCCAATTTCGGAAGACGTCGTAAACCTCGTGCAGAGCATTCCGCAAGCAAAAGGAAAAGCCCTATTTGTTTCAAGGGCAGGGCAAGACCGGAGTGATACACGCAAACACCATACGCCGCGCCTGCATGGCATGGGACATGAACATACCACGCGACACGGCTTCCGCTCTTCGTTCCGGGTCCGGGTGGGCGAATGCACTCACTACCCACGTGAGGTTTGCGAAACGGCGATGGCGCATGATGAACGTGACCAAACTGAGGGGTCGTACTCTCGCTCCGACTTCCTCGACAAGTGACGTGCGTTCAAGACAGATCGGGCTAATTTTCTATGATTAACTTCTGCGTTGGTACGTTCCGAGGAAGTATGATTTCGATTACAGATGCGCAGATTGAAGGTATTAAACGGCGCAAACCGTCCGAATTGAGACAGGCTTGCGAAAAAGATCTATTCTCAGGAAAGGACTGGTTCATCGGAAACGCAGCAAGGATTTTGACTGTACTTGAGAAACTTAGCATTGAAGAAGCTTTAAAGCAGACGTTTGAAATAATTACCCACCGCATGTTAGTTTTCACTCAGCGATTTGCCCCCGATACCAGGGAAAAGCTGCTTTCAGACATATCTAAAATCGTAGATAGCGACGACAAGCTCATCGCTACCGCAGTGCGCAAATCAACCAATTTCTTATCCTATCTAAGCCGAGAGGAACTTACGGTAATAAATCATCTCATCAAAGCTTTTGCCGAGCACAAGGACGCTAAAAAGTTTTCAGGCCTTCCGCCATTAGCAATTCCAACATTGCTTTTCAGCCTAGAGCATGCTTATGCAGGCCAAGATAGATTCGCAAAAGACAATACAGTTGACCGCCAAAAGTCAATAAAACGTACCAGAAGACTGCAAAGCTTAAAATATAGCGCTGCGCGCATTAAAACTTGCGAACTTCTTGATGAACTACGACCTGAAGAAGGCTGGAAAGACGAAAATGAAGCAGCTACGAGCATTATGGAAAAACTCAAAGAGTATCTAGACAAAGAAAAAATTAGACACCCAAGCACTCAAGACAAAGCTATGCTTAAAAAGCGCTTGATAGCTTGGATGAGAAAGCATGACTTAGTGAACCTAGCCTTCGAGCAAAATAAACAGCGCAATGATTGAAGTATATATTAAAAGCAATCGCCCGGTATAAAAATCATTTGGCCCTTGGCCTACCCCCTTTCTGAGCTTGTACAGTTTTTACTACACCTTTATAGAACGAGCGCTTGTCTCCGGGCAAATAAGCACGTACCCATCGATCAATTTTCGTCAGGTATGAAGCAGCCTCCTTGACCGCTTGTAATTTCTCAAGATCATAATAATCGAGTCGGCCGGTGCCATCTACGTTATGCCATGGCCGAGGCACGCAGTTCCAATAGTGCCCTTTCCCACAGGTGACCTGCTGCCATAACTCACCTACACGCATACCCATTGTTAAATGCTCACGGTGCTTTGAGCCATCTAGGAATAACATCACATGGAAATGAAATCCCTTCCTGATACCGTACTCAAGCTTACAGGCATATCCGACCATGGATATAGGAGAATCTTTTTTTGACAGCGCCTTGAACAAAGACTTTCGATGCTCGCATATCTCAGGGTGATACGAATGCACCTCATAGCCCTCGCGCGAAATTAAATCGCTTTCCTCGCCTGAGTAGCCTAGATCAACACGAACGACCAGCAATCGGGAGAAGCACTTCAGAATATCGTCAATGTATTTAGAAGTACTCCGAAAATTTTTATCAGAAGCTCGCCGATGATTTCGCTCTGCCTTCTTGAACTCACCGGAGTTAAGATGAGCATAAAGACCGCGAACGTATGCATTAACATTTTTAACATTGTCGTCCGCACCCTCCTTAGAATACGCTTTAAAGTTATACTTAAACTCACTTCGCAATTCGAAGAAAGCATGCACATATGGGCTTAGTTTTACGACATTTTTCATTTCTTCATAGCCACTTTCGTATGCACTGACGCGCATCGCTTCTATAACGATCTCAGCACGCTTAGAGGATACAATGTGAAACCCAGTATCTGATGCAGCATATTGAATTTTTGCTAGAACCTCACCCTTGGTCTCCAGTATCAAACTCGTCGCCCGAATTATTGCAGCCACGGCTCCGAACATATTGGAAGAATGAATAACCCACTCATCATTAAGCGTCTCATGATTCCACGCCAACTCAACTTCACGACCTTGCAACACAGTAGCACATGCTGAATCATCATTCATATTTCATCCTCGACCACTACAAACGCCAAGCTCGCACCAGTAAAGTCACTCAATACAAACGAGCGATTACATACATTCAATATTAGATATAATTATTGATATAACATATAAACCAATACTCACACACGCAACACTTACGGCGATATCTCACCACCCTCACCTCTAGAGAGGATTATCAAGTTCGAAAATATAGAAACTCAGAACAAAACCTGAAAAAAGTTAGTGTCGAATTTCAATAACACCCTCACTCTCGACCGAGCGTTACCCTGGACTCTATCCAGCCGTTTATATCATGATCTAGCCAACCAATAGCTGACAAGCCAATCTTAATTGGTTTAGGGAAGGTATTATCATAGCGGGTGGATTTCGGGTTGATTCGATCATAAATAGTCGACTTTGAAAGACCTACTCGCCTTGTGACCTCTGCCATTCGCAGTATCTGCATTGCCTTTTTAGGTTCGGTATTCATCAGGGGCCTCCTCGTATGGCTTGGAGAACAGGCTATGGCATAACGCTGAACACGTCATTCACCTCATGATCGCTCGCAAAAAATCCCCGCCGTTGACAGCCACTGCTGCTGCCCCCCTTGACAGCGAAGGCCGACCTGACTAATCGCGCAGCGCGTGCATAACAACAGAAGTTAGTTCGCAAAAATAAAACTTAGTTCTTTGATCGAAAATTCACGCGCAGTTCAAAAGCGCACCGCCCTACCAAACGATCCGAACTCATATTTTCACATCCAAACATGTCCAACCCAATCAAACTCCGCAACAATCATGCCTGTTACCCTCAGTAAAGGGCGGGGCACGATAGCCGGTTTCATTCAACTTTTTAAATGCTCATCCCGCTGCCTCACGCCCCTGCTATTTTTGCAATTCGTAGCGGGAATAGCAGGAAGCAGCTGTCTGCGATACATAAAAAATCGCAGTCAACAAAATCTCGGTCATACATTACGAACCTGAATCTCTGCGCACCAATTACCTCTCCCGACTCGGCAATTCACATCCAAGCAGATCGGCCATACGACCTGCTTGATGGGCTCTGTAAGCGTGCAATGACTTCATCTCTCTATAAAAGGAAAGCGCTCATGACCATTCAGTGTCCCAGCTGCCAATCAGCTTCTGTAATGACCAAAGATATTGGCAAGAAAATCGGTGCCCTCATCGGCACCGTCGGTGGTGCCGCCCAAGGGGTCACCGGGGCAATGGCCGGGGCCGAGGTTGGTGCTGTTATCGGCGTCATCGCCGGCCCTCCTGGGGTCGCCGTTGGCGGGATTGCCGGAGCCATCCTCGGCGGACTAGCAGGCGCGGCAACAGGCTGTATCGCTGGCGCCAAACTCGGCGAGATAGTAGATGAACGAGTTCTGGACAATTTCCTCTGCCTAGACTGCGGACTTTCGTTTAGCTGTCGTCAGTCTATTTGACCTGAAGTTTGAACTGCTCTCCTCCCGCTTGAAGCAAGCGCTACTCACCATCTGATTCATCGCTCCGCTCTCCTCGATCACGACTCCGCATGCCGAAGGTTTCCTGCTGAATGCTCAGCGGCCTCGCCGTGCCCCTATGAAAAGGAAGTTCCCATGGCACATCTCATCGAACAAATGGCTTACGTTGGCGCTACGCCCTGGCATGGCCTGGGCAGTCGCCTTACAGAGAAACAGCCGCTGGAAGTCTGGCAGCGTGAAGCCGGCATGAACTGGCAGATTCAGGACAGCCCGGTTCATTTCAAAGCCGATACCGCTGGCCATATAGGCAGCATTCACTCGTTCCCGGAACAAAAGGTGCTGTATCGCTCCGACACCAAAGCACCGTTGTCGGTGGTCTCGCATCGCTATCAGGTAGTGCAACCTCGTGAAGTTCTAGAGTTCTACCGAGACCTGACGGAGTTCTCGGGTTACGAATTGGAAACTGCTGGCGTGCTCAAAGGCGGTCGCAAGTTCTGGGCACTCGCAAGAACCGGTCAGGCAACAATGCTGAAGGACAATGATCGGGTCAACGGTTATCTGCTGCTGGCAACTTCCTGCGATGGCACACTGGCGACCACCGCCACCCCCACCACCGTTCGCGTTGTCTGCAATAATACTTTGGGCATTTCCCTAAACAACGCCAGTCAAGCCATTAAGGTTTCGCACAGCACACGCTTTGATCCGCGAACTGTAAAAAAGCAACTGGGCATCGCCGTCTCGCAATGGGACGAATTCATGTACCGGATGCGCGTCCTCGTCGAACGCAAGGTTCAGACAAAAGAGGCCCTTGGCTTTTTTATGGACGTGCTATGCGACACCGGAGCCCATGACCCCATTCCAAATGTACTGCCCAACAAGCGAGCTATGGAGAAGGTGCAAAACCTTTACGAAGGTAAAGGCCAGGGAGCTGATCTGGAGTCTGCTCGCGGAACAGCATGGGGCTTGCTGAACGCCGTGACTCAATACGTCGATCATGAAAGACGCGCCCGGAGCTCTGAGTATCGAATGGATTCCGCATGGTTTGGACAAGGCGCAGTAATCAAACAGAAGGCTCTTAATGCAGCCTTCCAACTCGTTGCGTGAACCATCGAGCCACAGCACTGCCGAGCGCTCTCGCCTGAAGGGGCGTTCGTAATCATTTAATGCCAACACCCACACTCTAGTACTGCGCACCCGCCCGCCAGTGCATCCACGCGTTCGGATAGGAATATCAGCATGAAATATCCCAAGCTCAGCCCAGGTAAAACGCCCGACACCTATGTCATGGAATCACCAGTAACCGAGTCCGACATCCTGCAGATGGCTCAACAACTCGCGATGTATCGTCTGTCTAAAGGACGGGCGTTGACTGAGCGTAGACTCGTCATCAGCCACCTACAAACGCTGCTGCAATTCCATGATTACGAGGTCCTTGCTTTGTTACTGCTCGATACCGAGCACCGGGTTATTGGCTTTAAGGAACTATTCAGGGGCGCATTGGAGGTTGTCTGCGTGTCCCCTAGAGAGGTGGTCAAGATCGCCTTGGAGCATAACGCTGCGGCCGTGGTTCTGGTGCATAACCATCCTTCCGGTGGCCCGGAGCCCGGTCAAGCAGATCGAGCACTGACCGCAGTCCTCAAAAATGCACTCAACATGATTGGCACCCACATATTGGACCATGTCGTCGTGGGTTATGAGGGCTGTGTCTCGCTGGCAGAACAGCGACAACTGTAGGAGCGCTTTCCCCTTGATATGCACTAGGCAAGCAGATCAGGCTGGGCGAGGCAGCTACGTCCCGGATATGAACCAATATCGCGATAAGTCGACGAGATTTCCATGGCGCTTGTACGTTTCCTGATCACACCTCTCACCTTCATCGGTGTATTGGCAAGTGTTTCACTGGTAGTACTGGGTATGATACTGATGCTGCGGTTTCCGCCAATGTTGATCGCAGTAGGCATTGCCTTCCTAATCTTTCACTGGATGCTCAAACGCCTGCCCAAAATTGATAAATAACATACGGCAGACAGGGGGTTGAAGCACCCCCTGTCTGCCTAACAACTATGCTATTTTTTTGGTCCGGATTGCTAAAAATTTAAGCCCTAGCCGAACTCAGCAGGTCTGCCCCCGCATCCTTCTTCAATAACTCATATACCACCGTCAGGAACACATCCCGCGTCGCCTCATCGCTCAGCAGCTTAGTCGCCATGCTGGCGTGGCTGCTCATGGCACCGGCAATCGCTTGAACGGCCTTCATCGGCAGGTCGGCCCTCATAGCTTGATCCATTGTGTTGTTCTGAACTTGGGCCATGACAACGCTATCGCTACGTAGCCTTTCTGATACATGAACGGCAAAGGCCACCTGCTCGGTTTCAGTGATGTCCTTACCGAAGGCGTTGTTGAGCTTTTCAATAAGCTCCGTGAGATATTTTCTCTCGCGGTCGCGCGCTGCGCGCAGACCGT
Organism: Pseudomonas sp. HP_01; assembly: GCF_055284355.1. Lineage (NCBI taxonomy): Bacteria > Pseudomonadati > Pseudomonadota > Gammaproteobacteria > Pseudomonadales > Pseudomonadaceae > Pseudomonas > Pseudomonas sp. HP_01. The sequence goes on along the minus strand of NZ_JBTOPV010000010.1, from coordinate 29,279 downwards.
TGTCGATCATGCCATACAAACCAGGAACCTCGGCCAGCACGCCAACACCGACCAGATCATCACCTTTCTTAATCTTGTAATGGGTGAGTTTGAGATCCCCAAAGTCTACCTGCTCGGCGCTGATCCCTTTCAGGCACCTGCGCAGCAGCCGTGCATAGCAGGCAAAGGCTTCCAACGCAGAATCACCGAACTCTACCAATTGCGCAATGTACTCATAGGTTCGTACAAACTTGGACAGACTCTCGCTGAAAACCATCAACTCGTCACGCGCCTTACAGTACTCGGCACGCTGCACGTCGGCGTACTCCATGCCCTTGTTGTAACCGCTGCTCTGAGCTATCTCCCAAGCCTTTTCCCACTGATCGATGGCGTCGTTCAGCGTCTTTAGTTTGCCATTGAATCGGTCGGTGGCCGATTGGGTAAGTGAGTAGGGTTTCTGGTGGGTAACGTTTAGATCGACAATGGCATTGTCGAATGCCTCCACCTCGGCCTGCTCGTAGATGAACATGCCGTCCAGGAGCGTGTCTTAGCCACCGTTGGAACCAAGCACACGACAGCGAATGGCGTACACCGGGTCACAGCTTCGAAGTGGTAGCTCACACGATGAAAAGGGTGATTGTTGTCACTGTGGTGACGCATTGGTTGGTATGTAATGAAAAGATGCATGAGGCTAAAAACGGTGCCCACCTAATGGGCACCGACACCAAAGCGCTACGATCAAACGAGCTATTGACCCCACCCCCGAATCAAAAATGCTGGAAGTTCTAAGGCCGTAATGAACAGCGACATACCAGCCGACTAAACAACGCGACCTATTTTAATCTTAAAAATTGATCTAATTTTCCAGACAAATAAGCGTCACCGAAGGAGAAGAATAGGCGACGACCGTGGCGAAGGCACACCTGGGTAAGAGGAAAAACAAACCTTTTGACCCACAGTTGGTGAAACACTGCCGTAAAAATTAGACACATGGAAAAACTTATCCTCAGACACCCCATCCTCCTCAGCAATGAACCCGGCCGTGGCTGTGCCACCTCCTTGATAGTTGATAGGGTATCGAGTAATTCGCCCAACCCTGCGAGCACCCGTCGCATACGTAAAGGAGTTAAAGCTCTTGATCACATCTTCTGCGGTAGGCCTATCATCAGGCTCCATCGCTAGGCAACTAATCAACAGATCCCAAACATTACGCTCCAGCTCGCCGGTGTCAGGATGTTTGCCAAACCAAGTAGGTTGAGCGATTGAGTACTTTCCAACTTGGTATAGGGTGACGTTCTTAATAGCCATACGCCCAGTACCAAACGGAGGCACACCAGCCAATAAGTGGTATATCACGCATCCTAGAGCCCAGACATCCATAGGCATGCCGGCTTTCTTCCAATCGTCCCAGCATTCAGGAGCCATGTAAGGAACAGCACCCAGCAAGGTATTGGAGGACAGGAGCGTAGATTCGTCCTCCGCAAAAAGCTCCATCTCTGCAGCAATTTCAGCTTCAGCGAGTTTTGCGATTCCGAAATCCGTAAGCTTAATAGACTCCATTGATGCATCAATGGAAGTCATGATATTGCTAGGCTTGAGATCCCTGTGACATATTCCTACCTTGTGGGCTTCATGCAAAGCCTTCGCAATATGATGAGAGACATGCGCAGCAAGATACGGATCTAAAAAGAGGAAGTCATTAGCTAAGCGATCCCCTAAATCTCGACCTGAGATAAACTCCTCGACCATGAAAGTAAAGGTATCATCTTCAAAGTAATCAAGTGTTGCGGCGATATTTGGATGATTGACGCGCGCGCCCATCTCCGCTCCACGTCGAAATCGTCTATCTTTAACCCCCGCCTTAGGAGTTTTTACGGCTATATGCCTATCAAGCGTACGATCGTAGGCATAATAAACCTCTTGCATACCACCCGCAGCGTGAAACCTTATGATCTCATATCGATCAACAAGTACCTGCCCTGGACTTAGACGAAGTTGACTCACAGTATCACCTCGGGGTGAGAGGAGGAAAAGGTAACCCAGTAACGGTTATTTCTGAGTTCAGCGCGGCCAAAAGTTAACACGCACGCATGATGCAAAATAGCACCGGGAACCGCAACGCGATTATTGATGTAGACATCACCCTCGACGCTGGTTATTTCGAAGCGCACGCCATCATAGACCGCAACTATCCCACCTAGACCTTTGAACTTTAACCCCACCCGCCTATTATCTTTCGACAGCTGATAGAGGTTACTATTGTAAACAAACGTCCCCCTGTGTTCATCCCGCACGAGATGATTCTGAATGATATCGCAAAACCTCTTTGCGGTAGGACGCGAAGCAGGATTAGTCGACAAACAAGAATCAATGAGATCTACGACTTCTTTCGCTAACTTCCCACTCATAACCGTGTCTATTGAAGGCACGCCGGCAGAGGTCTGAGGGGGCCTTTCGAATAACACGCTAGGTGTACTCGCACTGGCAAGAGCCCAAGCACAGACACCTAGCGCATAAATATCCATTTCTTTTGTGATGCACGCACCAGTTACGAATAGCTCGGGAGCCGCGTACACGAAAGTACCACGATTAAGCACCGTATGGTAATCCATGCCTTCAACAGAAATACCAAAATCAAAGAGCTTAACTATGCCAGCGGAGGACGTTTTTATATTATCAAGCTTCAGATCCCTGTGGATAATATCAGCAGCATGCAATGCAGCCAAGGCTTGCGCGATTTGATAAACCACCTTCAAATAGCCTGTAGGATCACCCGAGGCTTCTAAATGGAACTTCTCGAAAGATCGACCTTTGAGATGCTCAATTATGATCCCTTGAACTGCTCCGCCCTCGTCTTTGATAACATCATAGATTTCGACTATATGTTTAGACCGGGCTTTGGCCAACATCTGAATCTCATTACGAAGCTGCGCATCATCGTGCCCAGACTGCATAAACTTAAATAGAACATCCCTCCCCAAAAAATTATCTCGGACAGGCTGAACGCTACCAAACCCACCACTCATCAACGTATTTGTAACTGTCGAGTATCTACTGGGTAAATTTATCATCTGATTCCATTCAATCTTTAGGGTCTGTACTTGGCTCGGGATCGACCGAAATTTCAATCTTCGCACGCGCTACTTTTTTTCTTTCTAACGCAGGTTCTTCAACGATTCTAAAGTCAAGCTGTTCTGGCTTGTGTTCTTCTACTCCCGAGCGGGCATACTTCTTCCGCAACGCCTTTCGAATATCCGACTTCATAATTGGCCGCTCTGAATCAGGCAGGCGCGAAGCTGATGCCGAGGCAGAAAGTATCACTTTAGTATTTCCGATCCACGCTTGAATTTTCAGCAAGCCTGATTCAGCCTTGGGTATATTTGAAATAGCATCCTTAATTCTTTCAATTACAACAATGGACGCATTATCTATCCCACCCGTCCAGTTTGACAGTGAAATTACTCTGCTGACGGCAGCGGTTGCAGAGGGTGCTTTTTTTAGCAGGGCATTAAATCCTTCTTCGGCACCCTTCCATGTACCGTCCGTAGCTACAACGACACCGTCATTTAGGTGGTCGGGATCTAATAGAGTTATTCTAAGATCATCGGCGGTCCTGCTTTCTTCTCCGATTGCCTGCGACAAACTCCCGCCAAATCCCCGGAAGCGAAGAGCAGAGGGATCTTTAATGGCAAGCTCGGAAAGCTCGTTCTCCATTGTGTCATCTCTGCTGATTTGGACTAGCCTATCTTTGAGTGGGGACCAAGCGTAGATCCGACTGTCGCCGATATTCGTCGCCGCCATTTCTCCGTAGCCTCTCGCTATCAATACGCTGAGCGTGGTAGCACCCTTTCCGCGAAGACTTTCACGGACACGATCATCAACACGTCTAACTAGTCGAGGAAGCAGGATTGAAAGGGGAAGGCTGGAGCGGTTGTGCGCCAGCTCTTCTAAAAAGGCAGTTAATGCGATTGATGCGGCGACATCCCCCATGTCTGTACCGCCCACGCCATCGCACACGAGCACGACAAAGTAGGCCTCGCCATCTGCTGCTGAGATTTGGGCTACAGCAACCCGGTCCTCATTTCTCGAACGGACCAACCCTACACTGGTGCCGATGGCGACGGATAGGTCAGCTATGGCCACCGGGGGCATTGCATTCCAGGACGCGCGTTCTATTTCCAAATACAAATCACGACCGATCTGGGAAGTGATGGTCTTTTTAAACTCTGCAGAAAAAGAATTCATGTGCTCACTGACTTGGGCTCTTGAGGGCATGTGGGGTGGCGCATGGTGACGCGAGGCGCGGACTACAGACCTGAGAACGGAAAGCGCGGATTCGATGCGCAGGATAGCCGTCGACACTGTTAAGGCGAACAGATCTCACCTGTAGCGCTAGCAATGCACGCTGCCAATGTCTTACGTTCAAGCTCACGTCCTTTTGAGGCTGTACGCCTAGTCTGACCTTTACCCGAGTCAACCAGAAAATCCCGTTTCGGCAGAGTAGCTTGCTCCGCACACGGCCCGGTCGCATATCACGGCGGCGAATGCTTCGCCTGATGGAAATGCCGATTGCTCGTAGCTTAGCAAATTCCCCTAGCCTAGCAACACGCTAGAGATCTACTGCTGGTTTTCCTCCAACCAGCGCCTTTAAGCTTCCACTGTTGATAATGTCCGCCTTGAGCACAGGCCTTTTGGTGTCGCGCATTGAAAATGGGGGGCTAACCTAAGACGAATGGCTTGAGCTGAAGGGATTGTGGGCCGATCCCAACGTTGAAGGCATTTGATAGAGTCGTCCGGATCAGAAGGAATCTCATCGGCTTGGCCGATCACGCCTCAGAGCATTCTAAATGGACTCGGTATTCCAAAGAGTATTCCAAGCAGAAAATGCAGACATAAAAAAACCAATGAAATCATAATCTTACAACATCAATTCAGATTACCCCGGCCCACCACTTTTATATCTAAAGACGTCCAAGGACGTCTTTTTTTGTGGGTGGAATTTGGTTGCGCGCACACACCCTTTGCGCGTGGGCCACCCCCACGCAGCAGCACTTCGCTCAACAAAATCCAGACATAAAAAAGCCCCGCTTCACTCAGCGGGGCTTTTGCGTTCAGCGGGAGTCGATCAGACCCCGCCCTTACCCGGCAACGGTTCGTCATTGCCGCGACGAGTAGTTGGCTCGTCAGTCACCGGGTCATTCTCGGTACGCGCGGGCTCGGTCGGGTCTACCTGCGGATCGGAGACATCGGGCGATTCCTCATTAAAGCCAAGGTCCTTATCCGGATCCGTCTGCGCGGTGTTTCCTGTAAGCGAAGTGTCATTAGCCATGAAACCGATCTCCTCGTTTACGTGCGAGTTATCCGCACCATGACCATGAGAATCCTATGAACTCGCCAAGTGCCCCGGATTAGACGGGCGGTTTGTCCACGACATCTCATATTGAACGCCGACCTCATCGCGCCCCACATGCTGGCGACCGCTGCTGAAAGCAAGCGCCGCAGCACACCTGCGACAAATGAACGCCCCTGAGACCCCGGACCTGCGTTGTGACAACGTTAACAACGGCGTAGAATCCGCAACATCTCGTCGCATCTCCCCATACTCATAATATTCAGCTGACCGCATGCACCGCCCAGGCCTACGCCTCGAGCGGTCTTCCTGCTTGTCGTCGTTTTTGTGGGGGAAGCGGCAAACCGAATTCTTCAGGAGGGCATTCGTTTTAATGAATACCACTAACGCACACACCGGAAGTTGGCTGAGCGTGATCGCGCTGGCTCTGGCGGCCTTCATTTTCAACACCACGGAATTTGTGCCGGTGGGCTTGTTGAGCGCTATCGGTCATAGCTTCGACATGACCACTGCCCAGGTCGGCCTGATGCTGACGGTCTATGCGTGGATCGTGTCGCTGACCTCCCTGCCGATGATGCTGCTGACCCGCAACATCGAGCGGCGCAAATTGCTGTTGTTTGTGTTTCTGACGTTCATCGCCGCCCACGTGATGTCGAGCGTGTCGTCGAGCTTCGGCATGTTGTTGGTCAGTCGCGTCGGTATCGCGGTGGCACACGCTGTGTTCTGGTCGGTGACCGCGTCGCTGGCCGTGCGGGTGGCGCCGGAGGGCAAGCAGGTACAAGCCCTCGGGCTCCTGGCAACCGGCACCGCGCTGGCGATGGTGCTCGGCATTCCGCTGGGGCGCATGCTGGGCGAAGCGCTGGGGTGGCGCGCAACATTCCTGGCGATTGCCATTGCCTCGGGTATTACCGTGCTGGTGCTGATGAAATCGCTGCCGCTCCTGCCGAGCCAGAACTCGGGTTCGTTGCAGAGCCTGCCGATGCTGTTCAAGCGGCCGGCGCTGATGTTGCTCTATCTGCTGACGGCTCTGGTTGTCACGGCTCAGTTCACGGCCTACAGCTACATCGAACCGTTCGCACAGATCGTGGCGAAGATGGATGGCGACATGACTACCGTTATCCTCTTGCTGTTCGGCGGCGCCGGGATCGTCGGATCGGTGATCTTCAGCCGCTACAACAACCGTTACCCGCGCGGCCTGCTGATCACCGCGATCGGCGCGCTGGCGGCGTGTCTGATTCTGTTGCTGCCGCTGTCCGGCAATGCCTCGTCGATGGGTACGCTGAGCGTGGTCTGGGGCATGGCGATCATGTGCTTTGGTCTGGTGATGCAGTCCAAGGTGCTGGCGATGGCGCCGGATGCGACGGACGTGGCCATGGCGCTGCATTCAGGTATCTACAACATCGGCATCGGCGGCGGCGCGCTGCTGGGCAGCGTGGTGATCAGCCAGCTTGGCGTGGCGAACATCGGTCTGGTAGGCGGCATGGTGGCGATCAGTGGCTTGCTGCTGGCGTGCCTGGCGACGCATCGGTACGGCGAAACGATTCGGGCGTAGGCCACAAAACTCAGCAGTCGGGCGGGCAAATGAACGACCTGCAGCAGGCGCGCAATTACCCGCGAATCACGTTGGGTCAGGAATTCTGATGCGCCTGACTGGACGCATTCGCGGGCAAGCACGCTCCTACAGGATTCCCGCTCCATCATTCCCATCGATAACCAACATTCCCGCGAATGCCTTCCGCTCAACATTCATGGGCGTACCATCGCCCTCACACCCAAACACGAACCGAGGGCAGGAAAAATGATCGTTCATCTCCTTACTTGCTTGACGCTCGCAGCGCTAACCAGCTACGTCGTCGCCCTCAAACTCTTCGATCTGGCGTCGGTCGTCATGACCGCGGACGAAGAGGACAGTCGTGTTGTGGCACCGGCCAATTAAGGCCAAGTAGCTGACACTTATCAGCACCTTTCACGCTTTCAACTTCTGTTGAATGCGGAGCAATCGACATGACCCGAGACGTCACTTTGCACGTTAGCTTTCCGATATTTGGAAAGAACTATTACTCACAACATGTCATCGCCCGCAAGAACAGCCACGGTCTCGTTGAGGACAATCGCTTCGGCGCCTTCATGATGCCCTCGGCGGAAAACCACTTCAGTAATGAGGTGGTGGGCTTCAACGATCAGTTCCGGTTTTTGACTGACGTATTGGCCATGCACTTGCTGGAAGTTGAAGAGGCACGACCTGCACGTCGAGTTCGGCAGTCAGCTCAGTCGCGCAGTTTGTAAATGCAGCTTTGAACTACGCCACCTACGCAGCCAGGTAACCCCGACCTTGGCGACGTAGGTGGCTTTCTTTTGCGCGGCTCTGTCCCATGTCTCAAGCCTCTTGAATCGAACCAGCGCTGTTCACGTTTGCCTTGCCCGGCCAATGCATTGAAAATCTCCGCGCTTTTATCCCCTCTCTTGAAATGTGTTGATCGTGAAAAACCTCCTGCGTAGTTTTATCCCCCAATCTTCCAACACTCATCCTGTCGAGTGGTGGCGGGCCGCAATCGGTGCGTGCCTGGGCATCTTCGTCAGTGCAGTGTTCTGCCGCGAGCTGTATGGCATCGATATCACGCTGCACCTGTTGGGCCCGGTCGGTGCGTCGGCGGTGCTGCTGTTTGCGGTGTCGACCGGGGCGCTCGCGCAGCCTTGGTCGATCCTCGGCAGTTACCTGATCGCCGCGCTGGTGGCGCTCTTGTCCATCAGGCTGTTCGGCAACACCATCAACGCCGCCAGCCTGGCGGTCTGCTCGTCCATCCTGCTCATGTGCGTGTTGCGCTGCCTGCATCCGCCCGCTGCAGCGGTGGCGATCTGCATCGTCACGTCGAAGAACGAGCTGTCGCCCTTGGGGCTGTATGTGCTTGGCCCGGTGATGCTCAACGCGCTGTGTCTGCTGGTCGGCGCGCTGATCTACAACAACCTGACCAGGGTGCGCTACCCCAAGGCGCAGGCCAGTGAGTTGCCGGCGACCGAACAGCCGCCACTCAACAACGACGGTTTCAAGACCGAGGATCTCGACAAGGCGCTGGAGGAGATGGGCGAGTTCGTCGATGTTTCTCGGGAGGACCTTGAGGAGATTCTGCACAAGACCGAAGAGCACGCGCTGCGGCGTAACCGTTTCGATATCGACGCCGCTCGGACTCTCTCACGCAGTACGGAAAGTCTGTCCCTGGAGCATTCGATGGCGGACGCGATGAAGATGCTGGCCAGGAATGACAGCAATTACTTGCCGGTGCTGGATGGCGACAAGAAGGTGGTCGGCATCATCACACTGGTCAGGTGACAGATCGCGTTAAGCGGCCACTGGCGGAAATCCGGAATCTGAGGTCTGATGCGGAAAGCTCGTACAGATAACGAGCCACACCCCTACTTCTGCGGAAACCCACATGAAACACGCCCTGCTTGCCGGCTTGCTCCTGACTGCATGTGCCCTGCCCTTCGCGGCAAATGCCAACGACGATAACAATCAGTGCCAGATGAACCTGAGCAAGGTTCGTGACGCGAAAGTCGCCAATCCCAACCTCAGCGACGCAGTGAAAAGCGATATCGACACCACCGTGCACCGCGCCGAAGCGGCCCTGGCGCGGCACAACGATGACGGTGGACGTGAATGTGTGGCGCTGACGCAGCAGGCACTGCAGAAGGCCCAGAGCAACTGAGCCGCAGGTGCGCCAAACGGCCCACCTCTTTCAGCGCTGCAGCTATTTCAACACCAGCAGTCGATATACACCTGCTTCGCTTTCAATCCCGTGGGTGTCGTGGGTGAAGCCGGGGAATGATCGATCAAAGCTTTCCAGCGCCCGAAGATAGGACAGCACCGGCCCATCCGCAGGGCCTGCGTTTTCCCCCGGCATCAGCAGCGGGATGCCCGGCGGGTAAGGCACGATCCCTGTCGCGGCAATTCGCCCGGCGGCCTCTTCCAGAGTGACCTGCTCCACCTCGTTTTTGACCAACTTCTCATACGCCTCCACCGGGCTGAACTCCGCCTTGGGCAACGTGCCGAACGCCTTCGACATGGCGGCCGTGGTCTTGGTCTCTTTCATCGCGGCAAAGATAGCTTGCGCCAGATCCTTTAGTCCCATGCCGGCATAGCGCTGCTGGTTCGCGGTCAGCAGTTCGGGCAGGCAAATTTCCAGTTCCAGGTTGGTGTCGTAGTCGCGCTTGAAGTCGAGCAATGCGTTGACCAGCGTGCCCCACTTGCCCTTGGTGATGCCGATGGAGAACAGGAAAAGGATGGTGAAGTCGGTGGTCTTCTCAACGATGATGCCTTGATGCCCCAGGTAGGCACTGAGCAAGCAGGCCGGAATGCCGAAGTCCAGCAGGTTGCCGTCGTCGCCCATGCCCGGACTGAGGATGGACACCTTGATCGGGTCGAGCATGCAGTAGCCGTCTTCGATGTCTCCGAAGCCGTGCCACACCTCGTTGGGGTGCAAGACCCAGCAGTTTGGATCGGTCTTGAGCCGCACCGGATCGACTTCGTGAAACGCAATCGCCGTAGCCCCGACCTGCACCGTAGGCGGCTGCCAGCAGGAGAAAAACCAGTCGTCGCGGCTCAGCATGTCGGTCTGCATGCGCGAGATGACCTGACGGAACGCCACCGCTTCTTCGATGGATTCGTTGGTCAGAATTTGCCCACTAGGCGCCTCCATCATCGCCGAGCTGACATCGCAGGACGCCATGATCGCGTAATTGGGCGAGGTCGACGCGTGCATCATGTAGGACTCGTTGAACCGCCCGTGGGGAATCGGGTTGCGGCCATTACGGACATGAATCATCGAGGCCTGGGACAGCGCCGCGAGCAGCTTGTGAGTCGACTGCGTGGCGAACACGGTGGGCTTGGACGGATCGTGATCATCCGGGCTGCCGTGCATGGCGAAGCGGTCTTTGTACAGCGGGTTGAACCGCGCATAGCCGTACCAGGCCTCGTCAAAATGCAGCCGGTCAACGCTCTGCCCCAGTAGCTCTTCGACGCGGGTGACGTTGTAGGTCAGGCCGTCGTACGTGGAGTTGGTGACGATGGCATGCACCGGCGTCGGGTCGATGTGGCTTTTGACCAGCGGATTGCTGGCGATGGCGGCTTTGACGCTCTCGGCGCTCAGGGTTTGCGGCAGGATCGGGCCGATGATGCCGAAGCGGTTGCGCGTGGGCACCAGGTAAGTCGGGATCGCGCCGGACAGCGTCATCGCGTGCTCGGCGGACTTGTGACAGTTGCGGTCGCACAGGGCGATCTGGTCACGGGTGACGCTGGCCATCAGGATCACGCGGTTGGACATCGACGAACCATTGGTCACGTAGTACGTGCGATGGGCGCCGAACACCTTCGCGGCGTAGCGCTCGCCCTGGCCGATCGGGCCGCTGTGGTCGAGCAACGAGCCCAGTTCGCCGACGGAAATCGACAGGTCGGAACGCAGCAGGTTTTCGCCGAAGAACTCGTAGAACGCGCGGCCTGCGGTGCTTTTCAAAAATGCCGTGCCGCCGGCATGGCCCGGGGTGTGCCAGGAATATTCGTAGCTGCGGGCGAACTTCAGCAGCGCGCCGAACATCGGCGGCAACACCGCCTGACGATAGCGTTCGATGGCCGCCATGATGCGTCCGCTAAGGAAGCGGCTGGTGTCTTCCGGCAGCCAGATGAAGTCATCGGCGTGCTGCATGACAATCAACGGCACACTCGACGCCGTACTGCGATCGCTGATCAGAAACACCGGCACTCGCGTGTTGCGCTCACGCAAGGCGGTGAGCAGGTTGATGCATTCATGATGGTCCTGGCTGTCGTCCATCTCCCAACTCAGCAGCACACACTGAATGGCAGGATCAGAGCTGAGGATCGACTTTGCGTCGCTCAGGCTTTCGGAGGTCAGCACGCTGATGGAGCGTTCTTCCACGTCGCTGATCAACTGGATCAGGGCCCGGCCGAACACGCTGCGCTTGTCTGGCTGGCTGCTGACCAGCAGCGCCAGCATGCCGAGTAAATGTCTGTTGTCGCTCATGGTCGAGTCTCCAGGGTGGCGAGGTGCAGGTTATTGACGGGGATCGGCTCGCCGACGATGTGCTGCGCCGCGACGGTCTGGGTCGGCACGCTGTTGTTCAGCCCTTCAAGTTTGATCAGCCGAGTGTTGACGAAGCCGAACAGGGTGTAGCCGAAAATGGTTGCCACCCCGCCGAGCATCAACGCTTCGGCGCCGGAGCTGTACAGCGCCAGATAGCTGTACGCGGCGGCGATGCCAGCGACGATGTTGGTGATGAGGGCTTTGTGCGGCGGCACGTTGGAAACCTTTTGCAGGGTCATCAGCGTTGCCATCGAGAGGATGTACGGCACCAGGTTGGTGACCACCGCGAGATTGACCAGCGTGTCGAACTGTTTGGCCAGGTCGGGGCTGATGGTCAGCAGCGCCAGTGCGGTCTGGATCGCCAGCAGGATCAACATGCTGATGATGGGCACTCCGTGCTTGTTGGCCTTGGCGAAGATCGGCAGGAAGTATCCGGTGTCCGCCGAGCTTTTGAACACCTGCGCCACTGTGAACTGCCAGCCCAACAATGAGCCGACACAAGCCAGCACCATCAGCCCCATGACGATGTCGCCGATCATGGGGTTGAACATCTTGGCGAACACCAGCCCGAAGGGTGCGGTTGAAGAAACAAGCTCCGCGTTGCCGACAATGCCGGCGATGACATTGGTCGACACGATGTAGATCACTGCTGCACCGAGGGTACCGCCGAGCACTGCGATGGGCACGTTCTTCTCTGGGTTTTCCACAGCATCACCGTTGGCGCACGCCGACTCCAGGCCGAGAAACGCCCACAAGGTAATCGCCACCGAAGCGCCTGCAGCTTCGTACCAGGATTTGTCGTGGGGATTCCATCCGGCCGCATAGGTGCTGCTGTCGAACCAGAACCAGCCAATGGTCGAGACCAGCACGACTGGTGCAATAACACCCCATACGGTCACCGCGCCAATCTTGCCGGTAATACTCGCGCCGCCGAAGTTGGCGAACGTGGTAATCCACAACAGGGCGATGGTGGCCAGACCGACTTCCAGCGATCCTAACTTGATACCGAACAGCGTCTGAATATATCCAACTGCGGTGATACTGATGGCCACATTGGCAATCAGCAACGATAAACCGTAGGTGTAGTTGGTGATGTAGTTGCCCGATTTACCGAAGGTATATTCTGCGTAACCGCCCATGCCGCCGGTCTTGCGACTGAGCATGCCGCAGCGCGCAAAGGCATAGGCCAGAGCCAGCGAGCCGGTGGCCGTGATCAGCCAGGACAGGATGGAAATACCGCCGACCTCGGCGAGTTTGGTCGGCAATAACACAATGCCGGACCCGAGCATGTTGACCGCAGTCAACATCGTGAGCTGACCGACGCTCATTTTCTTAGCGACTGACATTCCGTTGCCCTGTTTGCAAAAGGTGAGAGGGTTTAGCTATAGCAAGGGATTCTTGTTAATCAAGAATCCAGCCGGCCGCTAGTTGCTTGCGACAAGCCATCCTTACTTAGGCTATTAATGTTTTATGAAGAATGAATAACGTGGAGAAGAACTGTCAGTTCAGAGGGGTGGCGGCGTCTAGCCGAAGGCAAAAGAGGATAGCGTCAGGGACCGGCTGGGTATTGATCTATATCAATCAGCGGCGAGTTAGCGAAGCAGCAACACGGATATTTCAGGGAGGACATCTAGGCAAAGCGAAGCCAGGGCTGAACATGCGGGAGCCGGCTTGCCGACTCCCGACGATTCAAACGAATAAGGTGATCAACGCGAAGCCGACGTACCAGACGATGGCCGAGCGGATGAGCAGCTCCCACAACACATCCAGGCTGTTGACGCCCTCAACGCCCACCACTGGCGCGGGAACCTCGCCGGCGACGCAGCCGACTTTGCTGATCAGGCGCGAAGCACTGATGTTCCAGTTGAGCAGCTCGCTGAGCATCACGCGACTGACCGCGACGAAGTTTCCAACCAGTGCAAAGCTGGCCGCCAGCAAGCGCACAGGCACCCAGTCAAAGGCATGCCTTGCCTGGGTCGCGCGCTCAACGAGTGCCGGTGTTTTGCCGTGCTCCGAAGCGAGCGCCAACAAGCGGTAAGCCAGCGCGGCAACCGGGCCGAGTACGAAGTACCAGAAAATGACCGCGAAAAAACCCTGATAAATCTCCCACAACAAATACCTCTGAGCGCCGCCCAACAGCTGCTCTTCATTCTCGGCCCGGACACCCAGGTCACGTTCGGCCACCAGCACCGCCGCTTCCTGATCACCCCGACGGCAGGCGTCTCGAAACGAGCCGAGCGCGGCTTTGACGTCGCCGCGGCCAAGGCTGTAAATCAGCACCAGCAAGTGGATCGGAAGGGCGAGCCAGCCGTAGGCCACCGATCCGACAATCACCAGCACCAGGGCCAGGACCACCAAAGGCAGCACTACCGTCAGCATCAAAATCCACCACGGCCGCTTGGCTGAATGCGGGTTGGATTCCAGCCGGCTCAATTGATTGAGCCATGGCCTGTCGCGCTGAATACGCTGACGCAGGGCCGAGAACTTCTCGATCCACACCGCCAGCAGCAAAACCAGAAAACTCATTAGCTGTTCCTCACTTCAAACATCCAGGGCGGCACGAAACCGCGCCCAGTCAAAACATGGACCCGGGTCGGTCTTGCGTCCCGGCGCAATGTCGCTGTGACCGCATATGCGTTGCACCGTAATTGCCGACCACGCCGCCTGCAACTGGCGAGTCAACTCGATCAATGCCTCATACTGCGCCTCGGTGAAAGGCTGATCATCCGTGCCTTCAAGCTCGATGCCAATGGAAAAGTCATTGCACGTTTCGCGACCCTCAAATACCGACACACCTGCGTGCCACGCACGATCGAGGCACGACACGAATTGAGTCACCTCCCCGTCGCGCTCAATCAGGAAATGCGCAGACACCCGCAGCTCGGCGATGCCTTCAAAGTAAGGGTGTTCTGTGACGTCCAGCCGGTTCTGAAAAAACGCCTGGACCTTGCCGGTCTTGAACTGCGCGGGCGGCAGACTGATGTTGTGGATCACCAGCAACGAGATCTCGTTTTCCGGTCGGTCATTGAAATTGGGCGAAGGGCAGTGCTGCGCGCCGTGGCACCAGCCGGTGGCAGGGTCCAGATGCATAGGAAGTCCTTAGAGCGTGAAACGACAGCGCGCAGTATGCCCGCGGCGAAAAAGGATGTGGATGGCGAATCTACGCTGAGGTCATGCGGATTCGCATTTGGAAGTCGTAGGACTGATCTGGCGCTTAGCCCTTGAGCTTGCGCAGATTGCCCAGTACGGACTCCAGCGCGCGGTCGAACAGCAGGGCGTCGTCGAGAACACGAATGGTGCCGCGACGGAACTCCACCGCCAGGCCCATGCGGGTTTTCTCAAGTACCTTCATGCCGGTGCGATTGACGAACACATAGCGTCCGCTCGGTTCAACGATGGCAGCCAGTTTACAGCGCAGCTTGTGGGATTCGTCCTCGTGGATTTCGACCCAACTGCCCAGACGAAGCTTTTCGACTTGCATCAAACCTTCGTCGTCGGCAGGCAACTGCGTCGACGGCTCAGTCTGAATCTGCTCGCCAGGCCCAACCAGGATGATCTCTTCGACAACGGCCATCATCGCCGGTCCGTTATCAGACCCGGCCTGATCGGCATCAGGCCCCGTGCCTGGTGCTCTGGTCACGTGGCTGAACGCCTTGACGTGAAGCACTTCGAGCTGACTGAAGAATTCGCTGGTGGCAAACGGATCAAAAGCGGCACTGCTCAAGCCATCGCGCAGGGACTTGAGCAACCCAGGCACCAGCTCAAGCAGACGCTGTCGCGCTTCCGGCTCGTCGTGGGACTCGACGCTCCAGATCAGATCATCCATGGCCTGAAGACCTGACGTCCATTCAACTGACTGGTCGCCGTGCTTCAGGCATGTGAGCAACAGCACCTTGCTCCACGCCTCCTGCAACAGGCGAACAACCACCTGCGGCAGGGTCTTGCCGAGCAGCCGGTCATTCAGCGCCTGCTGCACCCGCTGACGCGCCAACTCGGCCAATGCACGGCCCTGTTCGGCATCACGGGTGCGCTGCTCCAGCAGTTCACTGCGACGACGCTCGTCGCTGGTGAACGCCAGGAAATCCACCAGCAACTCAGTGAAAATTGCCGGGTCATCGACAAAATCGTGGAGCAGGCGCTGGACGATCTGGTCGATGCGGGCATAGAGCGAGTCGCGCTGGGTGTCGTCGCGACCACCCCAGCCGAGCGCAGCAGAAGCGATTTCGTTCAGCAGCCGGCGCGCAGGATGGCTGCCACGGCTGAAGAAACTCTTGTCGATGACCGCGACCTTGAGCATTGGAATTTGCAAACGGCCGATCAACGCGCGCAGCGAACTCGGCAGGTTGCGGTCGTCGAGAATGAATTCAAAGAGCATCGAGATGAGGTTAATAACGTCCTCATCCATCGTGCCGACCACGCGAAACTTGCCGCTTCTCGCGCTCACACGGCTGATCAACTGCTCAAGCTGGGCGCGCAGATCAAAGTCGTCACTTTCTTCGACTTTCGGTACGTACTGTTGCAAATGGGACAGCAGACGCAGCAGATCCTGACTCGAAATCGGGCGCGCCTCGGTCACCGAATCGGGGCGCGGAGTGAGGTGGCCACGCACGTGAACAAGCAAATCCTGCAATGCAGAAAACACGTCCTGAACACTTTTATCGAGGCTCTCCGTCGCCTGAAGAATGGCGGCGTTGTCGGCGCGCATGGCTTCACTCGACAGCGGCACGCTGGCGATACGATCAGTCGAGCGACGGGAAGGCAGCGCCTTCAGTTCCGGCAATACACCTGCGGAAATTAGCAACTGGTTGGCTTCCTCAAAGAGCTGATCGACGTTGCTCAAAGCGTACTTCTCAAACAATTTGAGAATGATCAGCTTCACCTTGATTTCAACGCCAAGGCTGCGCCCGGCCTGCAGGAAATAGTCACACAGCAGCGTCGGACCCATCGGATTGGTCTCGTCGGTCAACGGCTGCGGGATCAGTACATTCAAACGTGTGGTCAGTTGACCAAGGGCGATACCGTCGCGACTCATGACCTTGACCACCATGGCGTCTACCGCCACGGTTCGCTCAAGATCGTCGTTGTGAACCAGCGCAAGCTTGTCGTAGGAAACGGGCTCTGGCATCGGTGGCTCAGCCACTTCGTACTGACCCAGGCGCAGGAACGCCTCAAAGAATTTGTCGAGGAAATTGCGCTCGATGCTTTTGCGCTTCAGACGCAAGTCGCGCATGGCCTCGAAAAAGATGTTCTGTTCGGCGTTGTTGTGGGCACGATCAGCCATTTCGAACAGCGTGTCATCAGCGTTATCGAACAGCGTCTGCAGGCTTTCCTTCAACTGCTGAGCGGCCCGATCACGCACCTGAAGCAGAACGACGGGCAGCCGAGCGAGAGGCGAGGAACCGGGATTATCCGGACCCGCCTTCAATGGCACCACTTTATTACTGTCGTTCTGCATCAAGGACTCCTTCACACCGTCGACACAACTGCTTTAACAACAGCTACACCCCGCAGCGAATGAAGACTCGACTCCATTCGGACGGATCTCAAAATTTTATCCCTGGGGATGTTGCAGGCTAACGTCAACGCCATGACGTCAAATACAAGGCGAAAGTATCAGGTAAATCAGACCCGCTCGCCAGCGGTGTCTTCGCCTTAGTTGGAATAATAGGAGGCGGCGAAGGGACGTGCGCAGCGATAGACCCTCAAAATCGCAATCTGTCGCATAACCGAGTAAAAAACCGACAAAGTGCAGGTTATGCACCCGACTGAGCACCTGGCCTACTTAGGTTGGTACACAAGTCTGCCATATACTCGGCGCACTTAGTCCGTGGAGCCTGATATGCCAAACCTACGTCTTGACGCCCTCACTGCTGAAATCGACGCAAACGTGCGCCGTGCGTTACTCGAGGATGTCGGCACTGGCGACATCACTGCGCAGCTGATACCGGCGGAGCGACTGGCCAAGGCCACTGTGATCTCCCGCGACGCAGCGGTGATTGCGGGCACGGCGTGGGTTGACGCGGTCTTCCGTCAACTCGACCCACGCGTCGCGGTGCATTGGCAGATTGTTGACGGCGATCGCGTGCAGCCCAATCAGGCGCTGTTCCACCTGGAAGGCCCTGCCCGTTCGCTGCTGACGGGCGAACGCAGCGCGCTCAACTTTTTGCAACTGCTGTCAGGCGTTGCGACGCGCGCCCGGCACTACGCCGACATGGTGGCGGACACCCAAGTCAAACTGCTCGACACACGCAAAACCCTCCCGGGTTTAAGAATGGCTCAGAAATACGCCGTCACCTGCGGCGGCTGTCATAACCACCGCATCGGCTTGTTCGACGCCTTCCTGATCAAAGAAAACCATATCGCCGCATGCGGCGGCATTGCGGAAGCCATCACCGCCGCCCACAAGATCGCACCGGGCAAGCCCGTGGAAATCGAAGTGGAAAGCCTCGACGAACTCAAACAGGCCCTCGACGGCGGCGCCGACATCATCATGCTCGACGAACTGAGCCTGGACGACATGCGCGAGGCTGTGCGCCTCACTGCGGGTCGCGCCAAGTTGGAGGCCAGCGGCGGTGTGACTGACGCGACCCTGAGGACCATTGCTGAAACGGGCGTTGATTACATTTCCATTGGGACGCTGACTAAGGATGTGAAGGCGGTGGATTTGTCGATGCGGTTGAGCATTTGAAAGCGTCGCGACGTCGTAAAGGTTGAACTGCGTGGATTGCCAGGGCTCTGCTTGTTATGGGCCTGAGATCCCTGAAATCGGATTGGTGATTAGACGGATGAGGAAATGACGATGGCTGACGAGAAGAAACCTGTCGAACCTGAAGAAGACGTTCCGGCCCACTCGACTGAGGAGGAAAAGGAGCGGTTGAAGGATTTTAATAAGGACGGGATTCCGCCGGGGATTTGTTGATTGGCGAGGTTGTAAGAATGTTGGTAAGAAAAAGCCCGGTCTTGAGGACCGGGCTTTTTGTGTTTCTGGTGCCGAAAATAGGAATCGAACCTACGACCTTCGCGTTACGAGTGCGCTGCTCTACCGACTGAGCTATTTCGGCGAAAAGCGTTGTGGTGTAAGTAAAAGCTCTAGCCAGCCCCACCTACAAAACGCCGACTCTGGCGGTGTCGTTAGTTCACACCAGTACGAGAACGAGTGCAGCCACCGCCCGTCACACTAGCCCAAGTGATGCGGTTAGCATCAGCAACGCCCGGCGTCCAAGTGACAGTGCAACCACCTGCCGCCGCTGTACCAGTTACCACGATTGCCGCAGTACCAGGAGTCATAACCACAGCGTTCATGTTAGGGGTCGCAGCAGGAAGACCTGCATACCCGACGGTCGTCAACAGCCTTGCGGGGGTGTCGCAACTGGCGAGGACGCTGTTGTTAGTCTGCAGGCACTCTGCGATTGCTGCTTTCACAGGCGCAATCGCAGTGTTGTTGTCAGCCCAGCGCGCGCGCACCACGTAATCCTGATATTGAGGGATTGCGATCGCGGCCAGGATCCCGATGATCGCCACGACAATCATCAGCTCGATTAACGTAAAACCTTTTTGTAAATTCATCGCTACTACTCCAAGCGTCAATTTGGTGTTGCTCGAAGTAGTAATTGCACGCAACGTGCCAGTTTCTAATCGCCGAAGCCGTTGCCCCTTCTGCAAGCGCCCCCGTCGCAAACGGCGCGCGGAGTCAGCACAAAGTGACAATTTCCGTCACCCTGACATTGCTTATTTGGCAGCCAAGCTTGACTAGGCTATAAACGGTCCAATGTCTGGATCTGGTGGCTGTAATGACTGACGTCGTCCTAACCGGCTTGGCTAAACAACTTGTTGTGGCTGAGCTGCTCACTGAGAAAACGGCCCAAAAAGCCTACGAACAAGCGCGACGTGACAAGGTTTCGCTTGTGCACCACCTCGTCGAGACGAAGCTACTTAAGAGCATTACGCTGGCTGAGGTCGCGTCAGATCAATTCGGCATTCCTTTTCTTGATCTCGGCACGCTGGACAAGGAGACCCAACCGAAAGGGCTCGTCAGTGAGAAGCTCATTCGCCAGCACTGCGCGCTTCCGCTGTGGCGTAGGGGTAACAAGCTTTTTGTGGGCATATCTGACCCCACCAATCATCAAGCTATTACTGACATCCAGTTCAGCACCGGCCTGACCACTGAAGCCATTTTGGTCGAAGACGACAAACTGACCATCGCTATCGATAAGTTCTTCGACGGTAATGCTGGTATGGGCGACTTGGCGGACGTCGATCTGGGCCTCGAAATCGAGGCGGTCGATGAGAGCAAAGAGACCGCGATCGGCGGTCAAGACGCCGATGACGCGCCGGTCGTCCGATTCGTTAATAAGATGCTGATGGACGCTATCCGCCTAGGATCGTCTGATCTGCATTTCGAACCCTACGAAAAGATCTTTCGGGTAAGGCTCCGTACCGACGGCATTCTCCATGAGGTGGCGAAGCCGCCCATTCACCTTGCTGGGCGAATTGCTGCACGCCTAAAGGTCATGGCGAGCCTCGATATTTCGGAGCGTCGCAAACCCCAAGATGGTCGCATCAAACTCAGAATTTCTAAAAACCGCGCCATCGACTTCCGGGTCAACACCCTGCCTACATTGTGGGGTGAAAAGATTGTGATGCGGATTCTGGACCCTACTACTGCACAAATGGGCATCGACGCGCTTGGGTATGAGCCTGAACAAAAGGCGCTCTACCTTGAGGCTCTACGCCAACCCCAAGGCATGATCCTTGTGACTGGCCCTACCGGCTCGGGTAAAACGGTGTCGCTTTACACCGGATTGAATATTCTCAACACCGTTGATATCAACATCTCGACAGCAGAAGACCCGGTAGAGATCAACCTTGAGGGCATCAACCAGGTCAACGTCAATCCGCGTCAGGGGATGGACTTCTCTCAGGCACTGCGGGCGTTTCTGCGTCAGGATCCTGACGTAATCATGGTTGGCGAGATTCGAGATCTCGAGACTGCCGAAATTGCCATTAAGGCGTCGCAGACTGGACACATGGTTTTGTCTACGCTGCACACCAACAGCGCGGCCGAGACGCTTACCCGGCTTCATCACATGGGCGTGGCGGCATTTAATATAGCGACGGCAATTAACCTGATCATCGCTCAACGCCTGGCGCGGAAACTGTGCCCCCACTGCAAAAAGGAGGTTGAGATTCCGCGTGAAACTTTGATTGCGGAAGGTTTCCCCGAGTCGCAGATCGGCGCATTTCAGCTTTACTCTCCAGTGGGCTGCGAGCACTGCAACGGCGGGTACAAGGGCCGCGTAGGCATCTACGAAGTGGTGAAGAGCACGCCAGCGCTGGAGCGCATCATCATGGAGGAAGGCAATTCGATCCAAATTTCCGAACAGATGCGCAGAGACGGCTTTAACGATCTGCGCACCTCGGGCCTGATGAAGGCGATGCAGGGTGTGACCAGTCTTGAAGAAATAAACAGGGTGACCAAGGATTAAGCATGGCGACCAAAGCAGTAAAAGTCAGCGTCTATGCTTGGGAAGGGGTAGATAAAAAAGGGACTAAGCTCACTGGCGAAATCAATGGGCACAATCCTGCCTTGGTAAAAGCTCAGCTGCGAAAGCAGGGAGTCAACCCGACCAAAGTCCGAAAAAAATCGGCTTCGATCTTCAGCAAAGGCAAGAAGATTAAGCCGTTGGACATCGCATTCTTCAGCCGCCAGATGGCAACCATGATGAAAGCAGGTGTGCCGCTGTTGCAATCCTTCGACATCATCAGCGAGGGGCATGACAACCCGAACATGCGAAAGCTGGTAGACGACATCAAGCAAGAGGTCGCCGCCGGACACAGCTTCGCAACGGCGCTGAGGCAGAAGCCCTTATATTTCGATGATCTTTTCTGCAACCTGGTAGATGCAGGTGAACAAGCAGGTGCTCTCGAAACGTTGTTGGATCGAGTCGCAACCTACAAAGAAAAGACTGAGTCACTGAAAGCCAAGATCAAAAAAGCGATGACCTATCCAATCGCTGTGATCGTTGTCGCGTTTATCGTAACGGGGATCTTGTTACTCAAAGTCGTACCTCAGTTTCAGAGCATTTTCGACGGGTTCGGAGCTGAGCTCCCTGCATTCACATTGATGGTGATTGGCCTATCAAAAATGGTTCAGGAGTATTGGTGGATGATCTTGGGCGGGATCGCATTGAGTATTTTCTTGTTTCGGCGCGCATACCGAACTTCCGAAAAGTTTAGAAATGGCCTTGACCGAGCACTCCTCAAGTTCCCCGTTATTGGCCCTTTGTTGTACAAGTCCGCAGTAGCGCGATACGCACGGACCTTGTCCACGACGTTCGCCGCGGGCGTTCCATTGGTAGAGGCGCTTGATTCCGTCGCTGGCGCCACCGGTAATGTTGTGTTCAAGAACGCCGTCAACAAAGTCAAACAGGACGTCTCCACCGGCATGCAGCTCAACTTTTCCATGCGGAGCACCGGCGTATTTCCGATGTTGGCCATACAGATGACCGCGATTGGGGAAGAATCCGGCGCGCTGGACTCAATGCTCGATAAAGTCGCGACCTACTACGAGGACGAAGTCGACAACATGGTGGACAGCCTGACGAGCCTCATGGAACCCATGATCATGGCTTTCCTTGGCGTTATTGTCGGCGGACTCGTGATCGCCATGTACCTCCCCATTTTCAAACTCGGACAAGTCGTCTAACCATGCCCCTCCTCGACCTCCTGGCCAGCTCCCCGCTGGCCTTTGTTTTATGCGCACTCATCTTGGGCCTGCTAGTCGGCAGCTTCCTGAATGTCGTTGTCTATCGATTACCGCTAATGATGATCCGCGACTGGAAAGCCCAGTCCCGGGAAATGCTCGACCTCCCCGCCGAGCCACAACCAGAAACCTTCAACCTCATCCTCCCCCACTCCCGCTGCCCGCATTGCTCACACAAAATCCGCGCGTGGGAGAACATTCCGGTCGTGAGTTATCTGTTCCTCGGCGGCAGGTGCTCCCAGTGCAAAGCCCCGATCAGCAAGCGCTACCCGTTTGTTGAATTGGCGTGTGGCTTACTCTCGGCCTTTATCGCCTGGCATTTCGGTTTCGGTTGGCAGGCTGGGGCGATGCTGGTGCTGACATGGGGTTTGTT
The DNA here is from genome assembly GCF_055284355.1 of Pseudomonas sp. HP_01. Lineage (NCBI taxonomy): Bacteria > Pseudomonadati > Pseudomonadota > Gammaproteobacteria > Pseudomonadales > Pseudomonadaceae > Pseudomonas > Pseudomonas sp. HP_01. The sequence continues at coordinate 6,723 of NZ_JBTOPV010000010.1, read as the reverse complement.
GGCGATGAGTCTGATCGACGCCGACCACCAGCTTCTGCCCGACGCAATCGTGTTGCCGCTGTTGTGGCTGGGCCTGATCGTCAATGCGTTCGGGCTGTTCACGTCGCTGACCGATGCGCTGTGGGGCGCGGTCGCGGGGTATCTGGTGTTGTGGTGTGTGTTCTGGCTGTTCAAGCTGATCACCGGCAAGGAAGGCATGGGCTACGGCGATTTCAAGTTGCTGGCCATGCTCGGCGCGTGGGGCGGGTGGCAGATTCTGCCGCTGACGATTCTACTGTCGTCGATTGTCGGGGCGGTGTTGGGCCTCATTCTGCTGCGCTTACGCAATGTCGAGACCAGCACGCCGATCCCCTTCGGTCCTTATCTGGCGCTCGCGGGGTGGATCGCATTGCTCTGGGGTGATCAAATAACGACTTCGTATTTGCAGATCGCCGGTTTCAGATGACTTCTCCTGCGTCAAAACCCTGGATTCTCGGCCTCACCGGAGGCATCGGCAGTGGCAAGAGTGCGGCCGCTCAGTGCTTCGTCGATCTCGGCGTGCATTTGGTGGACGCTGATCAGGCCGCCCGCTGGGTGGTCGAACCCGGGCGCCCTGCCCTGGCGCAGATTGCCGAGCACTTCGGCGCGAGCGTCTTGCAGGGCGATGGCACGCTGAACCGAGCCGCGTTGCGCGAGCTGATTTTCAAGGACCCGCAACAGCGGGTCTGGCTCGAAGGCCTGTTGCATCCGCTGATCCGCGAGGAAATCCGTCAGTACCTGGCGCGCGCTGAATCGACTTACGCGATTCTGGTGTCGCCGCTGTTGCTGGAGACTTCTCAGCACCAGATGGTGCAGCGGGTGTTGGTCATAGATGTGCCGGAATCGGTGCAGATCGAGCGCACAGTGTTGCGTGACAAGACCAACGAGGAACAGGTACGGGCGATCCTCAAGGCGCAGGCCAGTCGCGACGAGCGCTTGAGCCGGGCCGATGATGTGATCGTCAATGACCGTGAGCCGGCCTGGCTGAAAAGCGAGGTCGAGCGTCTGCATCACTTTTATTTAACTTTGCGTGGAGGCCAATGATGAGCCAACCAATGACCGTCGATTGCCCAACCTGCGGAGCGCCCGTGGAGTGGACGCCGGAGAGTAAATTTCGGCCGTTCTGTTCAGACCGTTGCAAGCTGATCGACCTGGGTGCCTGGGCGTCGGAAGAACATGCGATTCCGGTTGCGCCGGATGCTGAAGACGAGCTGTTTTCGGGCGACCTCGACCCTCGTCAGCATTGATCAGACTCGGCGCTCGGAGGCTGAGTCCTTCGAGAGCGCCGACAGGTAACGGGTGCGTTTAACCCTCTCCAACCACTCCGGGCCGAACATCACCAGCGCCGCTGCATTCCCCTTGTTCCGGATCGATATCTAACTGTAGGAGCGCGCTTGCCCGCGATGGCGGTGGGTCAGGTAGTAGGATGTTGACTGTGCTGACGCATTCGCGGGCAAGCGCGCTCCTACAGTGGACTGCGGTGTCCGGTGAGTTTGTGGACATATTCCGCTCGGAATGACCGGAACCGTGCTCGACGATAAACCGCAGAAAACAAAAGCTTCGCGACGTTAATCGCGAAGCTTTTTTTTGGCCGAGGGTTTTAGCCCAATTTACGCTGCGGCGCGCCGTGAACCATGGTGTAGGCGTAGTCGACGCCCATGCCGTATGCGCCGCTGTGTTCCAAGACCAGCTCCATCACTGCTTCGTAGGTTTCCTTGTGTGCCCAGTCGCGCTGGAATTCGAGCAGCACCTGCTGCCAGGTCACCGGCACTGCGCCCGCCTGAATCATTCGCTGCACCGACATGTCGTGGGCTTCCTTGGTCGTCCCGCCGGAAGCGTCAGTGACGATGTACACCTCGTAGCCTTCAGCCAGCGCGTCCAGCGTCGGGAAGTTCAGGCAGACCTCGGTCCACAGCGCGGCAATGATCAACTTCTTGCGACCGGTCGCCTTAACCGCTTCCACCAGTTTCTTGTCTTCCCACGAGTTCATCGACGTGCGTTCGATCGGCTGCTGATCCGGGAACACCGCCAGCAGTTCAGGCCAGATGAAGCCGCTGAAGCTTTTGGATTCGACCGAGGTATAGATCGTCGGCACGTTGAAGATCTTGGCAGCTTTGGCCAGGCCGACGGTGTTGTTCTTAAGCGTCTGGCGGTCGATCGACTGAACGCCGAAGGCCATTTGCGGCTGGTGGTCGATGAGGATCAGGGCTGCGTTGGTTGGGTTCAGCAGTTCGCGAATGGACATGGGTAGATTCCTTAGTGGTCAGCAGTGAGTTCGATATGGGTTAGCCGCTGCGCTCGTCGCGCTTGTTGGCTGGCTTGGGAGTGAATGTACGGACTGGCTGCTTAAGGAACAATCCCATAGAATTGGGACTCATTGTTTCCAATTCAGGGACGGTCATGGATCGTATCGAATGCATGCGCGCGTTTGTCGCTACTGTGGGCGCCAACGGCTTTGCCGCAGCAGCCCGCGCGCTCGACGTACCGCGCTCGAAAATCAGCAAGCAGATTCAGGCGCTGGAAGAAGCCATCGGTGTGCAGTTGTTGCAGCGCACCACGCGCAGCCTGCATCTGACGGAAGCGGGCGCCGAGTACTACGACGCGTGTCGGGATGTCATCGCCTCGCTGGACGAGGCCGAACAGCGGGCGCGGACCGGCATGGGCGAGATACGCGGCGTATTGCGGGTCAACGCGCCGATGTCGTTTGGGCTGAGTCGTCTGGGGCCGCTGATTCCGCGCTTCAACGAATTGCATCCGAATGTCGAGCTGCAGGTGGTGTTGAGCGATCAGCAGGTGGATCCGGTCAAGGGCGGTTTCGACGTAACGATTCGGATCGCCAGCCTGCCGGACTCGTCGATGATCGCGCGCTCGCTGGCCCCGGCGCCGAGGATCATGGTGGCCTCGCCTGGCTACCTGGCCCGCGAAGGCACGCCGCAAACGCCCAAGGATCTGGCACACCACAAGTGCCTGAGCTACGGCTATCTGCAGAGCGGCGCGAGTCTGCAGTTATGCAACGGTAAGGAAACCCAGCGGGTGACGGTAAGTGGGCCGTTGCACGCGAACAACGGTGACATCCTGGCGCAGGCTGCTGTGGCGGGAATGGGCATCGCACTGCTGCCCAACTTCATCGTCGAGCGCGCAGTGGCGGACGGGCGTCTGGTGCCGGTGCTGTGCGATTGGGAGGCGCCGGCAATTACGGTGAACGCGGTGTATCCCTCGTCCCGGCGAGTGCCGATGAAGACGCGGGCGTTCATTGATTTTCTGGTGGCTGAGCTGTCGGTTGAGTCCGGAGCGTTTTAAGAGGGATCCCATGGCATTAATGCTCACTTCGATGCGTAGGAGCTGGCGCGCTGGCGAAGGCAATCTGTCAGATACATCAAAGGGGACTGATACACCGCATTCGCCAGCAAGCCGGCTCCGGGGTAAATACGAGCAAACCAGCCAACTTTAAATCTAACCCGGTGTTTCTTCTCCCCTCCGGAGCGTTAAGCTTGGCGCCATGGATGACTCCGATTATCTGCGTCTCTTGACGAGCCAGGCCGAGCAAGCCAACGCGTTTCTGTCCAATGCGCGCAAGTGGGAGCGCGAACGTTGGGTGTGCGAACGATTGCTGCAAGGCCTGAACATTCCCCATCGCACCGACGACTTCTTGCCTGCCGGGCAAGAGCCGCCGGACGTACTGTTTCGCGATGCGTGTTTTGAAGTGTTTTTCGTTCTGGATGAAGGTCGTCGACTCAACGATGAGTGGCGTGAAGAACTGCAACGCCGACGCAGCGCGTTTTCACTCAGTCAACTGGTGAGACGAGAAGCCAAACCCAAACGCATCCCCGCTGCCGAATTGCTGCGGCGCCTGGCGCCAACCCTGCGCAAAAAGGCCCACAACTACAAGGAGCGTGGGCTGGATTTGGGCGAGTTTGACATCATTGCCTTCGCCAGCCTCAAACGCGAGGTGCTGGACCTGAACAGCCACTTTCCTCCGCCCACCGAGTATTTACGTCAGGGCTGGCGATCACTCTCGCTGGTCGGACCGACCTTCGCCCGGGTATTGTTCGCCCATCCGGACGCTCCGGATTTTCTGCGGACCAATCTGGGCCGTAGCGTGGTGTTTGATGTGGGAATCAGTTTATGAGTCCGTTGCAGGAATTGATCGCCGATGTACCCCAGCGCGGGCGTGTGCGCTGGATCGGCGTGCGCCCGGAATCCCGTGGCGAGATGGTTGAACTTGACGCCGTGGAAGCCCGCCGCGAAGCTGGCCTGACGGGCGATCATGCACGCCCTGGCCCGCGCAACGCTCGACAGGTGACGCTGATCCAGTGGGAGCACTTTGCGGTGGTCAGTTCGCTGATGGGCCGGACCGAGGACAACCCGGTGTTGCCACGGGATCTGCGGCGCAACATCGTGATCAGCGGCATCAACCTGTTCAGCCTGAAAAACCGGCGCTTCCGCATCGGTCAGGCGATCTTCGAAACCACCGGCTGGTGCCAACCCTGCGCACGCCTTGAGCAACGCCTGGGCCACGGCATTTTTCAGGCCGTTCGCGGCCATGGCGGAATCACCGCGCGGGTGATACAAAGCGGCATCGTGCGTCTGGATGACGTTTTGTGTATCGAGCCGATCGAACCGAGCGTCCAGGACTTTAACGCAGCCAACAGCGCCGTTTCCTGATCCGGGTCAAGATTGATTAAGAGCCTCAAATGATCAGCCGCCTGAAACCTGCCGACCCAGGGCGTGTCGAAGAGTACCTTCGAGCCCCCAGCCCAAGTCGAGCGCCGGCCTTTTTGGCTTCGGCTGCTCCTTGTGGTGGTGCTCGGACCGGGCCCGTTGAACCGTTTACCAAGCGATCTGCCGCTATGAGCTGCCTTGCGCTCGCGCGGATTGCGCTGACACAGAATTCCTTAAGCCTTATGAGATATCCCCATGACCCATCGTATTGTGATTGTCGGCGGAGGCGCTGGCGGTCTGGAACTGGCTACCCGTCTGGGTAAAACCTTGGGCAAGAAAGGCAAGGCCAGCGTCACGCTGGTCGACGCCAACCTGACCCACATCTGGAAACCGCTGCTGCACGAAGTGGCCGCCGGTTCGCTCAACTCCTATGAGGATGAGCTGAACTACGTGGCGCAAGCCAAGTGGAACCATTTTCAGTTTCAGATGGGCCGCATGACCGGGCTGGACCGCGAGAACAAGCAGATCCATCTGGCCGAGACCCTCGACGAAAACGGCAACGAGTTGGTCCCGGCGCGCAGCCTGGACTACGACTCGCTGGTGATTGCCGTGGGCAGCACGACCAATGATTTCGGCACCAAAGGCGCGGCTGAGCACTGCCTGTTTCTCGACACGCGCAAGCAGGCCGAGCGCTTCCATCAGCAATTGCTCAATCGCTATCTGCGCGCCCACGCCAGCCAGAATGATGCGGCCGAAGAGATCAACGTCGCCATCGTCGGTGCCGGGGCTACGGGTGTCGAGCTGGCCGCAGAGCTGCACAACGCCGCGCACGAACTGGCGGCCTACGGGCTCGGCCAGATCAAGCCGGAAAACCTGCGCATCACCGTGATCGAGGCCGGGCCACGCGTGCTGCCGGCACTGCCGGAGCGTATTGGCGGCCCGGTGCACAAGACGCTGGAGAAACTGGGCGTGACGGTGCTGACCAATTCGGCTGTCAGCGAAGTGACGGCTGACAGCCTGGTGACCGCGACCGGTCAGGTGATTCCTGCAACGCTGAAGGTCTGGGCGGCGGGCATCCGCGCTCCTGCATTTCTGGAGGGCATCGCCGGTCTTGAGACCAATCGCATCAATCAGCTGCAAGTTCGTCCGACGCTGCAGACCACACGCGACGACAATATCTTCGCCTTCGGTGACTGCGCGGCCTGCCCGCAAAAAGGCACCGACCGTAATGTCCCGCCCCGCGCGCAAGCGGCCCATCAACAGGCGTCGTTACTGGTGAAATCGCTGAAGCTGCGCATCGAGGGCGGGACGCTGCCCGAGTATCGCTATCAGGACTACGGCTCGCTGATTTCGCTGTCGAAGTTCTCGGCGGTCGGCAATCTGATGGGCAACCTGACCGGCAGCGTCATGCTCGAAGGCTGGCTGGCGCGGATGTTCTACGTCTCGCTGTACCGCATGCACCAGATGGCGCTTTACGGCATGTTCCGCACGCTGATGCTCATGCTGGGTAGCCGAATCGGCCGCGGCACCGAGCCACGGATGAAGCTGCACTAAGACTGAGTCCTGCAGGCCCACCGCGCCAATGCGGCGGGCCTGGCTTTGAATAACCTTCTCAGGCATATCTCGCTCCCGCTTTTGCCGAAGGCGTAGGAGCGCGCTTGCCCGCGAAAGCGTTGGTACACCCGACGCATCTTTATCAGCTGTACCCCAGTCTTCGCGGGCAAGCGCGCTCCTACAATGATCTGTGCCAGGCGCTGGACGTCCGGCGCATGAAAGTTCGGTAGGAGCGTGGCTTGTCCCGCGATCTGGCGCGTATCGACAGCAAACCGGCCAATGCGGTGTGCCTGATGGAAAAGGATCGCCTCGTTGACTGCCGGTTCCCGGCAGATCGCAGGACAAGCCGCGCTCCTACGGCATCCGGCGAGAATCAAAACACCAGAGTTCAAGCATACCCCGCCCCGCTTCTGCCGAAGGCGTAGGAGCGGGGGGGGGGGGGGGGGGGGGGGGGGGGGCCACGGGGGCGGCGGGGGGGGGGGGAGGAGC
>NZ_JBTOPV010000009.1:0-110745 GCF_055284355.1 Pseudomonas sp. HP_01 | reverse complement strand
GGCCTCTTCCCGGCTGAAGCCGGTCCCACTATTTGAACGCGGTCATCCTGTAGGACTGGCTTTAGCCGTGTATGCGTTTCGCGCTACACCGCAAATCTGATGGCGCCCACACCGGCCTCTTCCCGGCTGAAGCCGGTCCCACTATCTGAACGCGGCCATCCTGTAGGACTGGCTTTAGCCGGGAAGGCGTCTTGCGTCACACCGCAAATCTGATGGCGCCCACACCGGCCTCTTCCCGGCTGAAGCCGGTCCCACTATCTGAACGCGGCCATCCTGTAGGACTGGCTTTAGCCGGGAATGCATCTCGCGCCACACCGCAGAATTGAGGGTGCCCACACCGGCCTCTTCCCGGCTGAAGCCGGTCCCACTCTCTGAACGCGGCCATCCTGTAGGACTGGCTTTAGCCGGGAATGCGTCTCGCGTAACACCGCAAATCTGATGGTGCCCACATCGGCCTCTTCCCGTCTGAAGCCGGTCCCACTCTCTGAACGCGGTCATCCTGTAGGACTGGCTTTAGCCGGGAATGCATCTCGCGCCACACCGCAAATCTGATGGCGCCCACACCGGCCTCTTCCCGGCTGAAGCCGGTCCCACTATTTGAACGCGGTCATCCTGTAGGACTGGCTTTAGCCGTGTATGCGTTTCGCGCTACACCGCAAATCTGATGGCGCCCACATCGGCCTCTTCCCGGCTGAAGCCGGTCCCACTATCTGAACGCGGTCATCCTGTAGGACTGGCTTTAGCCGTGTATGCGTTTCGCGCTACACCGCAAATCTGATGGCGCCCACATCGGCCTCTTCCCGGCTGAAGCCGGTCCCACTCTCTGAACGCGGTCATCCTGTAGGACTGGCTTTAGCCGGGAATGTATTTGGCGTCACACCACAAAATGTGTGGCGCCCACACCGGCCTCTTCCCGGCTGAAGCCGGTCCCACTATCTGAACGCGGCCATCCTGTAGGACTGTCTTTAGCCGTGTATGCGTTTCGCGTTACACCGTAAATCTGATGGCGCCCACATCGGCCTCTTCCCGGCTGAAGCCGGTCCCACTATTTGAACGCGGCCGCACTGTAGGACTGGCTTTAGCCGGGAAAACGTCGCGCACTACACCGCAAAGCACCACTGCACGCTTCGGCAGCTTGGCCGGCTCAGCGTGCTGCGCTACCATCCAGTCCCCAACGAACTCCGACCAGGACGACGCGATGAACCGAGTGTTGTACCCCGGCACCTTCGACCCAATCACCAAGGGTCATGGCGATCTGGTCGAGCGCGCCTCGCGCCTGTTCGATCAAGTGGTCATCGCTGTCGCCGCCAGCCCGAAGAAGAACCCGCTGTTTCCGCTGGAGCAACGTGTCGCCCTTGCCCGCGAGGCGACCAAACACCTGCATAACGTGGAAGTCGTAGGATTTTCGACCTTGCTGGCGCACTTCGCCCAAGAGCAAAACGCCAACATCTTGCTGCGCGGCCTGCGCGCAGTGTCAGATTTCGAGTACGAATTTCAGCTCGCCAACATGAACAAGCAATTGGCCCCGGACATCGAGAGTCTTTTTCTTACACCGTCCGAACGCTATTCGTTCATTTCATCTACGCTGGTCAGGGAAATCGCAGCGTTAGGCGGTGATATCACCAAATTCGTACACCCCGCCGTGGCCCAGGCGCTGAGCGAACGTTTCAAAGCCTGAGGCCTTGCGTCGAGGTAAGGTGCATACCGAGCGCTAATGCGGCACAATTCGCCGCATTCGTTTTGATATGCCCCGGTGTCGACCGTGGCAGGAGTATCCATGTCCCTGATCATCACCGACGATTGCATCAACTGCGACGTCTGCGAACCCGAGTGCCCGAACGAAGCCATTTCCCAGGGTGAAGAGATCTACGTGATCAATCCCAACCTGTGCACCGAATGCGTCGGCCACTATGACGAGCCGCAGTGCCAGCAAGTCTGCCCCGTGGATTGCATCCCGCTGGATGAAAACCACGTGGAGAGCAAGGACGAGCTCATGGCCAAGTACAACCTGATCACCAGCAAGGTATAACCGAACGCATATCCCTGTCGGCATACGTGCTTTCGCCGAAGACACTGGCTTATAACGCCTGTTGAATTGAGCGAGATACGCATGATCTCTATGCTGGAACGGATACCTGTTTTGTCAGGCGCAGTGTTTTTGCTGTGCGCTTTTTCGGCCAAGGCCAGCCCCGATCACCCTGATCAGGCCGCCATTGCCAGCCCGCACCCCATCGCCACCGCCGCCGGCCGGGAAATCCTGGTCGACGGCGGCAACGCATTCGACGCCGCCATTGCCATCAGTGCGACCCTCGCCGTCGTCGAACCTTACGGGTCGGGCCTCGGCGGCGGCGGCTTTTTCCTGCTGCGCCAATCCGGCGACCCCGTTCAGTATCAGTTTCTGGACGCGCGGGAAAAAGCGCCGCTCAAATCCAAACCCAAGATGTTCCACCGCAATGGGATTCTCCAGCCGGACCTGTCCCTGAACGGACCTCTGGCGGCTGCGATTCCCGGGCTTCCCGCCGCGTTGGTCGAACTCGCCGAACGCTATGGGCGATTGCCACTTTCGATCTCGCTGGCGCCAGCCATCCGGGTCGCCTACCGCGGCTTCACGGTGGACAGCGTTTATCGAGAACGCGCCAGCTGGCGTCTGTTCGCGCTACGTAACAACAAAGAGAGCGCGCGCCTGTTCCTGCGCAACAACGACGTGCCGAATCTGGGTGACGTCATCACCCAGCCGGAGCTGGCGCAGACGCTGGAGCGCATCGCCGACAATGGCCGTCCAGGGTTCTACAGCGGTCTGGTGGCGCAGGCGATGGTCAGCGGCGTGCGTCGCGCAGGGGGCATCTGGAATTACCACGATTTCGAAGAATATGAAGTCATTACGCGTACGCCTCTGCGCTTTCAGATGGCCGACCAGCGGGAGCTGATCAGCGCACCGCCGCCCTCGGCAGGTGGCATCGCTCTGGCGCAAAGCCTGTTCATGCTGCAACAGCTACCATGGCGGGAGTCAGGAAAAATCCAGCAGGCGCATTTTGTGATCGAGACACTGCGCCGTGCTTACCGCGATCGCGTGTTGCTGGGCGATCCGGATTTCGTGCCCAACCCGGTGGCTCAACTGCTTTCCACTGACTACTTGCTGCAGCTGACCACCAGCATCGATCCCCACCGCGCCACGCCCAATAACACCCTGCCCCCCGCGCCGCGTTGGCGTGAGGGCGACAACACCAGCCATTTCGCCGTACTGGATAACCAAGGCAACGCGGTGACGGCGACACTCTCGCTGAATCTGCCGTTCGGCTCAGCGTTTACCGTGCCCGGCACCGGAATCATCCTCAACGATGAGATGGACGACTTCGCCATCGACCCCAAAAGTCAGGGCAACTCGGCCTCAGCCGGCGGTCACGCCAATGCTATCGAGCCGGGCAAGCGGCCACTGTCGAGCATGAGCCCGAGTTTCATCGAAGGCCCGCAGTCGCTCGCCGCTTTCGGCACCCCGGGCGGCAGCCGCATCCCCAGCATGGTGCTGCTGTCGATGCTGCAATATCTGGACGATCAACCGATTGCCAACTGGGCCTCAACGCCGCGCTATCACCACCAGTACACGCCGGATGTGGTCGAGTACGAGCCGGGCACATTCACGGAGAAGGAACTGGCGGACCTGCGCGAGCGCGGTTACGCGTTGAAGGAGACGGCGAAGGATTTCGGCAATCAGCAGGTGCTGTTATGGCACAAGAACAGTGCCCGGGTCGAAGCGGCCAGTGACCCGCGTGGCATTGGCGTTTCGACGACTTTCAAACCCGATGGCACGCTGAAACTGATGCGCGCCTGCGCCGATCAGTCCTGCTTGCCGTAACCGTCGCCGGTGCAACCCAGGCAGCGGACGAATGCCGCCTTGCCCGGATCCACGACCAGCGCCTTGCCGGTGCGGCCAATGCCGCCGCCCGCAGCGGTGAACGGCAATGAAACCACAAACAACCCGGCGCCAATAACAGTCGCGGCGATGAGAATCGGCCGCGCAATCAGCAGGTCGCCGATCATCGCGTAGGCGGGAGGGCTTTCGATTTCGTAGACGGGATCACCGCTGCCAGTCGCGTCTTGAGCCAGTACAGGCGTGATTTGCAAGCCGAAGAACACGGCCAGGGTGGCAGCAAGCATTCGAAACGGGCTCATGGCATGGTCCTTCAGGCTTAGGCAGGTATGGAGCTGTTCACTATAAACAGGGCGAGGGCTTCCGCAAGGGGCGGCGTGCCTCACTGACGACACACGCCTTGTAGGAGGGATCGGATAAACCGTAGCGATCGCGGGGCGGTCAGGGATTCCTGCCAACCGCGCTGCTGACGTCGGGAACTACTTCTGGCACTTCGGGCAGTAAACGCTTGCCCGTTGACCCAGCTTGACCTCACGCAACGTGGTCCCGCACACCTTGCACGGCTGCTCTCCGCGACCGTACGCGAACAGTTCCTGCTGAAAATAGCCGGGCTGGCCGTCCCCGCCGATGAAATCACGCAGCGTCGTACCGCCCCGCTCGATAGCTGCGGCCAGGATGCGTTTGATTTCAGTCGCCAGCTTTATATAGCGTGCCTTGGAGATGCTCCCGGCGGCGCGGCGCGGATCGATGCCGGCGGCAAACAGGGCTTCGGTCGCATAAATGTTGCCGACGCCCACGACGATCGCGTTGTCCATGATGAACGGCTTGACCGCCATCGCACGGCCGCGGGACAGCTCGAACAGGCGCAGGCCATCGAACAGGTCGGTAAGCGGCTCCGGCCCAAGGCGCGCGAGCAATTCATGGTTGAGCGGGTCGAGGCTCCAGAGCATCGCGCCGAAACGACGCGGGTCGGTATAGCGCAAGGCCAGGCCGGATTCGAGTTCGATGTCGACGTGCTCGTGCTTGAGCGGCGGCAGACCGGCGTCCACCAGGCGCAGATTGCCCGACATGCCAAGGTGACTGATCAAGGTGCCGACCTCCGCCTCGATCAGCAGGTATTTGGCGCGTCGCTCGACGGCCACGATTTTCTGCCCCGACAGGCGCACGTCGAGGTCTTCGGGGATCGGCCAGCGCAGGCGGCGATCACGCACGATCACGCGGCTGACGCGTTGGCCCACCAGGTGCGGCGCAATGCCCCGGCGGGTGGTTTCGACTTCAGGTAACTCAGGCATGGGGCAGCTCGATGAAGGGCGGGGGCCGGCGCGCAGGGTCAGTGCGCGCTCAGCTCGCGAATACTTTCCTTGAGGTTTTCGAAGTCGTAGTCGGACAAGCCAACGTAATCGAGAACCAGAGGACCAATGCTGTTCCACTCGTGGTCGACGGGCTCGTTGCCCAGGACGCGGTGGGATTCGCAGACATGCTCGGCCATTTTCAAGATGGCCAGCATGTTTTTCAGCGGCGCGTTGCGACCCGAGTCGTCCTTGAAAATCGCCAGCGCATTGTGGTGATTGGCGATCGCATTGCTGACATGTTCAGGCAGACGCCAGGACTTGGCGGTGAAATAACCGACAACGGCGTGATTGGTGTTCAGCACCCTATTCTCGGTGTCGACCACCCGACACTCGGCGGTGGTGTTGGAATACGCCTCTTCGAGTACGCTCATGTAGTCGGGGAAACGCTTGATCATCAGCGGCACGCCGCAGTCATGAAACAGGCCCAGCGCGTAGGACTCATCGACTGTTTGCGAGCCGATGCGCTTGGCGATCGTCAGACTGGTCATCGCAACGTCCTGAGCGGTATCCCAGAAACGGTTGAGCACGACGATGGTTTCATCGCTCATCTCGCCCTTGATCGACTGCGCGTTGATCAGGTTGATGACCGAGCGGCTGCCGAGCAGATTCACCGCTCGCTGAATCGAGGCGATTTTGTTGGTCAGTCCGTAATGGCTGGAATTGACGATCTTCAGCAGCGCGCCAGAGAGCCCCGGATCCTGAGCGATCAACCGGGCGATCGCACCCAGGTCAGGGTCGGGCATGTACTGCTCCATCTGCAAATCCACCATGATTTGCGGCTGGGGCGGAACGCTGATGCCTTGTAACGCCTGCTGGATCTGCTCGGACGTAAGCTCTTGGGACATAACTTCACACTCGGGGTCAGGGCACGATTCTAACCCCTCGCGCCCATGGGTCGACAACTGGATGACGATTCAACGGATCCGACGGACAGCCAGACGGTAATCGAGGACGGCGCGCCCACCAGCGGGTTCACGCGCTATACTCCCGCTCTTTTTTCCGGAGCGACGTCATGTCCCTGCCTAGCTTGCGCCTCAAGCCCAACGCCGATCGCCGTTTGCGCAACGGTCATTTGTGGGTCTACAGCAACGAAATCGACGTCGCTGCCACCCCGCTCAACGGCTTTGCTCCGGGCGCTCAAGCCATTCTCGAAGCAGCGGGCGGCAAGCCACTGGGCATCGTGGCGATGAGCCCGCAAAACCTGATCTGCGCGCGTTTGCTGTCCCGCGACGTCAAACTGCCCCTCGACAAGTCGCTGCTCGTTCATCGCCTGAACGTCTGCCTGTCGCTGCGCGAGCGTCTGTTCGACAAGCCGTTCTATCGCCTGGTCTATGGCGACTCCGACCTGCTGCCGGGTCTGGTAGTTGATCGCTTCGGCGACATCCTGGTGGTGCAGCTGGCGTCCGCGGCCATGGAGCAGCTCAAGGACGACGTGCTCGCTGCGCTGATTCAAGTGATCAAGCCAAGCGGCATTCTGCTCAAGAATGATTCCGCCGCACGCGACGCCGAAGGGCTGAACCGCTACGTTGAAACCGCGTTCGGCCTGGTGCCGGAGTGGGTCGCGCTGGAAGAGAACGGGGTGAAGTTCGAAGCGCCTGTGATGGAAGGCCAGAAGACGGGCTGGTTCTACGACCACCGCATGAACCGCGCGCGCCTGGCGCCGTACGCCAAGGGCAAGCGAGTGCTGGATCTGTTCAGTTACATCGGCGGCTGGGGCATCCAGGCCGGTGCGTTCGGCGCCAGCGAAGTGTTCTGCGTCGATGCCTCTGCCTTTGCCCTGGACGGTGTGGAGCGTAACGCGGCACTGAACGGCTTCGCGGAAAAGGTCACTTGCATCGAAGGCGACGTGTTTGAGGCGCTGAAGGAGCTGAAAGCGGCGGAAGAGCGTTTCGACGTGATCATCGCCGACCCGCCTGCGTTCATCAAACGCAAGAAGGACATGAAAAACGGCGAAGGCGCCTACCGCCGCCTGAACGAGCAAGCCATGCGCCTGCTCAGCAAGGACGGCATTCTGGTCAGCGCTTCCTGCTCGATGCACCTGCCGGAAGACGACCTGCAAAACATCCTCCTCACCAGCGCCCGCCATCTGGACCGCAATATCCAACTGCTCGAGCGCGGCGGCCAAGGCCCGGACCACCCGGTCCACCCTGCAATCCCCGAAACGCGCTACATCAAAAGCATCACCTGCCGGTTGTTGCCCAACAGCTGATAGCTGATAGCTGATAGCTGAGATAGCGTGACGTAACGAGCCGCCCACTCCTACAGGCCATCTGCAGAACCTGTAGGAGCGTGGCTTGTCCCGCGATCTGCCGGGAACCGGCAGCAAATCAGACGACGGTGATATGCCTGACTGAATGCATTGCAGGATTGCTGTCGCTACGCAACAGATCGCGAGCAAGCTCACTCCTACAGGTACCGTGCATTACATGTAGGAGTGAGCTTGCTCGCGATCCTGCTCTATCTGTAGGAGTGAGCTTGCTCGCGATCCTGCTCTATCTGTAAGAGTGAGCTTGCTCGCGATTCTGCGTTAAAGCCAAATCGCATCCCAAAGCGGATAATCTCCGATCCGTTTCGCCAATCCAGCTCGCAAGGGATTGGCAACGATGTATCTGGCCATCATCAAAAGATCGTCTTCCCGTCGTAATGCTCTATCGTGAAAACCTCTCTGCCAGACTTGCCTGTGCGTCCCTCGCGACTGATTGATTGCGCGAGCGCTTCGTGACTTCATACCCTGCAAAACCCGAGTTAATTCACCTCCCGTCAGTTCAAGCAACCAGTGGATGTGGTCGGGCATGATGACCCACGCTAACGAATCCGCCGCCCCCGAGAACTGAGCCGCGCGGAACTCGTTCACAACCAAACGTCCCAGCTTCCAGTCGTTGAAAATCTGCTCCCGGTTATGGGTAACCGAAGTGACGAGGTAAATCCGTCCCGACTCCGAAAACCTCCCGTTTCTTAGACATTTTCCACGCGGCAATTCCGGCATTAGTCGCTCCCGTTGGTGATTATCAGGAAGGCTAGAACAGTGCCTGAGGGGTAACCGCCAAACAGAGATTCCGGATGTGTCTACAAGATCCTTATCGCGAGCAAGCTCACTCCTACAGTGGTTCCGCACCGGACCTTGCAATCCCGCCGGGACCATTGATCGCGCGAATCAGCAGGCATCTTTGTAGGAGTGAGCTTGCTCGCGAATGCGATAAGATTCCCACCGAGCGTCTCGGCGGCCAGAAAGGTGAATCCACGGCCACCACTTCCCACCATTCCCTCCCGCCCCCACAGGTGTAGAATCAGCGCTATTCATCGCCAGTCATCCCCGGCGGGTTTATGAGCTCAGGCTGGGCGTACGGTGATCCCGTATCGTTCGGTTTCTTCGCTGCATCCGGTCACTGCCTTTTGCACACGACGTCACTAGAAGCTCACTCCCTTCCTCATTCAGCCGATTAGCCGGAGTGCTCCAATGCCTGATTACCGTTCGAAAACGTCCACCCACGGCCGCAATATGGCCGGCGCGCGCGCTTTGTGGCGTGCCACGGGTATGAAGGACGACGATTTCAAAAAACCGATCATCGCCATCGCCAACTCATTCACCCAGTTCGTTCCGGGCCACGTCCACTTGAAAGACATGGGCCAGCTGGTCGCTCGTGAAATCGAGAAAGCGGGCGGCGTCGCCAAGGAATTCAACACCATCGCGGTGGATGACGGCATCGCCATGGGCCATGACGGCATGCTGTATTCGCTGCCAAGCCGGGAGATCATCGCCGACTCGGTCGAGTACATGGTCAACGCCCACTGCGCCGATGCCATCGTCTGCATCTCCAACTGCGACAAGATTACCCCCGGCATGCTGATGGCTTCGTTGCGCCTGAACATTCCGGTGATCTTCGTTTCCGGCGGTCCGATGGAAGCCGGAAAGACCAAGCTCGCCAGCCACGGCCTGGATTTGGTCGACGCCATGGTCATTGCCGCCGACCCGACCGCATCCGACGAGAAAGTCGCCGAGTACGAGCGCAGCGCCTGCCCGACGTGCGGTTCGTGCTCCGGCATGTTCACCGCCAACTCGATGAACTGCCTGGTTGAAGCCCTGGGCCTTGCGCTGCCGGGCAACGGTTCGACGCTGGCGACCCACTCCGACCGCGAGCAGCTGTTCCTGCAGGCCGGGCGCACCATCGTCGACCTGTGCAAAACCTACTACAAAGACAACGACGACTCGGTCCTGCCGCGCAATATCGCCAACTTCAAGGCGTTCGAGAACGCGATGACCCTCGACATCGCCATGGGCGGTTCGACGAACACCATCCTGCATTTGCTGGCCGCTGCCCAGGAAGCCGAGATTCCGTTCGACCTGCGCGACATCGATCGCCTGTCGCGCCGCGTGCCGCAACTGTGCAAAGTCGCGCCGAATATCCAGAAGTACCACATGGAAGACGTCCACCGCGCCGGCGGCATCTTCAGCATTCTGGGCTCGCTGGCCCGTGGCGGCCTGCTGCACACCGACTTGCCGACCGTGCACAGCAAATCCATGGAAGAAGCCATCGCCAAGTGGGACATCACCCAGACTAACGACGAAGCGGTGCATCACTTCTTCAAAGCGGGCCCTGCCGGAATTCCGACCCAGACGGCCTTCAGCCAGTCGACCCGTTGGGAAACCCTGGACGACGACCGCGAGAACGGCTGCATCCGTAGCGTTGAGCACGCTTACTCGCAAGAAGGCGGCCTGGCCGTGCTGTACGGCAACATCGCGCTCGACGGCTGCGTGGTGAAAACCGCCGGCGTGGACGAGTCGATTCACGTATTCGAAGGCAACGCCAAGATATTCGAAAGCCAGGACAGCGCCGTTCGCGGCATTCTGGCGGACGAGGTGAAGGCCGGCGACATCGTGATCATCCGTTACGAAGGTCCGAAAGGCGGCCCGGGCATGCAGGAAATGCTGTACCCGACGTCGTACCTGAAGTCCAAAGGCTTGGGCAAAGACTGCGCGCTGCTGACCGACGGGCGTTTCTCGGGCGGGACCTCTGGCCTGTCCATCGGCCACGCTTCTCCTGAAGCTGCCGCCGGCGGCGCGATTGGTCTGGTTCGTGACGGCGACAAGGTACTGATCGACATTCCGAATCGCTCGATCAATTTGATGATCGACGACGCGGAAATGGCCGAACGTCGCGCCGAGCAGGAAAAGAAAGGCTGGAAGCCGGTTGAGTCACGCCCACGCAAAGTGACCACCGCCCTCAAGGCCTACGCCCTGCTGGCGACCAGCGCCGACAAGGGTGCTGTGCGTGACAAGGCGATGCTCGACAAGCTGATGCCATAAGCATCACCCGCACTGAAAAACACCCCGCAGGTCGGGGTGTTTTTTTGTCTGCCACCCGCTTGGAGTACGCAAGGCTCGAACATGGGTCGAGCATCCAGCCGGGCCTTCAATTTAGCCTCCAACAGAACCGGACACCGGCGGTTTCAGGAGCCAACCGCCACAGTGATCGCGCCCAGAAGCAGGCAAAGACTGGCGACCAACGTCAAACGCAGACGCATCGGCAAATACCAGTCGGGCAGCGTTGTGACTTTCACCAGGCGCCGGTCCTGCCAGTAGTGCGCGACGAAACCGAAAATCAACAACAACAGCCCCAGCGGTGCCGGCAATAACAGAGCGGGCCAGGCGATCAGCGCCGGGATGACACTCCAGATGAACCGCTCGCGACACTGTTCGGCATTCAGGCCTTGCAGGGTCATGGCGAAACCCCAGTGCAGCGCGCCCACAAAGCTCAGGATCACCGCCCCGTAAGCGACCAGCGCGTGCGTCAAGAATGGTCGGTATTCGACTGTAAACAGGATCAACAACAGCAGCCCAACGAACGGCAGCAAACCACCATAACCCAGCAAGGCGACATACCTTGGCGACGAAGACAGCGACAACGCTTTCATTTGAGCCCCTTTCAGTCATTTACTTGAAAGACTATGGCTCAAAAGTGCAATCCTGTTTAGCTTCTCTTGCTCGACCGGAAAAAGGACTACGTCCTGTCACCCACTGATCAAGGCCTTGATCCCTGGGCACTGAGACCTTTACATGAATACGTTGATCTATTGGTTCCGTCAGGACCTTCGGCTTGCCGACAACCCCGCGTTTACCCACGCATGTGAACTTGCCGACACTCTGCTGCCGGTTTACTGCACACCCGTGGCGGCTTCGACGCCATGGGGATTCGAGCGTATCGGTGCCCACCGCCGGTATTTCGAACAGACCGCGGTCAGCGCACTGGCCGGGCAGTTGAGCGCTCGAGGCAGCGCACTGATGCAGATTGAGGGTAATTCCGTTGAACGCCTTGTCGCCCTGGCCCACGACTTGGGTGTCGATACGATCGTCTGCGAACGCATCGCGGCGCCGGAAGAGCAAGCACAGGTGCAAGCTCTTCGGGAGGCGGGACTGACCGTGGAAGATCACTGGCAGTCGACGCTTTTTACACTGGATGAGTTGCCGATGGCGGTCGAGGAGTTGCCCGACGTATTCAGCAGCTTTCGGCGCCTTGTGGAAAAAGCCCACGCTTCTGCCCGCCCCGCCCTACCATCGCCAAAGACAATTCCTGCGCTGCCACAAGGTACGAGCATTGAAGCGGTCAGACTGCAAACGCCTGCGCCCCTGGACTCCCGCTCGGCTTTTCCTTACCAACAGCAAGCATTCCACGGCGGCGAGCACGCGGCCATTGAGCATCTGCAGCAGTATTTCCGTCGGGGTCTGGCGAACAGCTATAAAGCCACGCGCAACAACTTGAGCGCCGTGGACGACTCCACCAAGTTTTCGCCCTGGCTTGCACGGGGTTCGCTTTCAGCGCCGCAGGTCGATCAGGCGCTGAAGGATTTCGAGGCCGAACACGGCGCCAACGACAGCACGTACTGGATCTATTTCGAGTTGCTGTGGCGTGACTACTTTCGCTTGCTGCATCTGAAATACGGCCGGCTTCTCTATCGCGCCAGCGGCCTGAAAGGGACCAGCGAACCTGGCCACAACCCACAGGGGTTTGCGCGCTGGTGTCGGGGTGAAACCGGAGAGGCGTTGATTGACGCGGGTATGCGGGAATTGGCAGCGACGGGCTATCTGTCCAACCGAATGCGCCAGATCGTCGCCAGTTACCTGATCTTCGATCTCAAGGGTGATTGGCGCGCCGGGGCCGCGTGGTTCGAGGCGCAGCTGGTGGATTACGACGTCTACAGCAATCAGGGCAATTGGCTGTACATCGCCGGCTACGGAACGGACCCGAGGGGCGGTCGACGCTTCAATACCACGAAGCAGGCCGACGAACACGATACCGACGGCGCGTACCGCAGGTTATGGGCCTGAAAGAGTGCGGCACGGCAAACCGCCGTGCCGCGCGATGAGACGGCTTACTGAATCTCGTCCGGTTTGACGATCACCCAGTTCTTGTCCGCCGTCACCGGCAAACCTTCCTTGGCCTGAGCCTCGGCGTTGGTCTTCATCATGCCGTTGAGCTGGGTCATGTACTTGTCCTTGCGATTGATCCACAGATGAACGCCGCCTTTGCTGACGTCGACGCTGTGGAACAGCATGTAACCGTCGCTGGTGGGGGTGTCGCCGCCTACCAATACCGGTTTTTTCCACTGATCGATGTAGGTCAGAATCGCTGCCTGCTTGCCGGCCATCCAGGTTGCCGGGGTCCATAGGTAGGGCGTCAGCTCAAGACCGAGGTTAGCCTTTTCATCGTATTTGCCGGCGGTGATCTGCTTGCGGGCGGTGGTCAGTTCACCTGTTTCGCGGTTCTTCAGCAGTGTGGTTACGCCGATGACGTTCTGCGGCTTCACGTTGTAGCCGTACTTGGGATCAGCGGCGACCATGCGCACCAGCTCTTCGGAGGCTGCGGTCATCACATAGACCTCAATGCCGTTTTCCATCAGCTTGTTGTACAGCTCGGCCTGACCGGTAAACACCTTGGGCGGCTGCACTTCTATGGTCTTGACCACATCGCCTTCGTAATACGTACTCGGCACGGGTTTGCCCGAGGCCATCAGCTCGTCGACGTAGCCTTTGAGTTCTTTGAGGGTGAAGCCGGAAAACACCTGCGCGACCCACGGATAGCAGACCATGTCGTCGATTTCGCACAGCCGGTAGTAGTAGCTGAACAGGCTTTCCTTGTGGTCAGCGGTGTCCTTGAACGGGATGAGCTTGAGAGAAGGATCAAGTTTGTCGCGGGTGATCAGCCCTTTATTTTCCATGAACGGCAACAGCGACTCTTCCAGGTCGTAGCGGTAGCTGGTGTTGTCCATGTCGAAAACAGCGAAGTTACCTTTGTTGGCATTTGCCGCAATCATGGCATTGAGCTGCTTGGCGGCGGGCGCGGGCCAGTGGTTCAGCTCGGTGGCCAGTGCCTGTCCGGCAAGGCCAAGACACAGCGCAGTCGCCAAAAGTGTTGGTACGAATTTCATGGTGATCTCCTCCCCTTTTCTGGTTCGAGGAGGACCGTAACAAAAAGCCATGACTGTTTGGATGCGTCAGCGACAGTATCCGTTCTCATGGCGTCACCCTGATCGCCATTCGCGACAGATGACATGAAAACGACGTTTTTGTGACAAGTACGGACGTTAACGTGGCGGCAAAACCTCTAGGAGCGCGGCTTGTCCCGCGATCTGCCGGGGACCGGCAGCAATGGCTACCTGCTTGCCGTATCAGACACGCCGCGTTCGCCGGGTTTACTGCCGGTTCCCGGCAGATCGCGGGACAAGCCTCGCTCCTACAGTTGATCGCATTCCCCTGTAGGAGTGAGCTTGCTCGCGATAGCGATGTCAGACTCGCTCCCAGACTTCGAAACTGTACGCAGGCTTGTCGTCCAGTGCCGGGTTCTCTGTAGTCGACACCAGCGTCCACTTGGCCTCGTCAAATTCCGGAAACCACGCATCGCCTTCGGGACTCAACACCACGCGGGTGAGGTACAGGCGGTCAGCATGCTCAAGGGCCTGGCCGTAGAGCTGCGCGCCGCCGATCAGCATCACTTCGCTGACACCCTGCTCGCGGGCCCACTCTTCCGCGCGGTGCACCGCCGCTTCCAGAGAGGTGAAAACCTCGGCGCCCTCAAGCTGCAAATCCTGTTGGCGGGTGACAACCAGATTCAACCGGCCCGGCAGCGGACGGCCCAGAGAATCCCAAGTCTTGCGACCCATGATGATCGGCTTGCCCAGCGTGGTTGCCTTGAAATATTTGAAATCGCCCGGCAGGTGCCAGGGCATGGAATTGTCGACGCCGATGACCCGGTTTTCAGCGAGTGCGGCGATCAAGCTCAAGGGGAGATGTTTTTTCATGGTGCGAGGATATCAGAGGCCACCCTCTGATTCCTTCACCGGAGTACAAGCCGAATGACCATCGCCGGGAAGGTCCCTATCGCGAGCAAGCTCACTTCTACACTGTGCGCACAGTGCGGGAAATTTCAAACGACGAACCTGCAGGAGTGAGCTTGCT
Organism: Pseudomonas sp. HP_01; assembly: GCF_055284355.1. Classification (NCBI taxonomy): domain Bacteria; kingdom Pseudomonadati; phylum Pseudomonadota; class Gammaproteobacteria; order Pseudomonadales; family Pseudomonadaceae; genus Pseudomonas; species Pseudomonas sp. HP_01. The sequence continues at coordinate 96,074 of NZ_JBTOPV010000009.1, read as the reverse complement.
CGCGATGGCGGTTGTCCAAGCAACGCAAACCCTTGGCAATGCGCGATCGCAGCCACACCGGTTATGCTCACCCACGACTTTACCGACGAGACGCCGCGTGACTGCACTGACTCCCCTTGATGAACTCTGGCTGACCGAAGCCGTGCGCCTGCGTGAAGAACACGCCGGCGCGCTCGAAGACGAAGAAGCCAACCGCCGCGCGCGCGCCGCTGCAGGCGACTTGCAAACCCGGATCAAACACCGCGCCCTATGGCTTGCCGAACGCGACGGCATGCTTAAGGCCCTGCATCACTGGAAACAGGGCGCGCGCCTGGCGCTGATACTGCTGGCGGTGTTCGCGGTGGTCAGCGGCGCCGGACTGGCGTTCGCTGCGCTGGGCGACGGACAGACGCCCGTCAATGTGTTCTGGGCGCTGGGCAGCCTGCTCGGGCTTAACCTGATTCTGCTGTTGAGTTGGGCCATCGGTGTGCTCTTCGTCGGGGAAAGTACCGCCGGCTTTGGTCGACTCTGGCTGTGGCTGAGCGAGAAACTGGCGCGCGATGCCCAGGCGGCGCAGCTCGCGCCTGCATTGATATTGCTGCTGCAACGCAAGCGCCTGAACCGCTGGGTGCTGGGCATCTGCGTCAACGGTCTGTGGCTGCTTGCCCTGCTTAGCGCGCTGACGCTGCTGCTCTTACTGATGGCGACACGGCGCTACGGCTTCGTCTGGGAAACCACCATTCTGGGCAGCGACACCTTTGTCAGCCTGACCCGAGGCCTGGGAGCAATTCCCTCGCTTCTCGGTTTCAGCGTGCCCACCGAATCAATGATTCGCGCCAGCGGTGACAATGCGCTCGCCATCGAAAACGCCCGTCAGGCCTGGGCCGGATGGCTGGTCGGTGTGCTGGTGGTGTTCGGTATTTTCCCGCGCCTGCTGCTGACGATGCTGTGTTACCTGCGTTGGCGCGTGGGCCGACGAGGGTTGGCACTGGAGCTGAGCCATCCCGGTTTCGTCGAGCTGCGCGAGCGCTTGATGCCCAGCAGCGAACGGCTGGGCATCAACGATGCAGCGCCTCCCGAGCTTCACGCGGTCACCACCGGTCCGTCGGCGAGCGAAAGCCAGGGCGCGCTGCTGGTCGCCATCGAGCTGGACAATCAGCAGCCGTGGCCACCCGAGCTTCCCGACAGCGTGGTGAACGCGGGCATTCTCGACTCCCGTGAGTCAAGGCGCACACTGCTCGACCAACTGACACGCTATCCACCTGCGCGTCTTGCCATCGCCTGCGATCCACGTCGTTCGCCGGATCGCGGCAGCCTGGCGCTGATTGCCGAACTCGCGCGATGCGCCACCGCGACGCGCATCTGGTTGTTGCCCGCCCCCGCCGGACAGGCGCTGGACGCCGACCGACTGGAAGATTGGCACACGGCGCTGAAGCAGCTTGAACTGAACTGGACCGACAGTGCGCCAGTAACCTGGCTGGAGAGCGGACATGACTGACAAGGACGCGATTCGACCGCTGAAACTGGCTGTGGTCGGCCACACCAACGTCGGCAAAACGTCGTTGTTGCGCACACTCACCCGCGATGTCGGCTTCGGCGAGGTCTCCCACCGCCCCAGCACCACACGCCATGTCGAAGGCGCGCGATTGTCGGTGGATGGCGAGGCGCTGCTGGAGCTGTACGACACGCCCGGCCTGGAAGACGCCATCGCCCTGCTGGACTATCTCGAGCGGCTGGACCGGCCCGGCGAACGCCTTGATGGTCCGGCGCGCCTCGGACGCTTTCTCGAAGGCAGCGAGGCACGCCAGCGTTTCGAACAGGAAGCGAAAGTGCTTCGTCAGCTATTCGCCTCCGACGCCGGCCTGTACGTGATCGATGCGCGGGAGCCGGTGCTGGCCAAGTACCGCGACGAGCTGGCCGTGCTCGCCAGCTGCGGCAAACCGTTGCTGCCCGTGCTCAATTTTGTCAGCAGTGCGCAGCAGCGCGAACCGGACTGGCGTGAAGCGCTGGCGCGTCTCGGCCTGCACGCGCTGGTGCGTTTTGACAGCGTCGCCCCGCCCGAAGATGGCGAACGTCGCCTGTATGAAAGCCTCGCCCTGTTGCTGGAAACCTCACGGGGACGACTTGAGCGTCTCATTGCAGATCAGCAGGCCCAGCGTGAGGCTCGCAAGCAGAGCGCAGCCCGACTGATCTCCGAGCTCTTGCTCGACTGCGCAGCCTGCCGCCGAAGTGTTGCGACGGATTCAGGTCAAGTGCAGGCCGCCATAGACGATCTGCGCAAAGCCGTGCGTCAGCGCGAACAGCGTTGCGTCGAGTCGCTGCTCAAGCTTTACGCGTTTCGTCGAGAAGATGCCTCGGCCAGCGACTTGCCGTTGATGGATGGCCGCTGGGGGGATGACCTGTTCAATCCCGAAACCCTGAAATTGCTTGGCGTACGCGTGGGTGGCGGTATCGCTGCGGGCGCGGCGGCAGGTGCAGGCGTGGACTTGCTGGTCGGCGGCATCACGCTGGGGGCGGCGGCACTGGTCGGCGCGATTGCCGGCGGCGCTCTGCAAACAGCGCGCAGTTACGGCGGCCGGCTGATGGACAAGTTCAAGGGTCAGCGCGAGCTGACGGTCGACGATGCCGTGCTGCGACTGCTCGCGCTGCGCCAACGGCAACTGCTGCAAGCGCTGGAAGTGCGCGGTCATGCCGCGATGGAGAGCATCAAACTGACCGAGCCTCTGGACAAGACCTGGCGCGAAGGCAAGCTGCCGGAGGCACTGCATAAGGCGCGGGCGCATCCGCAGTGGTCGTCGCTGAATCCTGGCGCAAAGCTGAACCAGAGCGAGCGCCAGGAGCAAGTCGAGGACTTGGCCAAGACTGTGCTGGTCTGAAATGGGCGACCGCAATGAGCTGCCAGGCAGCAGCCGATAGTCGCCCCGACGATTTTGCGGTAGGGGAATTGCGCGCGGACCGGTATGATCGCGCGCCCGATACACCCGGAAGCACACGCTCATGAAGCCCACTTTGATCGCCGCTGCAGAACTCGACCGCATCGAGACCTGGCAGAAATACTCCAGCTATATGTGCGGAGGCTGCGTCTCCAGCTGCTGCACGCTGCCTGTTGAAGTGAAGATCAAGGACCTGATCCGCATCGGCATCGTCGACGAGTTCGAACAGGGCGATAACCCGAAGAACATCGCCAAGCGGTTGCAGAAGGACGGGATCGTCGAGCGCTTCAACCAGAAGTCCGGAATCTTCACCCTTCAGCGCATGAGCAACAACGATTGCCTGTACCTGGATCGCAAGAGCCGGCTGTGCACCATCTACGACAAACGCCCCGACACCTGCCGCAACCACCCGAAGATCGGTCCGCGCCCGGGTTATTGCGCGTACAAGCCGAAAGAAGTCGTGCGCGAAAGCACCGGCACGCTGAACTCGAACTCCGGCCGGGTGCCGTTGAAGTTCTAAGCCTCACCTCAGTGGGACCGGCTTTAGCCGGGAAGAGGCTGGATTGAGCGACATCTCCCTCACAGTTTCGACACGGGCCAAGCCAAATCCCACACAAACAAAAACGCCCCCGGCCTTTCGACCGGGGGCGTTTTCGTTCAGCCGGGGCTAGTTACGCCTTGGCTTTCTTGGCAGCGCGGGTACGCTCGCTTTCGTCGAGGATCTTCTTGCGAAGACGGATCGACTTAGGAGTGACTTCACACAGCTCGTCGTCCTGGATGAATTCCAGAGCCTGTTCCAGGGTGAACTTGACCGGTGGAACCAGAGCGATGGTCTCGTCTTTACCCGAAGCACGCATGTTGTCGAGCTTCTTGCCTTTGGTTGGGTTGATACCCAGGTCGTTGTCGCGGCTGTTCAGGCCTACGATCTGACCGTTGTAGATCTCCTGGCCGTGTTCTACGAACAGCTTGCCACGAGCCTGCAGGGTTTCCAGCGAGTAGGTCAGCGCCTTGCCGGTCTCAACCGAAACCAGAACGCCGTTCTGACGGCCGGAGACGTCGCCCGACTTCATGGTGTCGTAACGGTCGAAGATCGAGGTCAGGATGCCTGCACCAGAGGTGAGGGTCAGGAACTCGTTACGGAAACCGATCAGACCGCGAGCCGGGATGTTGTACTCAAGGCGCACACGGCCCTTGCCATCCGGAACCATGTTGGTCAGATCGCCTTTGCGCAGACCCATTTGCTCCATGATGGCGCCCTGGGATTCTTCTGGCAGGTCGATGGTGACGTTTTCAAACGGTTCCTGCTTGACGCCGTCAACGACACGGATGATCACTTCCGGACGACCGACACCCATTTCGAAGCCTTCGCGACGCATGGTTTCGATCAGTACGGACAAGTGCAGCTCACCACGGCCCGAGACCTTGAACTTGTCAGCGGTGTCGCCTTCTTCAACGCGCAGAGCAACGTTGTACAGCAGCTCTTTGTCCAGACGTTCCTTGATGTTACGGGACGTCACGAACTTGCCTTCTTTACCGCAGAACGGCGAGTCGTTGACCTGGAAGGTCATCGAAACGGTTGGTTCGTCAACGGTCAACGGCACCATGGCTTCCACGTTCAGCGGATCGCACAGGGTGTCGGAAATGAACAGCGAGTCCATGCCGCTGATGCAGACGATGTCACCGGCTGCTGCTTCATCGACGTCGATGCGGTGCAGACCGTGGTGACCCATCAGCTTCAGGATACGGCCGTTGCGACGCTTGCCGTCAGCACCGATCGCGACAACCGGAGTGTTCGGCTTGACGCGGCCACGAGCGATACGGCCAACGCCGATAACACCCAGGAAGCTGTTGTAGTCCAGTGCAGAAATCTGCATCTGGAACGCACCGTCACGGTCAACCTTTGGCGCAGGCACGTTGTCGACGATCGACTGGTACAGCGGGGTCATGTCTTCAGCCATGTCGGTGTGTTCCAGACCGGCGATGCCGTTCAGGGCCGAGGCGTAGACGACTTTGAAGTCCAGCTGTTCTTCGGTGGCACCGAGGTTGTCGAACAGGTCGAAGATCTGGTCCAGAACCCAATCCGGACGCGCGCCTGGACGGTCAACCTTGTTGATGACCACGATTGGACGCAGGCCGGCTTCGAACGCCTTCTTGGTCACGAAACGGGTTTGCGGCATAGGGCCGTCTTGAGCGTCGACCAGCAGCAGAACGGAGTCAACCATCGACATCACGCGCTCTACTTCACCACCGAAGTCGGCGTGGCCCGGGGTGTCAACGATGTTGATGTGGTAGCCATTCCAGTTGATCGCGGTGTTCTTCGCGAGAATGGTAATACCGCGTTCTTTCTCCTGGTCGTTGGAGTCCATCACGCGTTCGTCGTTGAGCTCGTTGCGCTCAAGGGTGCCGGACTGGCGCAGAAGCTTGTCAACGAGGGTAGTTTTACCGTGGTCAACGTGAGCAATGATGGCGATGTTGCGTAGATTTTCGATCACTTGTGTATCTCGATCAGAGGATTCGGTCAGCTGCCTGATTGCAGGCAGCTATGAACGGTGGAGCCGGCGAAAGCCGTTACGGCTGACGACTGGTGTCGGGGGGCCGGTGACGCAAGCCACAGGCAAACAGCCCCGGGCACTTAGCTCGGTCGATAAACGCGCACATTGGCATGCCCCTCACTGAGCAGATGATGAGCATGCAGGCGACTCATGACGCCTTTGTCGCAATAGAGCAGGTACTGGCGCGTGTCATCCAGTTCCTTGAAACGGCTGTTCAATGCAAAGAACGGCAGCGTTTGTACTTCAACGCCAGCCAGATCCAGCGGACGGTCTTCAGCGTCATCCGGGTGACGGATGTCGATGACCACTTGCCCGGCCAGCGCCTGACTGACTTCTTCAATCTGAATGTCCTGGCCCAATTCCTCGATCACACGATCGATCGGTACCAGACGAGCGTTTTCCAGCGCACGTTCGAGCACGGACATGTCGAACGATTTTTCTTCGTGCTCGACCCGGTTGCGCTTGGCGGCGGTCTTCGGGTTCACCGAAATCACACCGCAGTATTCGGGCATGTGCCGGGCAAAATCGCCGGTGCCGATCTGATCGGCCAGGTCGATGATGTCCTGTTTGTGACTGGCGATCAGCGGTCGCAGGACCAGCTTCTCTGTCACGCAATCAATCACCGACAGGTTGGGCAGCGTCTGGCTGGATACCTGGGAAATCGCCTCGCCGGTGACCAGCGCGTCGATTTCCAGCCGGTCGGCAATATTGGTCGCAGCGCGCAACATCATACGCTTCAATACTACGCCCATATGACTGTTATCGACTTTTCCGAGAATTTCTCCCAGAACTTCCTCGAACGGTACGCTGACGAACAGCACTCGCTGAGAGCTGCCGTACTTCTTCCAGATGAAGTGCGCGACTTCCATCACGCCCAGCTCGTGGGCACGTCCGCCCAGATTGAAGAAGCAGAAATGGCTCATCAGGCCACGGCGCATGATCTGGTAAGCGGCCACGGTTGAGTCAAAGCCACCGGACATCAGGATCAGGGTCTGTTCAAGCGAACCCAGCGGATAACCGCCCATGCCGTTGTGCTGGCTGTGGATCACGAACAGACGCTGGTCCCGAATTTCGATTCTGACTTCGACTTCCGGCGCCTTCAGCGAAATACCGGCGGCGTTGCACTCACGGCGCAGCTTACTGCCGACGTACTTCTCGACGTCCATGGAGCTGAAGTCATGATGACCTGCGCGCTTGCAGCGCACCCCGAATACCTTGCCGGGGATCGCATCGCCGAAGTGCAGTTTGCACTTCTCGTAGATGTCATCCATGTCGCCCAGCGGATACTGGTCAACCTGCAGAAAGTGCGTGATGCCGGGCATGCAGCTCAGCCGCTCGGTCATCTCGCGCAGGACTTTGGCATCCTCGACCTTTGTTTCGACCTCAAGGTTGTCCCACACGCCATCCACCACCAACGCCGGGTCCAGATCGCGGAGCACCGTACGGATGTTCTTGGCCAGCTGTTTGATGAAGCGCTTGCGCACAGGCCGGCTTTTGATAGTGATTTCTGGGAAGACTTTGACGATTAATTTCATGAAAACAGCGCGCTAGGTCCCGGTCGAAAATGGGGGGCGCGGATTATAGCGGAAATTGCTCAAGGTTTAACCAGTTATCGTACAGTCAATCGTCCACGCACCAAAACGGCCCTGTATACAATTACTTAGCACCACAACGGTGCGCACGTTTTCGAATATGCGACGTTTAACGCGCTAAAAGACTGGTATTCCCGCGGAAAACCCAACACAGGGCACTGGCATGCAAATTGCTCCCTTGTGAGGCAGGTTGCCTTGGTCGAGTATCGCGCCCGGCATCACCCAAATTGAAGGGCCCACTACTACTCAGGCCCTAATCCACCCCGGAGGACAACATGTCGAAGTCGGTTCAACTCATCAAAGATCATGACGTTAAGTGGATTGATCTGCGCTTCACGGACACCAAAGGCACTCAGCACCACGTGACCATGCCGGCCCGCGATGCGCTGGAAGACGACTTCTTCGAAGTCGGCAAAATGTTCGACGGTTCCTCCATCTCGGGCTGGAAAGGCATCGAAGCCTCCGACATGATCCTGCTGCCGGACGACGAAACCGCCGTCCTGGATCCGTTCACCGAAGAGCCTACCCTGATCCTGGTTTGCGACATCATCGAACCTTCGACTATGCAGGGCTACGATCGCGACCCACGCGCCATCGCTCACCGCGCCGAGGAATACCTGAAGTCGACCGGTATCGGTGACACCGTATTCGCCGGCCCTGAGCCAGAATTCTTCATCTTCGACGAAGTGAAATTCAAGTCCGACATCTCCGGCTCCATGTTCAAGATCTACTCAGAACAAGGTTCTTGGATGTCCGACGCGGACATCGAAGGCGGTAACAAGGGCCACCGTCCAGGCATCAAGGGCGGCTACTTCCCGGTTCCGCCATTCGACCACGACCACGAAATCCGCACCGCAATGTGCAACGCTCTGGAAGAAATGGGCCAGGTCGTCGAAGTTCACCACCACGAAGTGGCAACCGCTGGCCAGAACGAGATCGGCGTGAAATTCAACACGCTGGTTAAAAAGGCTGACGAAGTTCAGACCCTGAAATACGTCGTGCACAACGTTGCCGACGCTTACGGCCGCACCGCTACCTTCATGCCAAAGCCTCTGTACGGCGATAACGGTTCGGGTATGCACGTTCACATGTCCATCTCCAAAGATGGCAAGAACACCTTCGCAGGCGAAGGTTATGCCGGCCTGTCCGACACCGCTCTGTACTTCATCGGCGGCATCATCAAGCACGGCAAGGCACTGAACGGCTTCACCAACCCGGCAACCAACTCGTACAAGCGTCTGGTTCCAGGTTTCGAAGCGCCGGTCATGCTGGCCTACTCGGCCCGTAACCGTTCGGCATCGATCCGTATTCCTTACGTCAACAGCCCTAAAGGCCGTCGTATCGAAGCACGTTTCCCGGACCCGGCAGCCAACCCGTACCTGGCGTTCGCTGCCCTGTTGATGGCTGGCCTGGATGGCATCCAGAACAAGATCCACCCTGGCGATGCTGCTGACAAAAACCTGTATGACCTGCCGCCTGAAGAGGCGAAAGAGATCCCACAAGTTTGCGGCAGCCTGAAAGAAGCCCTGGAAGAGCTGGATAAAGGCCGTGCGTTCCTGACCAAAGGCGGCGTATTCAGTGACGACTTCATCGACGCTTACATCGCGTTGAAATCCGAAGAAGAGATCAAAGTGCGCACCTTCGTACACCCACTGGAATACGAGCTGTACTACAGCTGCTGATCCAGTCGCGCCGGCGTAAGCTGCGTGAACAAGAGGCCTCCTTCGGGAGGCCTTTTTTGTTGCTGGCCGGGCATTGCTCGGTCGCTATAAATATGTACCGCAGATGGGAATGACGCTTCCGGCAACCTTGTGTTTTCTGCTTTTCAACAAGCACAAGGATTTCATCCATGTTCAACATCACCCCCGCTTGCCTGCTGCTGGCGATGATCGCCCTTGGCGGATGCACCACTGCGCAAACGTCCAACTCCACTCCAGTCTCAACGGTCGAATCCACCGTGCTGCTCAAAAGCTCAAATTCCTGGGACGGAACAGCCTATGACGCCTACCCCGTCGGCAAGCCTGAGCTGACCGTCCTCAACATCAAGATCCCCGCGAACACCGCACTCAAATGGCACGAGCACCCGATGCCCAATGCGGCCTATGTCGTTTCCGGCAATCTCACGGTCGAAACCCGCGAAGGCGGCAAGTCGATTCTGCTCAAGCCAGGCGATGTGCTGCCTGAAATGATCAACAGGCAGCATCGGGGCCTTACGGGAGACACCGCCGTGGAGCTCGTCGTTTTTTACGCCGGAACACCGGGAATGCCACTTTCTACCAGCCAAAGTGATAAACAGTGATCGCTCGGTCATACGTGAGGACATAACAATGCTTAAACAGCTCCAATTCGCTGCCTTAGCCTGCGGCCTGGTGTCAACCGGCCTTCACGCGGCGCCTGCCCAGCAGCCCCCTGCGCAACTTCAGCCGCTTATTGCGGCCATGGAGCAGCGGCTGGAAATCGCCAATGACGTAGCACGCAGCAAATGGCACAGCGGCAAGCCGGTGCAGGACAGTGAGCGCGAGCGTCAGGTGATTCAGAACGCCGAATCACGTGCGGGTGAATTCAAGCTGGCGGCCGACGACGTACGCGCTTTCATGACCGCCCAGATGGAAGCCAACAAGATGGTGCAATACGCGCGCATTGAGCAGTGGCGTGAAAGCGGCCACTCCCCGGAGACGCCCGATTCCAGTCTCACCGATGGCATCCGGGGTCGGCTGGATACGCTGCTGCCGGTATTAATGCAGAGTTACTCGGCGTTCCAGCCTTACCGCAGCGATGCTAAATGCCCAGCCTGGGTGCAGTCGGAGATCCACCGACAGGCAAGTGATCCCGTCATCGTGACCGCACTGCAAAGAGCGGCAGGCGACCTCTGCCGGACCACGGCAAGCCAGTGAGCAAGCGCGCAGATCCGCTTCTCAACTGACACCGTCGATCAGTATTCCTCTATGCTGACCCACGCCGAGCGATGCATTGAGCGCGGCACCATTGTGGGTTGTCCTGATCGCTGCACTGGAGTGTTCATGCGTCAATGTCTCGCCCTTCTGTTGCTGGTGTTTGCACTGCCCGCTGCCGCGCAGATCTACAAATACACCGATGCCTCCGGGAACACGGCGTACAGCAATCAGCCGCCGAACGGCACCAAAGCCGAAACCGTCGAGCTGCCGCCACTCAACAGCGTCGAGACCGTCGTGCCTGCTGCGCCGCCGCCACTCCCCGCGACGCAGACGCAGACCCAGAGCCAAACCCGGAACCCGCAAAACGCCGCTGCCTATCAGGTGCTCGCGCTGAAAGACCTGCCTCAGGAAGAAGCGCTTCGTGCCAACAACGGCTCGTTCACCGTGGGCGTCGCCATTGAGCCTCGTTTACAGCCCGGGCATCTGCTGCAGTTGATTGTGGACGGCGCGCCCTACGGCCAGCCCACCAACATTCCGCGTCTGCAGGTGATGGAGCTTGAACGGGGCGAGCACAGCTTTTCGGTTCAGGTGCTGGAAAACCAGCGCTCAATCCAGCAAAGCGAGACGGTCAACCTGACGGTGCAGCGAGTCCATGTCGGCAAACCTTAAACACCTTTGCCGGATGGCCATTGCCCTGTGCCTGCTGTTCGGCGTGAGCCAGTCCATCCTCGCTCAGGTGTATACCTACGTCGATGCGGACGGCAATCGGGTCTTTACCGATCAACCTCACCGCAATGCGAAGAAGGTCGACATTGCGCCGACCAACCGGGTCGCCCAGCCCACGAGTGCGCCCGCTCGACCATACAAAGCGAAACCAGCGGCCAGCCCCATCTTTCATTATCAGTTACTGCGCATTCTGGCGCCGGAGCCTGACAGCACGATTCGCGACATTGAGGGCAACCTGAACGTCACCGTCAGCAATGAGCCCGAGTTGCAGCCAGACCATCTGTACCGGTTACTGCTCGACAGCAAGCCCTTTGGTGAGCCGACCCGCAGTCCGGTGTTTCCGCTGACGAACATCGATCGCGGCACTCACCAACTGTCCGTGGAGATCATCGATCAATATGGCCGAGTGCTGGAGCGAACCCCCAATCAGCCCTTCCATCTGGTACGCATCTCCCTGGCCCAGAAGCGACTCGCTCAGCCCTGCAAAACCGATGACTACGGCGTGCGCCCCGAGTGCCCCCTCAAGGACAAGCCGGAAGAAGAATCGAGCTTCTTCCCGTTTTTCCGCTAAAAACTGCCTGACCCGCTATGCTCTATTATGGTGCGCAACCTGAACAAGGTTTCGCCATAAAAGCCCATTTTGGTTCGGCATTCAGGAATCCATGCACTGTCGCCGGGCCTGTCGTGCAAAAAACGCTCGCAATTGCTCAATCCGCGCTTCTTTTCGGAGCCTTGGTTTGGTTTTTGCATTTTGTAATGAATGCGCGAGCACATCACACGTTTCAGCGGTTTCCATACGCTGGCAAAGACCAATCAGAGCCTGCACCAACGGCCCAGCCCGTGTGCATAGAGCCAAAAGAGGTCACCGGGATTCATGACTATCAGCGATGCGTTGCATCGGTTGTTACTCGACAACCTGACCACTGCCACGATTCTGCTCAACTCGGACCTGCGCCTCGAGTACATGAATCCTGCCGCTGAAATGCTGCTGGCCATCAGCGGCCAGCGCAGTCACGGACAATTTATCAGCGAGCTGTTCACCGAATCTGCCGAAGCGCTCAGCTCGCTTCGCCAGGCCGTCGAACAGGCCCATCCGTTTACCAAGCGTGAAGCGATGCTGACCGCACTCACCGGCCAGACGCTGACGGTCGATTACGCCGTAACGCCGATCCTTTCCCAAGCCGAGACCATGCTGCTGCTGGAAGTCCATCCCCGTGATCGCTTGCTGCGGATCACCAAGGAAGAGGCTCAGCTGTCCAAGCAGGAAACCACCAAGATGCTGGTGCGTGGCCTGGCCCATGAAATCAAGAACCCCCTCGGCGGGATTCGCGGCGCCGCACAGTTGCTGGCACGCGAGCTACCGGAGGAGAGTCTCAAGGACTACACCAACGTCATCATCGAAGAGGCCGACCGTCTGCGTAATCTGGTCGACCGCATGCTGGGCTCGAACAAGTTGCCGATGCTGGCGATGACCAACGTGCATGAAGTGCTCGAGCGCGTGTGCAGTCTGGTAGAAGCCGAAAGTCAGGGATGCATCACCATCGTGCGCGACTACGATCCGAGCATTCCCGATGTGCTGATCGACCGCGAGCAGATGATTCAGGCGGTGCTCAATATCGTGCGCAATGCCATGCAGGCCATCAGCAGCCAGAACGAGCTGCGTCTGGGCCGTATCAGCCTGCGCACTCGCGCCATGCGCCAGTTCACCATCGGCCACGTGCGCCATCGTCTGGTCAGCAAGATCGAAATCATCGACAACGGCCCGGGCATTCCGCCGGAGCTGCAAGAAACCATTTTTTATCCCATGGTCAGCGGCCGCCCGGATGGCACCGGGCTGGGCCTTGCCATTACTCAGAACATCATCAGTCAGCACCAGGGGCTGATCGAGTGTGATAGCCACCCTGGCCATACAACATTCTCGATCTTCCTGCCGCTGGAACAAGGAGCAGCGTCGACATGAGCCGTAGTGAAACTGTCTGGATCGTCGATGACGACCGTTCCATCCGCTGGGTACTGGAGAAAGCCCTGCAGCAAGAGGGCATGACCACGCAAAGTTTCGACAGCGCCGATGGCGTGATGAGCCGGCTGGCCCGCCAGCAACCGGATGTGATCATTTCCGATATCCGCATGCCCGGCGCCAGCGGCCTGGACCTGCTGGCGCGCATCCGTGAACAGCATCCGCGCCTGCCGGTCATCATCATGACCGCGCACTCGGACCTCGACAGCGCCGTGGCGTCCTATCAGGGCGGTGCCTTCGAGTACCTGCCCAAGCCGTTCGACGTCGACGAAGCCGTTTCGCTGGTCAAACGCGCCAATCAGCACGCCCAGGAGCAGCAAGGCCTGGCCGTTCCACCCACCCTGACCCGCACCCCGGAAATCATCGGTGAAGCACCGGCAATGCAGGAGGTGTTTCGTGCCATCGGCCGCTTGAGCCACTCCAACATCACCGTGCTGATCAACGGCGAATCCGGGACCGGTAAAGAGCTGGTTGCCCACGCCCTGCACCGCCACAGCCCGCGTTCGGCGTCGCCGTTCATTGCGCTGAACATGGCGGCGATTCCGAAAGACTTGATGGAGTCCGAGCTGTTCGGCCATGAAAAAGGCGCGTTCACTGGCGCAGCGAACCTGCGGCGCGGGCGTTTCGAGCAGGCAGACGGTGGCACGCTGTTTCTCGATGAAATCGGCGATATGCCGGCCGACACCCAGACCCGACTGCTGCGCGTGCTGGCTGACGGCGAGTTCTACCGGGTTGGCGGGCATGTGCCGGTCAAAGTCGACGTGCGCATCATTGCGGCGACCCACCAGAATCTGGAAACGCTGGTCCAGGCCGGCAAGTTCCGCGAAGACTTGTTCCACCGCCTGAACGTAATCCGCATCCACATCCCGCGCATGTCCGACCGTCGCGAAGACATTCCGACGCTGGCACGCCACTTCCTCAGCCGCGCTGCGCAGGAACTGGCGGTTGAGCCGAAGCTGCTAAAGGCGGAAACAGAGGAGTACCTCAAGCACCTGCCGTGGCCGGGCAACGTCCGTCAGCTGGAAAACACCTGCCGCTGGATCACCGTGATGGCGTCGGGTCGCGAAGTGCATGTCAGCGATCTGCCGCCTGAACTGCTGAGCCTGCCGCAGGACGCTGCTCCGGTAACCAACTGGGAACAAGCGCTGCGCCAATGGGCCGATCAAGCGCTGGCACGCGGCCAATCCAGCCTGCTGGACAGCGCCGTGCCGACATTCGAACGCATCATGATCGAGACCGCGCTCAAGCACACCGCCGGCCGTCGTCGCGACGCCGCCGTGCTGCTGGGCTGGGGCCGCAACACCTTGACCCGCAAGATCAAGGAATTGGGCATGAAGATCGATGGTGGAGATGATGACGAGGGTGATGAGGGCTGAACGGATGCAGCCCGTGTATTGATGGGCTAGACCTGAAATTGTAGGAGCCGGGTTGCTGGCGAACGGAACGGTGTCAACGATAGAAACGTCGCCTGACGTGTTGAGTTCGCCAGCAAGCCGGCTCCCACAGCCCCAGCGTCACTCAGCCGAAGACGGCTTCTCCCACAGGTTGATCCCGCCTTCCACCGCAAACCGGTCGATCTCGGCCAGTTCTTCCTGACTGAACTCAAGATTGTCCAGGGCGCCAACGTTCTCGATGATCTGCTCCGGGCGGCTTGCACCGATCAGCGCAGAGGTGACGCGTGGATCGCGCAGCGTCCAGGCCAGTGCCATCTGCGCCAGGCTCTGGCCACGACGCTTGGCAATCTCGTTCAGCGCACGCACGTGCTCGATGTTCTGATCCGACAAATGCGCCGCCTGGAGCGAGCCGCCACCGGGACGGTTGACCCGTGCATCCTTGGGAATGCCGTTCAGGTATTTGTCCGACAGCAGCCCTTGGGCCAGTGCGGTGAAGGCGATGACGCCCGAGCCGAGTTCTTCGGTGGTGTCCAGCAGGTCTTTTTCCACCCAGCGATTGAGCAGGTTATAGGCCGGCTGATGAATCAGCAGCGGCACTTTCCACTCTTTCAGCAGGCCTGCGATTTCCCGGGTTTTCGCGCCCGAATATGACGAAATCCCGATATACAGTGCCTTGCCCTGCTGCACAGCAGTGGCCAGTGCGCTCGCGGTCTCTTCCAGCGGGGTGTCCGGGTCAAAGCGGTGGGAATAGAAAATATCGACGTAGTCCAGCCCCATGCGCTGCAGGCTCTGGTCGAGGCTGGCGAGCACGTACTTGCGCGATCCACCGCCCTGACCGTAAGGCCCCGGCCACATGTCCCAGCCGGCTTTGCTGGAAATGATCAGCTCGTCGCGGTACTGCTTGAAGTCTTCTTTAAGCAGACGGCCGAAGTTGATCTCGGCACTGCCGTAGGGCGGGCCATAGTTGTTGGCGAGGTCGAAATGGTTGATACCCAGATCGAAGGCCGTGCGCAGCATGGCGCGCTGGGTGTCGATCGGCGTGCTGTCTCCGAAGTTGTGCCACAAGCCCATGGAGAGCGCTGGCAGCACAAGGCCGCTGCGGCCTACGCGACGATAGGGAATGCGTTCATAACGGTTTTCGGCAGCGATGTAAGTCATCCAGTCCTCTCTTTCTTGTATGGAAGTCAGGTCACATAACGAACCCGTGAGATTACTCGGATTTCTCTGGGACGAGGGGGTTCACACGAGCGGACGGATGCCACCCTTTCCAGCACCTGACCAACATCCGCCGTTGCAGCGGTTAGGTCAGCCGGAAGCCATCGCCTACGTCGTTTTCTGCTGCGCAAGCCCGGATTCATGCCGGGTGAATGGGCAGGTGGTGCGAGCGAATGGTGGCTTGCCGTAAAAAACCGAATTGCAGAAGCCAGCGTGCCCGCGAAGATTTCGTGTCAGTCCGGTCAGGTGACTGACACGACGCCGTCGCGGGCACGCGTGTTCCTACAAAACAAACAGCCTCAACGCACCAAGTGCAGGAACTGCATGTGGCGCTCGTACTGGTCGAGGATGTCGTTGATGACCTGTTCTTTGGTGTAACCGACCAGGTCGTAGTCCTGGCTGCCCTCACTCAAGTGCACTTCGGCGCGGTAGTAACGGCGGTTGTTGAGCTGTTTGGAGCCCATGCCGCCGCGCGCAAAGGACGGCGTGAAGTAGCCACGCATGGTCACCTGGTACACGAACGGACGCTCTTCACCGTGGCCGATTTCCAGCCCCACGGTGTCGTTGGCCGGATCCGGCTGAGTCACGACGGTCAGACCCTTCTCGACGAACACTGCCGTCACTTCTTCAATCGCCGGGCGCACGGTCTGATCGAGGAAGCGGTAAACCTCATCACGGGACGGGAATGCCACCGCCTGGGTCAGACGCTGACGCCAGCCGCCGCGCCGGGATCCGGAGACCGGTGCCAGTGAATAGAGCTGCGCGATCTTGCGCTGGGACTCCATGTAGAACGCCTTGTGCAGGCCCCACATCATCAGCAATAGAATCAGGGAGAACGGCAACGAGGTCAGTACCACCGCTGACTTCAGCGCATCGATGCTGCCCGAGAACAGCAAGCCGCTGGTGATCAGCGCAGTCATCACGCCCCAGAACACCCGCAGCCATTTCGGGCCGTCTTCGTCCGGGCTGCCGCCTTTGGCGGACAGCGTCGACAGCACCACAGTGCCGGAGTCAGCCGAGGTCACGAAGAACACAAAGCTGATGAACACCGTCACGGCAATGACCGTTCGGCTCCACGGGTATGTCTGCAGCATCAGATACAGGGTCATCGACGGATCGTCGATAGCCGATTGCCCCAATGCCGCCATGCCGTGGTTCAGCACCAGGTCGATGGCGCTGTTACCAAAGATCGACATCCAGGCCAACGTAAAGCCCAACGGGATCAGCAGCACACCGCAGACGAATTCGCGAATGGTGCGACCACGGGAGATACGCGCAATGAACAGACCCACAAACGGCGACCAGGCAATCCACCACGCCCAATAGAACACGGTCCAGCCGCCCAGCCAGTCACTCGGGCCGTCGTACGCGTAGACGTCGAAGCTTTTGACCGGCAACGCGCCGAGGTAATCGCCGATGTTCTGCACCAGCGTATTGAGCAGGTGCTGGGTGGGTCCGGCAAACAACACGAACAGCAGCAGCGCGCAGGCCAGCAGCATGTTGATGTCGGACATGACGCGCACGCCTTTGTCGACGCCCGCAATGGCCACCAGGATTGCCGCGCCCATCATCAGGGTGATCAAACCTACCTGAATCCATTGGGTGTGCGGCACGTTGAACAGGTAGTCCAGCCCGGAGTTCAGGTGCAATACGCCAAAGCCCATGTCGGCACCGAGGCCGAAGATGGTGGCGATAATGCCGAAGCCATCGACCGCATAGCCTATGGGGCCGTTGATGCGCTTGCCGATCAGCGGATACAGCGCTGAACGCAATGCCAGCGGCAGGTTATGGCGATACGCGAAGTAGGCCAGTGCCATGCCGACGAACGCGAACACGCCCCAGCCATGCAGGCCCCAATGCAGAAACAGCAGCTGCATGGCTTGACGCGCCGATTGGGTGGTCCCGCCTTCGCCTTGAGGCGGCTGCAGCATATGGGTCAGCGGCTCGGACACACAGAAAAAGAACAGCGTGATGCTGATCCCGGCGGCGAACAACATCCCGGCCCAGGACAGGTAGCTGAACTCGGGTTCGTCGTGGTCAGCGCCGAGCTTGATCTTGCCGTAGCCTGAAATCGCGGTAACCACCACGAACAACAGATACAGGGTCATGGCCAGCATGTAATACCAGCCAACGGTGTTGGCGGCCCAGTTCTGCGCGGCGAGCAACCAGGCGCCCGATGCTTCCGGGAAGGCGACGACCACCAGTCCGAAGATCAGGATGAAGCTGGCGGCAAAGTAGAAAACAGGGCCGTTCATGCGAACGGAGGTGCTGTTCGGGGCGCTCGAATTATTCATATGAATACCGCCGAGCGGGCGATGGGATCGATCATGCAACGTGTATGCGGCAAAGGTAGGCCTCCTGAGATCAGCGGGCAGCGAACCACCGGTTTAACTTGATTGAACGTTCAATTAAAACACGAAAAGACGGCCGGAGACTAATGCACAGTGGCGTGACGCTCACTCAGGCGAGGGTAGGACGGACAACGAAAGCCTTTCGTTCCGTGGGTTCGGGAGGGTTTTCAAAGCACTGAATAAATTGTGGGAGGCTCGGCGATATGACGACTGACGCCTTCCCGGCTGAAGCCGGTCCACAAGGTGTACGCGGTCAATTAGTGGGACCGGCTTTAGCCGGGAAGAGGCCAGCGTGCGCACCCGAAGATTTGCGACATGACGACTGACGCCTTCCCGACTGAAGCCGGTCCCACACGATGTACGCGGTCAATTAGTGGGACCGGCTTTAGCCGGGAAGAGGCCAGTGTGCGCGCCCGAAGATTTGCGACATGACGACTGACGCCTTTCCGGCTGAAGCCGGTCCCACACGATGTACGCGGTCAATTAGTGGGACCGGCTTTAGCCGGGAAGAGGCCAGTGCGCGCGCCCTTGGAGTTGGGATATGAACGGCTACTTCGGACAGCCGTCCTCGTGCTGCAGACTCGCCTGATTGACGTTGCTGCCCGCCGGGACGCCGCGCGTGAGCCACACGTTGCCGCCAATGGTCGAGCCCTTGCCAATGGTGATGCGCCCCAGAATCGTGGCGCCGGCATAGATCACCACATCGTCTTCGACGATCGGGTGGCGCGCATGGCCTTTGAGCAACTGACCATCCTCATCGGAGGGGAAGCGTTTGGCGCCCAGCGTGACCGCCTGATAAATGCGCACGCGCTCGCCGATGATGGCGGTCTCCCCAATTACCACGCCTGTCCCGTGATCGATGAAGAAGCTCGGGCCGATCTGCGCGCCGGGATGAATATCGATGCCGGTCGCAGAATGGGCCAGTTCGGCGCTGATGCGTGCAAGCAAGGGCAAACCGTTGTGATACAGGTGGTGGGCCAGGCGATGGTGAATCACCGCCAGAATGCCCGGGTAGCAGAGCAACACCTCATCGACACTGCGCGCGGCGGGGTCACCGTGATACGCCGCCAGCACATCGGTATCCAGGATGCGGCGAATGGTCGGCAGCGCGCTGGCGAAATCCTGAATCAGCCGCTCGGCATGCACGTCCGCGCAACTGGCATCCTGGCCTTTCTGTCGCGCGGCGTAGCGCAGTTCAAGCCGCGCCTGGTCGAGCAAGGAATTCAACGCCACGTCGAGGGTATGGCCGACGTAGAAGTCCTCGCTCTCTTCGCGCAGGTCCACCGGGCCCAGCCGCATCGGAAACAGCGCGCCGCACAGCGCATCGAGAATGTCGCGCATGGCCTCGCGGGAAGGCAGCTCGCGGCCGCCCTTCTCGCCGCTGATTCGGCCGTTGCTGGTACGCCAGTCATCACGCGCGGCGCGCAATTCGCCCACAATCCGCTGCAATTGCCAGTGGCCGGTCACGCCCTCGGCGCAGGATTCCGGGGACAGGTCGGGAATAGTGCTCACGCAGATTTCTCCTCAATTCAACGGCGAGTCAGGCTGTAACGGCCGAAGTGGAATCACTCTACGACATCCATTCGCGGCAAAAAAATAACTATTTTCGTGGGGCTTTTGCGCAGGGGGCCAAGGACGGCGGGCGGTTGCCCTGTAGGAAACGTCTGCCTATAGTCCTGCGACTCAATTGCAGACCTGTCGACGCCACCATGATCAAACAACAGCTCGCCCGTTTTAATCGTCTGGAATTGCTCGGCGGTCCGACACCTTTTGAAAAGCTCGAACGCCTTTCGACCTGGGCCGGCCGCGACATTTACGTGAAACGCGACGACATCACGCCGCTGGCCATGGGCGGCAACAAGCTGCGCAAGCTGGAATACCTCGCGGCTGACGCCCTGGCTCAAGGGTGCGACACGCTGATCACCGCGGGCGCCATTCAGTCCAACCATGTGCGCCAAACCGCTGCCCTCGCCGCCCGCCTTGGCCTGGGCTGTGTCGCCCTGCTGGAAAACCCGATTGCAACCGACGACAGCAATTACCTGGGCAACGGCAATCGCCTGCTGCTGGACTTGTTCGATACCAAGGTCGAGCTGGTCGAGAACCTCGACAATGCCGACGACCAATTGCAAGCCCTGGCCAGCCGACTGCGTATGAGCGGCAAGAAGCCGTACCTGGTGCCGATCGGCGGTTCGAATGCCCTCGGCGCACTGGGTTACGTGCAGGCCGGTTTTGAACTGGCCGAGCAGATCAAGCAAAGCGGCCTGTCATTCGCAGCCGTCGTGCTCGCGTCCGGCAGTGCCGGCACCCACAGCGGCCTGGCACTCGCATTGGCTGAAGAACTGCCCGAGCTGCCGGTGATAGGCGTGACCGTGTCGCGCCCGGAAGAAACCCAGGCGCCCAAGGTTCAGCGCCTGGCCGAGCAAACCGTCGAACTGCTGGGCGAATCATTGCCGGCCGCGTTCAAGGTGCAGCTGTGGGATGAGTACTTTGGCCCCCGCTACGGCGAGCCAAATGCCGGCACGTTGGCCGCAATCCGGCTGGTGGCCAGTCATGAAGGGTTGCTGCTGGACCCGGTCTACACCGGCAAGGCCATGGCCGGCCTGCTCGACGGCATTGGCCGGCAGCGCTTTGAAGACGGGCCGATCGTCTTTCTCCACACCGGCGGCGCGCCTGCCTTGTTTGCGTATCAGGACGTCTTCTCGGCGAAATAGAGCCTTCGTCACTCGCCCGCTCAAATGGTGATGCGGGCGCTATATTCTAAAAACTGATAAGCAATCCGCTTTTTATTATTTTTCATGCCTCGCTTCGGGTCTTATGATCGCCGCCAGCCGGCGCGCAGCACCACGCAGGCGACTGAAAAAGCTGGATAAACGCGTGATGCCAACGTAGCTTCGTCGGGTCTGATACTTGCCTGACATTCCAATTAAAACAGGGGTCTTTCATGAACATGTCTGCAATCCGCCGCACCTTTCTGTTGTCGGCCTTCAGCCTGGTGCTGGGCACCGGCCTGGTCAGCCAGGCCATCGCTGGCGAACAGCTGGCAACGATCAAAAAGAATGGAACCCTTAATGTCGGCCTGGAAGGCACTTATCCCCCGTTCAGCTTCGTGGGTGAAGACGGCAAACTGACCGGCTTTGAAGTCGAGTTCTCCGAAGCACTGGCCAAGGAGCTGGGCGTCAAGGTCAAACTGCAAGCCACGCCGTGGGCTGGCATTCTGGCCGCGCTGGAATCCAAGCGTCTGGATGTCGTGATCAACCAGGTGACCATCTCCGACGAGCGCAAGAAAAAGTACGACTTCTCCGAACCCTACACCGTGTCGGGCATTCAAGCGTTGGTGCAGACCAAAGACGTCGGCGTGATCAAAACGGCTGCCGACCTGAAAGGCAAGAAAGTCGGCGTCGGCCTGGGCACCAACTACGAAGAGTGGCTGAAAGCCAACGTGCCTGATGCCATCGTCAAAACCTACGACGATGATCCGACCAAGTATCAGGATCTGCGTGTCGGCCGCATCGACGCCATCCTCGTTGACCGCCTTGCGGCACTGGAACTGGTCGCCAAGACCAAGGACAAACTGGCTGTCTCCGGCGAAGCGTTCTCTCGTCAGGAATCCGGCGTTGCACTGCGCAAGGGCGAGCCTGAACTGCTGGACGCGATCAACAAGGCCATCGACAAGCTGCGCGCGGACGGCACTCTCGCCAAGCTGTCGGACAAGTACTTCAAGGCTGACGTGACCAAATGATCCCAGAGAGCCTTCAGCTCGCGCTGGACTCCGCGCCCTTTCTGCTCAAGGGTGCGTATTACACGGTGGGCTTGAGCCTGGGGTCGATGTTTTTCGGATTGGTGCTGGGCTTCGGCCTGGCACTGATGCGTCTGTCGAAGATCTGGGTCATCAGTGCGGTTGCCAGGGTTTATGTGTCGTTCTTCCGCGGCACACCGCTTCTCGTCCAGCTGTTCATGATCTATTACGGCCTGCCGGACCTGGGCATCGAACTGGACGCGATCACCGCAGCGCTGATCGGCCTGTCGCTGAACATGGCCGCGTATGCCTGCGAAATCCTTCGGGCCGCGATTGCTTCGGTGGACCGAGGGCAATGGGAAGCCGCTGCGAGCATCGGCATGACGCGCGCCCAGACCATGCGCCGCGCCATCTTGCCGCAAGCGGCACGCACCGCATTGCCGCCACTGGGCAACAGCTTCATTTCGCTGGTCAAGGACACGGCGATGGCCGCCACCATTCAGGTGCCGGAAGTGTTCCGCCAGGCGCAGTTGATCTCTTCGCGGACGCTGGAAATTTTCACCATGTACTTCACCGTTGCGGTGATCTACTGGGTGCTGTGCAGCATCCTGGCGCATTTTCAAAATCGCCTGGAAGCACGGGCCAACCGCCACGATGTGGAGTCCTGAGGCATGATCACGGTTGAAAAACTGACCAAGCAATTCAAGGGCAACGAAGTGCTCAAGGGCATTGACCTGAAGGTCGAGCCTGGCGAGGTGGTGGCGATTATCGGGCCTAGCGGCTCAGGCAAAACCACCCTGTTGCGCTGCCTGAATCTGCTGGAAGTACCTACGAGCGGCAGCATTGTCGTGGGCGACATCAAAGTCGATTTGAGCCGCCCGCTGAGCCAGCAGCAGGGACTGATCCGGCAACTGCGCCAGCACGTCGGGTTCGTCTTCCAGAACTTCAATCTGTTCCCCCATCGCACCGCGCTGGAAAACGTCATCGAAGGCCCGACCGTGGTCAAGAAGATGCCGCGCGAGCAGGCCATCGAGCTGGGCCGCGCGCTGTTGGCGAAAGTCGGCCTCGCGGGCAAAGAGGACGCCTATCCGCGTCGTCTGTCCGGCGGCCAACAACAGCGCGTGGCGATTGCCCGTGCGCTGGCTATGGAGCCGGAGGTCATTCTGTTCGATGAACCGACGTCGGCGCTGGATCCCGAGCTGGTGGGCGAGGTGCTGAATACCATTCACGCCCTGGCCCTGGAGAAACGCACGATGGTGATCGTGACTCACGAGATGAGCTTCGCGCGGGATGTCGCCAACCGGGTGATCTTCATCGACAAGGGCGTCATCGTTGAGCAGGGTGAGGCGAAAGAGCTGTTCGCCAACCCCAAAGAGGAACGCACAAGGCAGTTTCTTGAACGCAGCAGGAATTAGTCCGACACGTTATGTGTTCAAAACGGCGCCAACAGGCGCCGTTTTCTTTGCCGTTCATATTTAGAAAAGCGTTGATTCACTAAAAGTCCCACTGTTTCGATGCCGGTTAAGCGTCACCCATCTATCTATTTTTTCTATACGAACAGCGCTCACTCTCCCCGCTTCCCCGCAACGTAGATTGACCATTTCTTCGCCCGTAAATAACTGCCGCTGACACTTTTCATCCGCCTTCCGGTCGCAGAACAGGGCGCGCCCGGCGGCTCAGGTAGGACCACAGTCGGAACTCCCTCTCATAACCAACGCCCGACTGTAGGAACTTTCTGCATTTGCTTCACACACACTTTAAAAACTTGAATGCCGTTGACACAAACACCGCAACACAATTAGCTGAAATCGCTCTCTGTCTATTTTCTTTTCAAAACGGCAACCCACTAATTGCCACCGTTTGTAATGTTTGCCATGCCTGTGCGTCCCGGCGTGTACTAGTGCCAGTCGTTTCCACGTTGCAGTTGCGATGAATTAATCACCTGACTTGCCTTGATCCAGGCACACATTCGAAGAGTATTAAAAGATGATCCATACCCCAGTAATGACGCAGTCTTTCAAGTTGATGGCCCCCTATCTTCCGCAGTCGAACAAGCACGGGATTGGCGCCCTTGCGGCGGCCGATCTGCAGGTACACATCGACCCCTGGCCAGAGATGGACTGCGGTGACTTGATCGAATTGTTTTGGGGAGGCTGTTATGCCGCGTCAAAACTTTTATCGGAGTCCGACATCGGGCACACATCCGTCCTACATGTACCCGAAAGTTTTCTTCGAAGTGGAAAAGTTAAAACCTACTATCGCGTTACCAAGATTGGCAGCGAACCCATTAAATCTCCTGGCGCCAAGCTGTGGGTCAAACTGGAGACTCCCGGCGGTCAATTGGTCAGCGGCGAGGACGATGAGAATCAGGGACTGGCACCGGTGACCTTCGCCGAGTCGCTCATGCAGGACGGTTTGACTGCCCGCCACTTCGATGAGGGCGTTCAACTCACTCTTGACGCTTATCCCAACATGGATGCCTACGATGAGATCACCCTGCGCTGGGGCGACCTGCGCCTGGACCTGCCAGCGCTCACACAGGACGACGTCGGCAAGCCCTTAATCGTTGATGTACCGGCGGCATTGGTGCGCGAGGCCGGCGAGGATCCTCATCTGGAGGTGAGCTACTGTGTGATTGACCGGGTTGGCAATAACTCGCGCTGGGCGCCGGCGCGGCTGATCAAGGTATCGACCGAGGTGATCGATGGGGCCGAAGCTTGATATCGGCC
Organism: Pseudomonas sp. HP_01; assembly: GCF_055284355.1. NCBI lineage: Bacteria > Pseudomonadati > Pseudomonadota > Gammaproteobacteria > Pseudomonadales > Pseudomonadaceae > Pseudomonas > Pseudomonas sp. HP_01. The sequence goes on along the minus strand of NZ_JBTOPV010000009.1, from coordinate 71,956 downwards.
CTGTCCAGAATGTTGTCGCGGCGCACCATTGGCGCGCTGCGACAGGTCTGCCGCCCACCGCCTTCCGTCTTGCAATCGTGAACGACTCCACAGATCTGCCCCGGAGAAGAAACTTCCCACATCATCTGCAACAGCGTCCTACAGCTTGCCCCCTCGCCGCGGGAAAACGAGGTGCTAGCCTGCGGTGAAACCCTTCACGAGGTGTTCGCCATGCCCTGCAGACATATCGTCAAGTACATGATTCTCGCGCTGGCCTTCGGCTCATGCCTGACCTACACCCAAGCCACGGCACTGGCGACGGCCGCCGCCATTTAGCCTTCTATGCTTATTCCTAAATGTGAGTTTATTTAATTTTTATACACGCTTAGGGTATATGCACCGGACCACCGGACCATCGTCAATTTTCTCGCCGCCAACGCGGTATTGATTCGAGGTTCGAATGGTCAAGCACAACGACCCCAGTGCTCGCGCTCGTGAAGGTCACCACCATGACTGATCTGAACGCCCTTCCTGTCCAGCACACCCTGGACGTGGCTCCTCCCCTGCTCCCTGCCAACGTACTGCACAATGACGCTGACGCCATTGCGGCGGCCCATGAGCTGGCCGCCGTCGTGCGCACCCAGGCCGCCACGCGAGACCGCGAGCGGCAATTGCCCTGGTCGGAAATCGAGCTGTTTACCCGCAGTGGTCTGGGCAGCATCTCGGTGCCGCGCGCCTGTGGCGGGCCACAAGTGTCATTCGTCACAGTGGCCGAGGTTTTCGCCATCCTGTCGGCGGCTGACCCTGCAGTCGGCCAGGTTCCACAGAACCACTTCGGCATCCTCTATTCGCTGCTTGGCAGCGCAACCGAGGCGCAGAAACACACCCTCTTCGCCAGCGTTCTCGGCGGCGCACGCATCGGCAATGGCGGTCCCGAGCGCGGGACAAAAAATACCCTAGACATCCGAACGCGCCTGACCGCCGACGGTGATCATTTTTTGCTCAACGGCCGCAAGTTCTACTCGACGGGCGCGCTGTTCGCCCATTGGGTGGCGGTCAAGGCCATCAATGACGACGGCAAACAGGTGCTGGTGTTTGTGCCGCGCGGGACACCGGGGCTGCACATCATCGACGACTGGTCCGGCTTCGGTCAGCGCACCACCGCCAGCGGCAGCGTCCTGCTGGAAAACGTGCGCGTGAGTGGTGAGTTGGTCGTTGATAACTGGAAGCTGGGCCTGGCGCCGAACATTCAGGGGGCGGTCTCGCAGCTGATTCAAGCAGCCATTGATGCAGGCATTGCCCGGGAAGCCATCGACGAAAGCATTCGTTTTGTGCGCGAGCGTTCACGCCCGTGGATCGACGCCAATGTCGAACGTGCTGGCGATGATCCCTATGTGATCGCCGACATCGGCAAGTTGAAGCTCGAACTGCACGCCGCCGAAGCACTGTTGCGCAGGGCTGGCCGCGCGCTGGATGAAATCTCTGCGGCGCCCATCGACGAACACTCCGCGGCGCGGGCCTCCATAGTGGTCGCCGAAGCCAAGGTGCTGACCACACAGATCGCCCTGCTCGCCAGTGAAAAACTGTTCGAGCTCTCGGGCAGTCGCGCGACGCTGGCCGAATTCAATCTTGATCGTCACTGGCGCAACGCGCGGGTTCACACCCTCCACGACCCGGTGCGCTGGAAGGTTCACGCCGTCGGCGCCTGGCACCTGAACGGCACCCTGCCTGCCCGTCATTCCTGGATATAACCAGAGCACTGGAAGCACACCTATGAGCCTTCAAACCTTGCCGCGTGGCACGCAGGCGACCGCCGTGACCGCGATCATTCGTGACGACGCCGAGGCGCTGCGCATCGCCCGCACGCTGGCGGAAGATTTCAAACAACAGAGCGTCACCCGTGACCGTGAACGTCGCCTGCCCCATAAGGAACTGGAAGCGTTTTCCCGCTCGGGGCTGTGGGGCATCAGCGTGCCGAAGGCCTTTGGTGGCGCAGGCGTGTCCAGTGTCACCCTGGCCGACGTCATTCGCATCATCTCCGCCGCCGACGCCTCACTGGGGCAGATTCCGCAGAATCATTTTTACGCGTTGGAGGTGCTGCGGGTGAACGGCAGCCCGGCGCAGCAGGCGCGGCTGTACGCCGAGGTCCTCGCCGGTCAGCGCTTCGGCAACGCGCTGGCCGAACTGGGCACCAAAACCGCCCACGACCGCACTACTCGCCTGAGCCACGACGGCAGCGGCTGGCGCATCAACGGTCGCAAGTTCTACGCCACCGGCGCGCTTTACGCCCAACGCATACCGACCTCGGTGGTTGATGACAATGGCGTGCAGCAGCTGGCATTCGTGCCCGCGAACGCCGCCGGGCTGAGCGTGATCGACGACTGGAGCGGCTTCGGCCAGCGCACCACGGGCAGCGGCTCGGTGGTGTTCGATAACGTATACGTGGAGGCCGATGACGTGGTGCCGTTTCAGACGGCGTTCGAGCGCCCGACGACGGTCGGCCCGCTCGCACAAATCCTCCATGCCGCCATCGACACCGGCATCGCTCGCGCGGCCTTTGAAGACGCGCTGCATTTCGTACGCACGCGCACGCGGCCATGGATCGACTCCCGCATCGAGAAAGCCGTCGATGACCCGCTGACGCTGCACAGCTTCGGCAAGCTCGGCATTGGTCTGCACGCCGCCGAAGCCCTGCTCGAACGTTCCGGGGAATACCTTGATCGGGCGCAGGCCGAGACCACGCCCGAAAATCTGGCACAGGCATCGATTGCGGTGGCTGAAGCACGGGCGATCAGCACCGAAATCTCGCTGGAGGCCGGCAGCACCTTGTTCGAACTCGCCGGTTCCCAAGCCACGCTGGCGGAGCACGGCCTTGACCGTCACTGGCGCAACGCGCGGGTCCACACGCTGCACGACCCGGTGCGCTGGAAGTATCACGCCATCGGCAATTACTACCTCAATGACGTCAACCCGCCACGTCGGGGGACGATCTGATGAGCAAGAAAAAGATCCTGCTCAATGCGTTCAACATGAACTGCATCGGCCACATCAATCACGGTTTCTGGGCCCACCCCCGGGACACGTCGACCCAGTACAAGACCCTCGAATACTGGACGGATCTGGCGCAGTTGCTGGAGCGCGGGCTGTTCGACGGTTTGTTCATCGCGGACATCGTCGGGGTCTATGACGTCTATCAGAAGTCGGTGGACGTCACCCTGAAGGAGTCGATCCAGCTGCCGGTGAATGATCCGTTGCTGCTGGTATCCGCCATGGCCGCCGTGACCAAAAACCTCGGCTTCGGCCTGACGGCCAACCTCACCTACGAGGCGCCGTATCTGTTCGCCCGGCGCATGTCGACGCTGGATCACCTGACGCGCGGACGCGTGGGCTGGAACATCGTCACCGGGTATCTGGACAGTGCCGCACGCGCGATGGGCCTGACCGAGCAGATCGAACACGACCGCCGCTACGACCAGGCCGATGAGTACCTGGAGGTGTTGTACAAGCTGTGGGAAGGCAGTTGGGAGGACGACGCGGTGATCGAGGACCGTCAGGCGCGCATCTACGCGCAGCCGGAAAAGGTCCATTACGTGCGGCACAGCGGCGAGTTCTATCAGGTGGAGGGTTATCACCTCTGCGAGCCGTCGCCGCAGCGCACGCCGGTGTTGTTTCAGGCCGGCAGTTCCGAGCGCGGTTTGCAGTTCGCCGGCAGCAATGCCGAGTGCGTGTTCATCAGCGCGCAGAACAAACCCGCGACCCGCGAGCAGGTCGACAAGGCCCGCGCCAGCGCCGTGGCCGCCGGCCGTAACCCGGATGACATCAAGGTGTTCATGGGCCTCAACGTCATCGTCGGCGCCACCGAAGAAGCGGCGCGGGCCAAACATGCGGAGTACCTGACCTACGCCAGCGCCGAGGCAGGACTGGCGCATTTTGCCGCGTCCACCGGCATCGACTTCGCCGACTACGATCTCGACGAGCCGATCCAGCATGTGAAAGGCAACGCCATTCAGTCAGCCACGAAGATCCTCAAGAACAACGACTGGACCCGCCAGAAGTTGCTCGATCAGCACGCCCTGGGCGGCCGTTACATCACGCTGATCGGCTCGCCCGGGCAAGTCGCCGACGAGCTGGAATCGTGGATCGCCGAAACCGGGCTGGACGGCTTCAACCTGACCCGCATCGTCACTCCGGAGAGCTATGAGGATTTCATAGACCTGGTGATCCCGGAACTGCAACGACGGGGCTCGTACAAGACCGCGTACGAACACGGCACCTTGCGCGAGAAGCTGTTTGAAGGCGGCGCGCGACTGCCGGAACGGCACGCGGGGGCGAGCTATAGAACACAGACCAACCTGTAGGAGCGCGCTTGGTCTGGGCCGCATCCGGACGAACGCGCTATGTCAGCCACCGTATGTGTGCCTGAACCGCCGCCTTCGCGAGCAAGCTCACTCCTACAGGTTGTGTTTGCTGCGCCAAAGCGTGGCGTCTGGACGACAGGGAGTCGCCCACAGAGGCAGTAATTTATTCACACATGACGTGAGCGAGCTCGGCCCCTGTAGGAGTGAGCTTGCTCGCGAGACGGCTTCACAGACACCCAAGCATTCAAACCAGACCACTGAACCGGATTACACGCCATGACCAAAACCCTCCTCACCCTCGCGCTGTCCCTGGGCCTGTTTGCCAACTTCACCCACGCTGCCGATCAACCGCTCAAAGTCGGCACCACCGCCGCCTTCGCCATCCCGCTGGAGGCCGCCGTCGCCGAAGCCGAGAAACAAGGCCTGAAGGTCGAGCTGGTGGAATTCACCGACTGGATCGCGCCCAACGTGAGCCTCAATGCTGGTGACATCGACGTGAATTATTTCCAGCACATTCCGTTTCTGGAGAACGCCAAGGCCGCGTCCGGCTTCGATCTGGTGCCCTACGCGCCGGGCATCATCAACAACGTCGGGTTGTATTCGAAGAAGTACAAAAGCTTCGATGAGCTGCCAAACGGCGCCACCGTCGCTATCGCCAATGACCCGATCAACAGCGGTCGCGGCCTGCAGCTGTTGGCGAAGGCCGGCTTGATCACCCTGAAACCGGGCGTGGGCTACAAGGCCACCGAAGACGACATCACCGCCAACCCGAAGAAGATAAAGCTGATTCAGGTCGAAGCCGTGCAGTTGGTGCGCGCCTATGACGATGCCGATCTGGTGCAGGGCTACCCGGCCTACATTCGTCTGTCGAAGACCTTCGATGCCGGCTCGGCGATTCTGTTCGACGGCCTCGACCACCCGGAATACGTGATTCAGTTCGTCATCAAACCGGACCACAAGGATGACCCGCGCCTGGCCAGGTTCATCGACATCTACCAACACTCACCGGTCGTGCGCGCCTCCCTGGATAAGGTCAATGGCTCGCTGTATCAGGTTGGCTGGAAGAATTGATCATGAGTGCATCCGCGCAACGCGTTTTAGCGCCTGGGGGTGATGCCCCCCATGCCGCCGTACAAGCCGAACTGCATCCGCAAAAGCAGCACGCCCATGTGCGCTTCATCAATCTGGGCAAGGTCTATGAAGGTCCGCAAGGGCAGGTGCCGGCACTTCAGGACATCGATCTGGATATCCAGCGCGGCGAGGTGTTCGGCATCATCGGCCGCAGCGGCGCAGGCAAATCATCGCTGATCCGCACCATCAATCGTCTGGAGAAACCCAGCACCGGGCGCGTGCTGATCGATCAGGTGGACATCGGCGACTTCAACGAGGACACGCTGGTGGCGCTGCGCCGACGCATCGGCATGATCTTTCAGCACTTCAATCTGATGTCAGCCAAAACCGTTTGGCAGAACGTCGAATTGCCGCTGAAAGTGGCCGGCGTGCCGAAGGAACAGCGTCAGCGCAAAGTCGCCGAATTGCTGGAGTTGGTAGGGCTGGAAGGCAAGCACAAGGCGTATCCGGCGCAGTTGTCGGGCGGGCAGAAGCAGCGCGTCGGCATCGCCCGGGCGTTGGTGCATGATCCGGCGATTCTGCTGTGCGACGAGGCGACGTCCGCACTCGACCCGGAGACCACGCAATCGATTCTCGGCCTGCTGCGCGAGATCAACCAGCGCCTGAGCCTGACGATCATTTTGATCACCCACGAGATGGCGGTGATCCGGGAAATCTGTGATCGCGTGGTGGTGCTGGAAAAAGGCGAAGTGGTCGAGCAGGGCCCGGTCTGGCAGGTATTCGGCAATCCGCAGCATGAGGTGAGCAAGACGCTGCTGGCGCCCCTGCAACACGCGCTGCCGGAGGATGTGCAAGCGCGTCTGCAGTCGCACCCTTCCGAGTATCACGCCAGCGTTGTGCTGGATCTGCAATTCACCGGCAGCGAGCCTGACCTGTCAGCGTTGTTCAGCGCCTTCGGCGGGCAGGTGAGCCTGCTGCATGGCGGCGTCGAACGCATTCAGGGGCGAGCGCTGGGTCATCTGTTGCTGGCGATCAGTCATTCGCCACTGTCGGTTGAGGAACTACTGATTCGCGCCCGTAAACATGCGCAGCAGGCGGAGGTAGTGGGTTATGTGGCTTGATCGTCTGTGGCAGGGGGTTATCGATACATTCCTGATGGTCGGCGTGTCGTCGCTGATCGCGTTGATGCTGGGCATTCCGCTGGCGGTGATTCTGGTCACCAGCGGCAAGGGCGGCATCTTTGAAGCGCCCACCATCAATAAGGTGCTGGGTGCGTTCGTGAATATTTTCCGTTCAGTGCCTTTCCTGATTCTGATGGTCGCGCTGATCCCGTTCACGCGGCTGATCGTCGGCACGACCTACGGCGTGTGGGCGGCGGTGGTGCCACTGACCATTGCGGCGACGCCGTTCTTTGCGCGCATTGCGGAAGTCAGCCTGCGCGAAGTCGATCACGGTTTGATCGAAGCAGCACAGGCGATGGGCTGCCGCCGCTGGCACATCGTCTGGCACGTGCTGCTGCCCGAAGCACTGCCGGGGATTGTCGGCGGATTTACCATCACGATAGTGACGATGATCAATTCATCGGCCATGGCGGGCGCGATTGGCGCCGGTGGATTGGGGGATATCGCTTACCGATATGGCTATCAGCGGTTTGACACGCAAGTGATGCTCACCGTGATCGTGTTGCTGGTGGTATTGGTGGCGGCGATTCAGTTGGGCGGGGATCGGTTGGCGTTGCGGCTGAACAAGCGCTAGCACGCAGCGATTGCCGACGTTGCATTGGCCATTTACTGCCGCTTCGCGCCAGATCGCGAGCAAGCTCACTCCTACAGGTTTGTGCCACGCCTCCCGAATCCGTGTCCGATGCAAATCAACTGTAGGAGCAATCGGAGGTTACGACGGTCGCGAAAGCGGTGGGTCTGTGACCTGGATGCTGACTGACACGACGCATTCGCGAGCAAGGTGGAGCGCCACCCCAGTCACCCCTACAGGTTCGTCCCCGCACCAGCCTTTACGTCAGGCGCCAATCTGATGCCAGAGCGGCGTTGAAGTCCGCGAGCGGAGTATATTGGCGGCCTTATTCGCCCAGACACTCGCCCCATGAAACTCGACTCAGAAGACCTCGCCCAGATCACGGCCACCACCCTCGGCAATTACAACGATGTCGCCGAGGGTTTTCGCGAAGGGACCCGCGACCATGATGTGAGCCAGAACATTGATGCGTTGCTGCGCAATATCACCGGCCCGGCGCCGTTCCAGATTCTCGATTTCGGGTGCGGACCAGGGCGTGATCTTCAGACATTTTCTGCCATGGGCCACATCGCCACCGGCCTGGATGGCTCCGAACGCTTCGCCGACATGGCCCGTGCCGACAGCGGCTGCGACGTGCTCCATCAGAACTTCCTTGAGCTGAACCTGCCCGCCGAACGGTTCGACGGCATATTCGCCAACGCCTCGCTTTTCCACGTCCCCCGTCAGGAGTTGCCTCGGGTGCTGCGCCAACTGCGCGCCGCGTTGAAGCCCGGCGGCGTGTTGTTCAGCTCCAATCCCCGTGGCGACAACCAGGAAGGCTGGAAAGGCGAGCGCTACGGTGCCTTTCATGACCTGGCGTCATGGACCGTACTGCTGACTGAAGCCGGGTTCATTGAGGTCGAGCACTACTACCGACCGCCGGGATTGCCGAGGGACCAGCAGCCGTGGCTGGCGAGTGTCTGGCGCAAGGCTTGAAGGGTTTCAGGCTTTTCACGCAGCAAAAGATTCGTCACCAACAAGGCGAGCCGGAACAGATTCCGGCTCGCCTTTATTTTATCGAGCAGGCGTCGGCTTTTCGTCCGCGCCGCCTTGGTCGCGCTCATTCTCCGCACTCTTTTCCTGCTTCTCCCGCTCAGCTTTCTGACGCTCCTCGTCACTCGGCTCCTTGATCTTGTACCAGGCCACGTAAAGCGCTGGCAGGAACAGTAGCGTCAGCAGGGTCGCGATGATGATCCCGCCGATCATCGCGTAAGCCATCGGCCCCCAGAACACTTCGCGGGCGATGGGGATCATGCCCAGGCTTGCCGCGGCAGCGGTGAGCAGAATCGGCCGACGGCGGTGCTCGGTCGCTTCCGCCACCGCATCCCACGGCAGATAGCCGGCCACTTCATACTCATGAATCTGCGTCACCAGAATCACCGAGTTGCGGATGATGATGCCAATCAGCGCCAGAATGCCGAGGATCGCCACAAAGCCCATGGGCGTTCCGGTCGGCACCAGCGCCAGCACCACGCCTATCAGCCCCAACGGCGCCACGCTCGCAACGATGAACATCTTCTGCACGCTGTGCAGCTGGATCATCAGGAACGTGGCCATCAGGAAGATCATCAACGGCACGACCTTGGCGATTGGCCCTTGGGCCTTGCCGCTCTCCTCCACCGTACCGCCCGTGGCGACCTTGTAGCCCACCGGCAAACCGGCAGCGAACTTGTCGATCTCGGGCTTGAGTTCCTTGACCAGATCGGTCGGCTGCATGTCGTCGCTCACTGCCGCCTTGAGCGTAATCGTCGGTTTACGATCACGACGCCACACCAGCGGCTGTTCCAGTTCATAGCGCACGTTGGCAAATGCCAGCAGCGGAATCGATGTGCCCTGGGGCGTAACGATCTGCAGGTTCTGCAGGGTTTCCGGCGATCCGCGCTCGGAATCCACCGCGCGGCCGACGACGTTGATCAGATAGATATCGTCGCGCACCTGAGTCACCGCCGAGCCGGTCACGATGCTGTTCATCAACTGTGCGACGTCCTCGGACGACAAGCCCAGTTGCCGCGCCTTGTCTTGATTGATGTCGATACGCAGGACTTTACCCGGCTCGTTCCAGTCGTAAATCATCTCGCCGATATGCTGGTTTTTGTCCAACAGCGTGGCGAGTTCGATGGCGTGCTGGCGCACTTCATCAATGTTTTCGCCGCTGACCCGGTACTGAATCGGACGCCCCACCGGCGGCCCCATTTCCAGTGCCTGAACGTAGGTGCCGATGCCGACGAAATCATCACGCAGGCGTTTTTTCAAACGCTCGGTCAACGCGCCGCGCTCTTCCAGCCCTTTGCTGACGATGACCAACTGCGCGTAGTACGGGTTCTCCAGCTGCTGATCCAGCGGCAGGTAGAAACGCACCGCGCCTTCGCCGATGTACGTGCTCCAGCTGACGATGTCGGGATCGTCCTTGAGGGTCGCCTCGAGCTTGTCCACCGCGCGGCGGGTCTCGTTGATCGACGCGTTCTGCGGCAGGTTGAGGTCGACCAGAATCTCCGGGCGGTCCGATGACGGGAAGAACTGGTTCTGCACGAAGCGCATGCAGAACAGCGACGTGGCAAACAGCAAAATCGTGATGATGATGGTCAACCAGCGGTGACGCATGGCCCAGAACATCGAGCCGTTGAAGGCCCGTGCGATGCGTCCGGGCTTGGCGTTCTCGTCGTGCTTTTTCACGTTCTCGCTGAGGATGTGCACGCCGATCACCGGGGCGAACAGCACCGCGACGACCCACGACACCAGCATCGCGACAGCGATCACCGCAAACAGTGTGAAGGTGTATTCCCCCGCCGAGCTGGCGTTCAGGCCAATCGGCACGAAGCCCGCAACCGTCACCAGCGTACCGGTGAGCATCGGGAAGGCCGTCGAGGTGTAGGCGTAGGTCGCGGCCTGAGCTTTGGTTTCGCCTTTCTCAAGGCGTGACACCATCATCTCCACCGTGATCATCGCGTCATCGACCAACAGGCCGAGGGCAATAATCAGGGCGCCCAGGGAAATACGCTGCATGGTGATGCCGCTGTATTCCATGAACACAAAGACCATCGCCAGCACCAGCGGAATCGAGCAGGCAACCACCAGACCGGCGCGCATGCCGAGGCTGATGAAGCTGACGATCAACACGATCACCACCGCTTCGAACAGCGCGCTGGTGAAACCACCGACGGCTTTCTCGACCACTTGCGCCTGATCGGAAACCACATTCACGCCGACGCCAATCGGCAGGTCGGCGGTCGCGGCGGTCATGCGCTCGTGTAACTGCTTGCCGAACTCCTGAACGTTGCCGCCTTTCTTCATGGCAATGGCCAGCCCAATCGCTGGCTTGCCATCGAAGCGGAACAGCGGCTTGGGCGGATCGACGTAGCCGCGGGTGATTTCAGCGATGTCGCTCAAGCGATAGAAGCGATCATTGAGGCGCAGGTTGACGTTTTCCAGGTCTTTTTCCGACGCGAACTGGCCGGAAGTGCGCACTGAAATGCGCTCAGGACCCGCCTCGATGACCCCGGCAGGCGTCACGGTGTTTTGCGATTGCAGGCTTTGCACGACCTGACGCTGATCCAGCCCCAGCGCCGCCAGCTTGCGGGTGGAGAAGTTCAGGTACAGCACCTCGTCCTGCTCGCCGATCATTTCGACTTTGCCCAGGCCCGGCACGTCGCGGATCTGGACGCGCACTTGCTCCACATAGTCGCGCAGCTGGCGCAGGGTCAGGCCGTCAGAGGTGAAAGCGTAGATCGAGCCGTAAACGTCGCCGAACTCATCATTGAACGCCGGGCCTTGAATACCTTGGGGAAATTGCCCGCGAATGTCGTCGATCTTCTTGCGCACCTGGTACCAGATGTCAGGAATGGCCTCAGCGCTGGTGGTGTCGCGCAGGTAAACCATAACAGTGGACTCGCCCGGCCGGGTGTAGCTCTTCACGTAGTCGAGGGAATCGAGCTCTTCGAGCTTTTTCTCGATGCGGTCAGTCACCTGCTCAAGGGTTTCATCCACCGTCGCGCCCGGCCAGCGGGTTTGTATGACCATGGTCTTGATGGTGAACGAAGGGTCTTCTTCACGGCCCAGGTTCATGTAGGAAAACACGCCCATCAGCAGGCCGACGAACATCAGGTACCAGACGAAAGACTGATGCTTGATCGCCCAATCGGAGAGGTTGAACGTCCCTTTCATCGTGGGCTTTCCTTATCGACTTTGATTTTCTGCCCCGGCTTGAGGCTGTTGACGCCGGCGGTCACAACGCGATCGCCATCGTTGACGCCACCGGCCAGTACCACGGAATCATCACTGCGGCTGACGACCGTGACGACGCGTGGGGAAACCGTCTGATTCTGCATGTCGATGACCCAGATCTGCGTTTTGCCGTCGACCTCCTGCACGGAGGTGGCGGGCAGCTCGATGCGCGGTTTGATCGCCGAGCTGAGGGTCACGCTGATCGCTGTACCCAATCGGAAGGCCGCCGGCGTGTCCGCCAGGGTCAAACGTGCGCGACGGGTGCGCGTGGTGCTTTCGGCCTGAGGCTCGAGTTCTCGAACGGTTGCGGTGGTGTTGATCTCCGGCTCCAGCTGGCTGGCGACTGTGAACACCACGTCGCTGGGCAGTTGATCGCCCAGTTGCGCCGGCAGGTCAATGACCGCTTCCTTGATGTCCGGGCGCGCCAGTGTCACCACCTGCTCGCCTGCGCTGACCACTTGGCCGGCCTCGACTTTCCATTGGGTGACCACGGCATCGTGATCGGCGCGTAGCTCGCTGTAGCTCAACTGATCCTTGGCCTGTTGCATCGCGGCCTTGGCCTGATCATAGGAAGACTGAGTGGTTTTCAGGTCGGTGACTGCGACATCCAGCGCGGCCTGGGCGCCAACGCCGCGATCAAACAACTCATGCTGCCGCCGTGCATTGGCCTGGGCGTTGATCAACTGGGCCTCGACCCGGGCCAGATCGCCCTGGGTCGAGCGCACCTGGTTCTGTTGGTCCGTCGGGTCGAGCACGGCGAGCAGGTCGCCCTTCTTGACCTGAGCGCCGACATCGACACTGCGCTGGGCGATGCGACCCGAAACGCGAAAGCCCAGGGTGCTTTCATAGCGCGCGGCAATGTTGCCGGCGAAGCGACCCAGGCTTTCTTGGGCCTGTGGCTTCACCTCGATGAACAGGACCGGCCGAACCGGCTCCGGTGGCGGTTCTTCCTTGCTGCAGGCGCTCAACAGCAGACCGGCCAACACAACCCCTGACAAGCGCTTCATTGCTGGGCTCCTGCCGATTGCTTCGCGGGCTCGGGGTGCACGTCGGCGAGTTCGACTTGCATATCGGGGTGCAATAACTGATTACCGGCAACGACCACTTTTTCACCATTCTTCAGACCGTCGACGATGATCACCTTGCCTGTGAGGTAGCGCCCAACGGTCACGCTGCGCAGGCTGACCTTGTTGTCGCCATCGACCACCCAAACGGCAGGTTTGCCGAGCTGATCGCCCAGGCCTTTGGTCAGCGCTGACCATGGCAGCTCGACGCTGGTCTTGGCCGGTACGGTCAGGGCGGCACTGACCACCGAACCCAGGTCCATGCCCGGCGGCAGTGAGCTGAGTGAGATTTTCACTTGCAGCGTGCCCGTCTGCGCTGAAACGGCCGGGGTGACTTCGCGGACTTTACCGACGGCCTTGACCTTGGGGTTGTCCAGCAACGTCACTTCGACCGGCTGGTCGGTGGGCGGGTTGACGAACAGCGATTCGTAAACGTCGAACACGGCGTCACGCTCGCCATCGCGGGCCAGGCTGAAGATCGGCGCCGTTGGCTGCACGACCTGGCCCACCTCAGCCTGCCGCGCGGTAATGATACCGGGCGCATCGGCGATCAATGCGGTGTAACTCAGCTGCTCGCGGGCGTTGGCCAGTTGCGCCTGAGCGGCTTTGAGCGCGCTCTGACTGCCGCGCAATTGCGCCTGGGCTGAATCGTATTCACTGCGGCTGGTGTAGCCCTTGGGCAGCAGTTTTCCCTGGCGCACGAAGGCCGCAGAGGTCTGTTTCACGCGCGCCTGCTCAGCGGCAACGGCAGCGATAGCGGAGTCGACGTTGGTCTGCAGGTCTTTGGGGTCGAGTTTGGCCAGCACTTGTTTGGCCGACACCCGATCGCCGACATCGACCGAACGCTGAATGATCTTGCCGCCCACGCGGAACGAAAGCTGCGTCTGCACCCGCGCCTGCACATCCCCGGTCAGCGCGACCGCGGCGGCGTATTCACTGGTTTTGACGTCCTGGATCTGGACGCGGGGCAACACCGGGTCCTGGGGCTTTTCCTTGTCACAGCCGGCGAGAACGGCCAGGCTCAAACCGATGGAAAGAACGGTCAGACGACCAAGAAACAGAGAGGGTTGGGCGGGCATGCAAGCTCCTTGTGCCAATGCCGTTGCGACACCGCGCCGCCGGACGCCATTGCGATGTGCTCATGCGACTGTGAGCGTAGATCAGGGTTCCTTGGGGTAACGAACTCTGCCGGGCTCTATGTCGCACGCCAATTTACGCTAGAGCGCGCCTGTTCGCGATGGGGGATGGTCTGTTACATCGATGTTGGCAGACACAATGCATTCGCGGGCAAGGTGGAGCGCCACCCCGGTCGCTCCCACAGGTACACGGCGTGCCCAGCATCTGCGTCTGACGTAGATCGGTCTGGTGCCCGCGGCGAATATCTTCGACGGACGCCAATCTCCTGTAGGAGCAATCGGAGGTTACGACGGTCGCGAAGGGGTTGGGTCTGTGACATCAATGTTGGCGGACACACCGCATTCGCGAGCAAGCTCACTCCTACAGGTACACGCCGCGCCAAGCATCTGCGCCGGACGCAAACTCCCCTGTAGGAGCAATCGGAGGTTACGACGGTCGCGAAGGCGGCGTGACTGACACACCGCCTCCCCTGGCTGGCCTATCTAGACAGCCCGATCAAACATCGAGGATCAACTCCCCGCGCCGCCGTGGGCTTCTTCGAAGAAGAAATCCTTCCAGCTGTCAGCCTTGTTTTTCAGCACACCCAGCTCGTGCAGTTTTTCGGCGTAGATGAACGTGCGCTGGGGCACGACGGTGAAGTCGATCTCAGGGTCGGAGACGATCTTCTCCACCAGCGGCAACGGCAATTTCGATTTCTCGACGTCGATGTAGGTCTTCGCCGCCGCAGGTTTGTCGGCTTTGATGATTTTCTCGGCCTCGGCCAGGGCGTCGTAGAACGCTTTGTAGGTCTTCGGGTTTTCGTCGTGGAATTTCTGAGTGGTGTAGAGCACGTTGAACGTCGCCTGGCCGCCCAGCACATCGTACGAACTCAGCACTTTATGAACCTTGGGGTTTTCCAGCTCCTGATACTGAAAAGGCGGACTGGAGAAGTGCGCGCTGATCTCCGAACCGCCGGCAATAAGCGCCGACGTGGCGTCCGGGTGCGGCAGGCTGACGGAGATGTTGTCGAACTTCTTGAAATTCTCGTTCCCGAACAGCTTGGCGGTTTCGATCTGCAACGTACGCGACTGGAAACCCACGCCCGCCGCCGGCACCGCGATGCGGTCCTTGTCGGTGAAGTCGTTGAGGGTTTTCACGTTCGGGTTGTTGCTGAGCAGGTAGTTGGGCATCGAGCCCAGCGAGGCGATTGCCTTGACGTTCTGCTTGCCCCTGGTGCGGTCCCAGATGGTCAGCATCGGCGGCACGCCCGCGGACACCACGTCCAGCGCGCCAGCCAAGAGGGCTTCATTCATCGCGGTGGCGCCGGAGATGCTGTTCCAGTCGACCTTGATGTCCAGGTCCTGCTCCTTGCCGTGCTTCTCGATCAGCTTCTGCTGCTGAACGACGTCCAGAATCAGATAACCGATGCCGAACTGCTGGGCGATGCTGATCTTGCCTTCAGCGTGGGCGCCGCTGCTCAGCAACGCGCCAGCCAGTCCCAGGGCGGCGGCGAGCGTGGTCAGTGTCGGGCGCTTGGACGGTGCAGCTGTCTTTAAAAAATCCATACAGTTCTCACGATGAGGGCGAAAGGGAGTAACGACCTCATTGCCCATCCAGCGGCCGCGAGGCGGAGCGTTCGTTTGAAAAAAACAGATCAGCGCTGCATGCCCCACCGCTTCACGGTCAGGCGCTCGACGTTGCTGAACAGCAGGTTTTCCACCAGCAGACCGATGATGATCACCGCCGCCAGGCCCGCGAACACCTTGTCGGTGTACAGCTCGTTGCGATTCTGGAAGATGTACCAGCCCAGACCGCCCTTGCCCGAAGACGCGCCGAACACCAGTTCAGCGGCGATGAGGGTTCGCCAGGCAAAGGCCCAGCCGATTTTCAGGCCCGCGAGAATCGACGGCAGCGCCGCAGGGATCAGGATGTACCAGACGAACCGCAGGCCCTTGAGGCCGTAATTGCGCCCGGCCATGCGCTGGGTTTCAGAGACGCCGAGGAATCCCGCGTAGGTATTCAAGGCCAGCGCCCAGAGCACGGAATGCACCAGTACGAAGATCAGGCTGTTTTCACCCAGGCCGAACCACAACAGCGATAGCGGCAGCAGCGCGATGGCCGGCAACGGGTTGAACATCGCCGTCAGCGTGCCCAGCAGGTCGCGACCCAGCTGGGTCGATACCGCCAGCGTCGTCAGCCCGAACGCCAGGACGATGCCGATCAGGTAGCCCTTGACCAGCACCGTCAGAGAAATCCAGACCTTGGTCAGCAATTCGCCGCTGACGATGCCGTCGATAAACGCCGAAGCGGTTTGCAGAAAGCTCGGCAGCAGCAGGTCGTTGCCCTGAATGCGCGCGGCGATTTCCCAGATGATCGCCAGGGCCACCAGGATGACGGCTTTACGCACCCAGCTGACCTGCCAGATACGTTGCGCGAGGGGAATGTCGCGGGCCAGGTCTTCCTGAGTGAAAGGCTCCAGCACGACTTCGTATTCTTCCCGCAGTGGGGGTGAAAGGCTCATGGGTATGTCTCTCAAAGCGCTGTTAATAGGCAATACGAACATCCTGAAACCGCAGATCCGGCTCGACCGCAGGCGCTTCGCCTTCGTCGAACAGCAGCCGGTGAACGCGCTGCGCAGACGCCTGAAACTCAACGCCGCCGAGGCTTTTCAGGGTGTACTGATGGCTGTTGATCTCGGCGCGCACGCGGCCCGGATGGGGCGACAGCAGCAGAATCCGGTTGCCCACCACCAGTGCTTCCTCGATGGAGTGGGTCACGAACAGCAGCGTGAAGCGCACCTCTTCCCACAACTCCAGCAGCTCTTCCTGCATCTTGCGGCGGGTGAGCGCATCAAGCGCGGCGAAGGGCTCGTCCATCAGCAGGATTTTCGGCTGCATCGCCAGCGCACGGGCAATTGCCACGCGCGCCTTCATGCCGCCGGACAACGTGTGCGGATAGGCATCGGCGAAGGCGCTCAGGCCGACCTTTTCCAGGTAATACCGCGCACGCTCCTCGGCTTCACGACGCTTGAGGGTGCGCGAGGCCAGCAGCGGAAACATGACGTTCTGGATCACCGTCTTCCACGGCGGCAACTGGTCGAACTCCTGAAACACCACAATTCGGTCCGGCCCCGGTTCCGTGACCTGCTGACCGGCCAGTCGAATCTGCCCTTCGCTGGGCTGAATGAACCCGGCCACGGCCTTGAGCAGCGTTGACTTGCCGCAGCCCGACGGGCCGAGCAGGACAAAGCGGTCGCCAGGATCGATTTCAAAACTGACTTGATGGGTGGCCCGCACCACGCGCTCCGGCGTGCGGTATTCAAGGCTGACGCCCTGTACTTGCAGCAGCGCTTCAGCAGTGGGCTGACTGGCCTGTTGCGCGTTCAAGCGATCGCTAGCCGTGTGGCTTTGCAGAGCGGCATTCATGGAGCTCTCCTGATCAGAACGGCGCATCGCCCTGAATGGTGGTGCGGTGCAGGCGACGGCGCAGGTGATCGGGCGTGCCGCCGGCCAGATGAATCAGCGAACGGTTGTCCCAGAACACCATGTCGTTCTCCTGCCACTTGTGGCGGTAAACGCCTTCCGGGCGAACGCTGTGGGCGTACAGCTCGGTCAGAATCGCCTGACTCTCGTCGTCCGGCAGGCCAAGGATATGGGTCGTGAAGCCTTCGCTGACGAACAGCGCCTTGCGCCCGTTTTCCGGGTGGGTACGCACAATCGGGTGGCTGACCACCGCGACCTGGGCCAACTGTTCAGCACTGAGGGTCGGCCGCCAGTTATCGGCGTTATGCCCATGGCTGTAGCGCGAGGTGTAACTGTGCGCGGCGGTGCGCCCTTCGACAGCTTTGCGCAGGTGCTCGGGCAGCGTGTCCCAGGCCAGGTGCATGTCAGCGAACAGGGTGTCGCCGCCTTCGCTTGGCAGCTCCTGGGCATAGAGCATCGAGCCCAGGCTCGGCAGCTCTTTGTAAGAAAGGTCCGAGTGCCAGTATTTGCCGGCATCGCCCAGCCCGACCGGCTGACCGTTCTCGACGATATTGGAGACGATCAAAATTTCGGGGTGATTGGCGAGCAGGAACTGCTTGAGCACGTGAATCTGCAGGACGCCAAAACGGCGGCTGAAATCGATCTGCTGCTGCGGGGTGATGTGCTGATCGCGGAAAACCACCACGTGGTAATCGAGATGCGCTTGATGCACGCGGGCAAAATCGGCGTCGTTTAGCGGGCGGGACAGATCCAGACCGACGATTTCCGCGCCCACCTTTTCGGCGAATGGACGCACATCGAACGGCTGACCGGGCGCTTGCGCGGAAGAAGCGTGGGAGGCTGCTGGCATGAGAACTCCGACTCCAAAAGGTGTGGCTAAGGAGGGAAGACTTTAAAGCTATAAGAACGGAATTTTAAATATCGTTAGAGCATATGCATAGCGCTGAACGACCTAGCGACGGTCTCCGGCAGTTACTGCCATACGCGGGGCGCCGGCTTGCGGACTTATGCACAGGCGCCGCGCTTTAAACGCAAAAACGCGCTTGCCTGTCGCCACCCCCAACCCTCGATGACTGTGCGTCAGCGGAGTAGGAGCGGCGGCGGGCAAGCGCGTTTTGTAAAAATGAACGCGCTGCAATGGCGCGCTCAGGCCTTCATCAGAACGCCGGCAGTACCGCGCCGTCGTACTTCTTGTTGATGAAGTCTTTGACTTGCTGGCTGGTCAGCGCTTTGGACAGCTTCTCGATCGCGTCGGTGTGAGCGTTGTCGGTACGGGTCACCAGGTAGTTCACGTACGGCGAGTCGGCACCTTCCAGAATCAGCGCATCCTTTTTAGGGCTGAGCTTGGCTTCCAGCGCGTAGTTGGTGTTGATCAGATCCAGGTCAACCTGATCCAGCGCGCGCGGCAGCAGCGCCGATTCCAGCTCGCGGAACTTCAGGTGCTTCGGGTTGGTGGCGATGTCTTTCGGCGTCGCCAGGGCGTCGGTCGGGTCTTTCAGGGTGATCAGGCCGTTCTTCTGCAACAACAGCAGAGCGCGACCAGCGTTGCTGCCTTCGTTAGGGATGGCAACGGTTGCGCCGTCAGGCAGCTCGGCGATCGACTTCCACTTCTTCGAGTAACCACCGAACGGTTCGACGTGTACGCCGACGCCGGTCACCAGGGTGGCGCCCTTGCCCTTGTTGAAGCCATCCAGATAAGGCTTGGTCTGGAAGTAGTTGGCGTCCAGACGCTTCTCGTTCAGTTGCACGTTGGGCTGCACGTAATCAGTGAAGACCTTGATCTGCAGGTCCACGCCTTCTTTGGCCAGTTCAGGCTTGATCAGCTCAAGGATCTCGGCGTGCGGAACAGCGGTGGCGCCCACGACGAGCTTCTCGGCAGCTTGTGCAGCGCTGATGCCCAGGGAGAGAGCAGCCGCCAGTGCGGTGAACAGAAACGTCTTCTTCATGCGATGTCCTTAATAGAAATCGGGTCGCCTCGTGGGCGACTTGTCTTCGGTCTGCCGCGGGATCGACCCTCGGCAGGGTGGCGGCTGGTGCCGACAGTACCGAGATTTTTTATTCCGAGACAATACTTTTTAGTCAGGCGGTTATGCTTTTTGGTTCTCAACGGGCATCTTGCCACCCAGCCGCCTGGCGCTGGGCCTAGAGAGCCATCACCGAATCGGCAGATTCAGATGCTCGGGCAGGATTTCCGCGCCGCTGCTGACCAGCAGCGCGAAGTGAATGACGTTCTCCAGCTCCCGCGTGTTGCCCGGCCAGTAATGGGCTTCGAGCACGCGCTGCGCGTCCTCGCTGATCAGCGGCATCTCGAACCCGAAGCGCTGGCTGTAAATCCCCAGGAAGTACTCGGCCAACGGCAGGATATTGCCGGGCTGCTCGCGCAACGCCGGCAGGTCGAGACGCCCTTCGTTCAGGTAGCGATAAAGCCGCTCGTGGAATTTGCCAGCGGCGACCGACAGGCGCAGGTCGATGCTGGTCGCGGCGACCAGCCTGACGTCGACCTGGCTGGGCTGCGTGGCGCCAACGCGGGTGACTTCGTGGTTTTCCAGCGCCGCCAGCAACTTGATTTGAATCGCCATCGGCAGGTCGGCGATCTCATCCAGATATAGGGTGCCGCCCGTTGCCGAGCCGAACCAGCCTGCCCGACTGCTGACAGAGACGCTGTGGGCGCCGGCGGCGTAGCCGAACAGCTCGGCGTCGGCGTAGGTCGAGCTGATGGCGCCACAGTTGACGGATACGAACAACCCGGCCCGGTCGCTGCCACGATGGATATGACGCGCCAGCAATTCCTTGCCGGTGCCGGATTCGCCGCGGATCAGCACCGGCAGGTCCAGTGGCGCCAGCAGCTCCATCTCTTCGCGCAACTGCCGCGATCGTGGATCGATGAACACCAAGGCCTTGGCGCGGATGCTCAGCGGGCTTTTTTCAGCGTCAGGAAAAGTCAACAACGGGTGGCTCGAAATGTCGGAAAGGCTCATGGCAGGCTCCCGCCCGACCATTCATGGACCCGGGCGTTTAAAAAAAAGCCGCAGTGCCTGTCGGTTCACTGCGGCGAAAGTGATGCTGAGAAAAGTTGGCTCGTGCGTACCGACGGTGACGTGTGCTGATGTCATGCGCGGCGGCGGGTAAGTTGCTCGATACGCCCTTGCAGCCGGTACAGGTAAGCGAAACCCTGCTCCCACCGCTGATGGCCGGACTTCACGTTGATATGGCCAGCGCCGCTGAGGATGCCGATTTCGGCGCCCCAGTTGCGGGCCATTTCCATCGCGCGCAATGCGCTGACGGCTGAATCGTTGTCCGAACTGACCACTTGGGTCGGGAACGGCAGCAGGTGTTCGGGGATCGGCGCGAAATTGCGAATCGCTGGTGGGCAATTGGGCCGCTCGACGTCGGCGGGAGCCACCAGCAAGGCTCCGCGCACTTGACGCAAACTCGCCAATGGCGCCAGCTGCGCCCAATGGGCGACGGTGACGCAACCCAGGCTGTGGGCAATGAGAATCACCGGTGTGCTGTCCGAGGCGATAGCGCGTTGCAGTTCACCTACCCAATCTTCGCGGCGCGGTTTGAGCCAGTCGGCCTGCTCCACGCGCACGCTATTGGGCAGGCTGTTCTGCCAGTGAGTTTGCCAATGGTCGTCGGCAGATCCTTGCCAGCCTGGCACGATCAAGTAACGGATCGATTCGTTATGCATGGCCTTCGCCTCCTGCACGGTGCGTTCATGGGGGCGAGTATAGGGATCGGGCATATATTCGAAAAAGAATAAGAAGCTATTTATTAATAGCTCGAAAATATATGCCGCAACTTCGGGGGATAGCGCAAAAAAAGAGGGCCACCCCCTGCCTTAAAGGGGTGACCCTGATAATCACGCTGTCTGCCCCCAGCTCGCCGGGGATGAGAAGAGATTAAGGGGCGGTTGTTACAGAAATCTTTATCCAGAAAAATTTCTGAAGGCCGGCATCACTGGCGCAACAGGCAGGCATCAACCGCGCGCAGGCTTGAGCACCGTGTCGTTTTCAGCAGTGCGCTCAAACCGGTTGGCCCGTCCGAAGGTGCCGAAATCATTGAAGCGCACCCCCATCTCGGCCATCACCTTGTGCGCAACGGGCGCCGTCATCTGGCGTATGTAAAACGGCTCCTTCACCACGAAGTGATGGATCCCGTGGGTGCTGCCGAAGTTGAAGCAGAACGCCTGCAGCGGCCACATCCACCACGGATTGAGCACTTGGGTCTGTTGCATGACATTCCCCAGTTCGACGTCGCCGTAGTAATGCATGTTCGAACTGACGAAGTGCAGGCAAAAGGTACGCAGCACGTTCGGACCGACCAGCACCACGACAGCGACGTCGATGACGTGCATGACCGCCAGCGTATTCGCCGACCATTCAATCGGGCTGCCCATAAGACCGGCAATGCCGTTGGCGCCGTGGAAGCCGAGAAACACGTACCACGCGCCCCAATTGAGCAGCGCCAGCGGCGCATAAACGCGAAGGGTGCGTTTGAGAATGCTGAATTTATGCGCCCGGGTTTTCGCCCGCAGCATGCGGATCAGCGACGACATGACGTTATCGCCCACCATCAGCAACCGCGCCACGCCCCATGGTTCGCCATTGGTGATGGCGCGCTCCTCCATATCGGCCTCGGTGCCGGAGACCTTGTGGTGATTGAGGTGCAAGTGTCGGCGAATCCAGGGATTGATTGTGCTCGGCCGCGCCAGCCAGACCAGCGCCAGCATCAGGTTATGGGGCACGCGCTGCTTGCGGAAGTACATGCTGTGGATCAGGTCGTGTTCAAGCTCGTGGGTCAGCGAGGCGAAGAACGCATTCAGCAGCAGGCACGCCCACCAGGCCAGATAACCCCCGAGATAGAGCGCCGCGCTGCCGATCATGCCGGCCAGTGCGAAGAACAGGATGCCGGCGCCAATGGCGTCTTGATGCCGCAACAGCGGATGGCGCTCACGCAACGCAGCGCCGTGGGCGGAAACCACCGCACGAATATGCGCTGATCGTTGTTGTGCATTCAGTCCGGCAGCACTTGCAGAAGTGTCGTGCATGATTCCATTCTCCGGTTTCAGGATGAAAAAACATGGCACCACTGTGCCGCTTCAGGAGGAAAGCTGCCTGACCGTGAACGCCAATCTGTAGACCGGAGGCGCCAACCTGTATGTCTGAGCCGAGCATCCTCGCCAGCTGGACCCGCGCCCTGCGCAAGCAACTCGATGCCCTCGGCCTCGACAGCCTCGCACTGAGCCAGGCTGCGGGCCTGGATCCGCAACTGATGGATGATCCCAACGCTCGATACCCGGTGACGGTGACCACCCGTTTCTGGGAGCTGGCGGTGCAGGCGAGTGGCGATCCGGCGCTGGGCTTGCGGGTGTCGCGCTTCGTCAGCCCGACGACCTTTCATGCGCTGGGTTACGCCTTGGTCGCCAGCGGTTCGTTGCGTGAGGTGTTCGAGCGCATCGTGCGTTATCACCCGGTGGTGAGCGACGCGCTGGTCATGAGCTTTGAACGTGTGGACGAGTGTTACGAGTTTCGCTTCCGCGTGCCCGACGGTAGTCCGGTGCCAGCCAATGAGGCGATGGACGCCTTCGCCGCAATCTATGTGCGCACGTGCCGCAACCGCCTGGGCCGTCATTACGCGCCGCTGGCCGTGCACCTGATGCGGCCGCCACCGGCAGACCCGCAGCCGTGGCATGACGTCTTCCGTGCGCCGCTGTTCTTCGGCGCGGCGGAGAATCTGCTGAGTTTTGCCAGCGAGGATTTCGACAGGCACCTGGACGACGGTAATCCGGAGCTGGCCGTGCACAACGAGGCGGTGCTCAACCGAACCCTCGAGCAACTCAGTGCACTGACCTGGGAGCGCAAGGTGCGGGGCGCCATCGAGACCCATTTGCCGGAGGGCGAGCCGTCCGCTGAGCACATTGCCCACACGCTGCACCTGAGCCTGCGCAGCCTTCAACGCCATCTGGCCGACGAGGGTTGCCGCTACGACTTGCTGCTCAATCAGTGCCGGCAGAATCTGGCCCTGCAGCACATGCGCGACCCGGCTAGCTCGCTCAGTGAAGTCGCCTACCTGCTCGGTTTCGCCGACACCAGCAGTTTCAGCCGCGCGTTCAAGCGCTGGACCGGCATGACGCCCAGTCAGTATCGCGAAGGTTTAAACCGCTGAGCGGCGACGCCCTTCATCGCTTGCGCCGGTCAGGCGGTGAAGGGCCGCCTCGCGCAGCCATTCTATGTCCTCCACGCCGATAAGATCGTGATCGCGACGCACGATCTGCCGTTCGGCGAACTCCCCTACTACCCGCTCGACCACCTCGGCGCTCAGCCCCAGGCAACGATTCGAGGCCATGTCGGCAAGGGGCACGCTGCGCACGGAGCGATCCATCTCGCCGTAGGCTTCGGCGAGCATCAGCAGCCGAAACGCCACGCGTTCTTCAGTGGGCATCAGCGTGATGTCTTCAATGGCAGGCACGGCAAGACCGAGCTTGCGCCCCAGCAACTCACGAAAATGCCGCCACAAGGCCGGGTGTTCGGCCAGCAGTTGTTTGAGTGGCGCATGGGGCATGTGCAGGAGAATGACCGCGTCCTGGGCGAACACATCGTGGGTCGCGGGCAGGTCGTCGAACAACGAGACTTCGCCGAACCAGAAGGGCCGATAGCCTTCTGCCGGGGGCATGTCCGTTTGCTGCGGCTTGAGGGGATTGATGCGCAACGAGCCCGTGAGCAAGGCGTACAAGCCAGGCGCAGAATCGCCGCGCTGGAAGATCGATTTACCGGGCGTCACCCGACGCTGACGCATGCCGGTCAGCAAGCTATCCTGCAGCAGCGCAGGCAGATCGCGGAACCATCGGTCGTTGATAAACCATGAGCGCCATTGGGTTCCATTCGTCATGTGAATCTCCTTTTGATAGCCGGCGTTTTGTTGCAGGCTGAGCCGTCCAGCGGGCCTGGCCGAAAAAATCAGCGGCATGATCCACGTATCCATAGAGGAATAACAATGAAAAACCTCGTCGATCACCTCAGCCAGTACGCGGCCTACCACCGCGACACCCGCAATATCGTCACCCACTTCGTCGGCATTCCCCTGATCGTGATCGCGGTGGCCGTGCTGTTGTCACGCCCCGGCTGGACCAGCTGGTCCCTCGGCGGGATTTGGGTGTCGCCGGCCTTGCTGGTGAGTCTGGCCTCGACGTTTTTCTACCTGCGGCTGGATGCCTTCTTTGGCGTGTTGATGGGCGTCCTGCTTGCGCTGTGTCTGTGGGTCGGCGCCAACCTGGCGCAACAGACCACCATGGTCTGGCTCAGCGCCGGCGTCGGGTTGTTTGTGCTCGGTTGGGTGATTCAGTTTGTGGGCCATTATTACGAAGGCCGCAAGCCGGCGTTTGTCGACGACCTCACAGGCCTGATCATCGGGCCGTTGTTTGTCGTCGCCGAAGCGGCTTTTTTGCTGGGAATGAGAAAGAAGTTGCAGCACGCCATCGAGGCGCGAGTGGGCAAGACGCACCGGCGGGATTTGAAAAAAGCGACGGTCTAGAACTCGCATTACTGTAGGAGCGACCGGGGTGGCGCTCCACCTTGCTCGCGAATGCATGGGTCAGCCGACGTGGATGTCGCTGACCCAGCGCCTTCGCGACCGTCGTAACCTCCGATTGCTCCTACAGTGGATTTGCGTCCGGCCCGGATTGTGAGTATCCGCACGAACCTGCAGGAGCGTGGCTTGTCCCGCGATCGGCGACGCAGTCGCCGCAAACTGGATAATGCGGTGCATCAGGCAGAACGCATTATCAGGATTGCTGCCGGTCCCCGGCAGATCGCGGGACAAGCCACGCTCCTACAGGGGTACGCTTAGAGGTTGTCGACTTTCTGCCAGACCTTCGGCTTGAAGAACAACGTCTCGCCCCGCGCCAGTCCGGTCAGGCTGTCATGGTCTTTCACCACTTCCGCTTCGATCAGCTCCGGTTGCCCTTCGACTTTCAGGGTCACGCGCGTCGTGGCTCCCAACGGGCGGATGTCCCGCACTTCTGCCGCGTGGTGCCCTTCCACTTCATGCCGTGACAATGACACTTCGTGCGGGCGGAACAGCACGTGGTTGTCATCGCCCAGGTGCAGGCGGTTCGAGTCACCCAGAAAGTGGTAGACGAAATCGCTGGCCGGGTTCTCATAGACGTCGCCCGGCGAGCCGATCTGCTCGATCACACCCTTGTTCATCACCACGATGCGGTCCGCGACTTCCATCGCCTCTTCCTGATCGTGGGTCACGAAGACCGAGGTCAGGTTGATGTCTTCGTGCAGCCGCGCCAGCCAGCGACGCAGTTCCTTGCGCACCTTGGCATCCAGCGCGCCGAACGGCTCGTCCAGCAGCAACACTTTGGGCTCCACCGCCAAGGCCCGGGCCAGGGCAATCCGCTGACGCTGACCGCCCGACAGTTGCTCCGGATAGCGATCCGACAGCCAGTCCAGCTGCACCATGTTCAGCAGTTCATGCACTTTGACAGCGATCTGGCTCTCGTTCGGGCGCTGGTTCTTCGGCTTCATGCGCAGGCCGAAAGCGACGTTGTCGAACACGGTCATGTGGCGAAACAGCGCGTAGTGCTGGAAGACGAACCCTACGTTGCGATCGCGCACGTCGTGGCCGGAGACATCCTCTCCGTGGAACACAATGCTGCCTTTATCCGGCGTTTCCAGCCCGGCGATGATGCGCAGCAGCGTGGTCTTGCCACAACCGGACGGGCCCAACAGCGCCACGAGCTCGCCACTCTGGATATCCAGACTGATCCCGTCGAGGGCCTTGAAGGCGTTGAAATTCTTGCTGACGTTACGGACTTCGATCGACATGAATTATTCCTCCGCCGCGTTTTTGCGCAGACGGCTAATGCGCGCTTCGCTCCACTGCTTGAGCAGCAGGATGAACAGCGCAAGGATCAATAACAGGCTCGCCACGGCAAATGCAGCCACGTGGTTGTACTCGTTGTAGAGAATCTCGACATGCAGCGGCAGGGTGTTGGTCACGCCGCGAATGTGCCCGGACACCACCGACACCGCGCCGAACTCACCCATGGCCCGCGCGGTACACAGCACCACGCCGTAGATCAGGCCCCACTTAATGTTGGGGACGGTCACGTGCCAGAACATCTGCCAGCCATTGGCACCGAGCAAGCGCGCGGCTTCTTCTTCCTGCGTGCCCTGCTCCTGCATCAGCGGGATCAACTCGCGGGCCACAAACGGCACCGTCACGAAGATGGTCGCCAGTACGATGCCCGGCAGGGCAAAGACGATCTGGATGTCGTGGTCCTGCAGCCAGGGGCCGAACACGCCACGGGCGCCGAACATCAGCACGTAAATCAGACCGGCGATGACCGGCGAGACCGAGAACGGCAGGTCGATCAGCGTGACCAGAATCGCCTTGCCACGGAACGAGTATTTGCTCACGCACCAGGCTGCCGCGACGCCGAAGACCACGTTGAGCGGCACCGAAATCAGCACCGCGAACACGGTGAGCTTGAGGGCTGACAGCGCGTCAGGCTCCAGGATGGCCGCGAAGAATCCGCCGAGGCCGTTGCTCAAGCCCTGGCCGATCACCACCACCAACGGCAGCAACAGGAAGAACGCAAAGACCAGCCAGCCAAGGCCGATCAGAATGCGCCGCGACACCGCGCTGCCACGACGGGCAGCATTGGCGGAGGACGCAGCAATGAGCGATGAATCAGACATGGGTGCGCCTCCTCAGTTAGGGGTTTCGATGCGTCGCTGCAACAGATTGATCAGCAGCAACAGCACGAACGACACCAGCAGCATCATCACGCCAATTGCCGTAGCGCCGGTGTAGTCGTACTGGTCGAGCTTGACCATGATCAGCAACGGCAGGATTTCGGTTTTCATCGGCATGTTGCCGGCGATGAAAATGACCGAGCCGTACTCACCCACGCCTCGGGCGAAGGCCAGCGCAAAGCCGGTCAGCCAGGCAGGCAACAAGGCAGGCGCGAGGATGTAACGGAACACTTGCAGCGGTTTGGCGCCAAGGCATGCCGCCGCTTCTTCGACTTCCCGGGGGATGTCCGCCAGCACCGGCTGAACCGTGCGCACCACAAAGGGCAAGGTGACGAAGGTCAGTGCCAGGGTGATGCCGAAGGGGGTGTAGGCGATCTTGATGCCCAGGTCGGCGGCAAACTGGCCGATGAAACCGTTCGGCGCGTACAGCGCGGTCAGCGCGATACCGGCAACGGCGGTGGGCAGTGCGAAGGGCAGATCGATCATCGCGTCGATGATCTTGCGACCGGGAAAGGTGTAACGCACCAGCACCCAGGCCAGCAGCGTGCCGATGATGCCGTTGATGATCGCCGCGCAAAACGCAGTGCCGAAGCTCAGCTTGAGTGCTGCGAGCACGCGAGGGGCCGTAACGATGTTCCAGAACTGAACGGCGCTCAGCTGGGAGGCGTGGATGAACATGACCGCAAGCGGTATCAGCACAATCAGGCTGAGGTACACCAATGTGTAACCCAGCGTCAGCCCGAAGCCGGGTATGACGGGGGATATGCGTCGCGACATAAAAGTCCTTGGTTTACACACGTTACCCGGAACGAGTCCGGGTCCATTTATTCCGCTGGCGCTGCGCGGAAATATCTATCAGAAATCGCACCCGATGCCAGTGATCCACCTGTAGGAGCGCGCTTGCCCGCGATAGCCATCTGCCTGTGCCAAATGCATTAACTGACACGACGCTTTCGCGGGCAAGCGCGCTCCTACACCGTTCAGCGACTACTGCGGGATGTAGATCTGATCGAACACACCGCCATCATCGAAGAACTTGGGCTGAGCCGATTTCCAGCCGCCGAAGTCTTTGTCGATGGTCAGCAAATTCAGTTTGGGAAACTGCTTCTCGTACTTGGCCGCCACTTCCGTGTCCCGAGGACGATAGAAGTTTTTCGCCGCGATTTCCTGACCTTCCTTGCTGTACAGGTGCTTGAGGTATTCGGTGGCGATTTCGGCGGTACCGTGCTTCTCGGCGTTCTTCTCAACGACAGCCACGGGAGGCTCGGCCAGGATCGACAGCGAAGGTACGACGATGTCGAACTTGTCCGCCCCGCCGTTTTCTTTCAGCGCCAGGAACGCTTCGTTTTCCCACGCCAGCAACACATCACCCTGACCGTTGTTGACGAAAGTAATGGTCGAACCCCGTGCACCGGTGTCCAGCACAGGCACATGCTTGAACAGTTTGCCGATGTATTCCTTGGCCTTGGCTTCATCGCCGCCATTGGATTTGAGACCGTAGCCGTAAGCCGCCAGGAAATTCCAGCGCGCGCCGCCCGAGGTTTTCGGGTTCGGCGTGATCACCGACACGCCGTCCTTGATCAGGTCGGCCCAGTCATGGATGCCTTTCGGGTTGCCCTTGCGCACCAGGAACACAATGGTCGAGGTGTACGGGGTGCTGGCGTCCGGCAGCTTGGTCTGCCAATCCGCAGGAATGGTCTTGCCCAGTTTGGCGATTTCGTCGATGTCGCCGGCGAGCGCCAGGGTCACCACGTCGGCAGGCGAGCCGTCGATCACCGAGCGGCCCTGCTTGCCCGAGCCACCGTGGGACTGGTTGATTTTCACGGTGTCGCCCGGGTGGGACTTTTTCCAGTAATTGATGAATTCGGCGTTGTAGTCCTGGTACAGCTCGCGCGTAGGGTCATACGACACGTTCAGCAGGGTGAAGTCCTTGGCGACAGCAGAACCGGCAAACACCGCACTGGCGAGAGCGGCCAGCGCATAACGACGAATGGACATGAATCAGGCTCCTGGACACATTTTGTGCTGTTGGCTTTTTCTAGTTTTAGGTCATGCAGCGTTAGTGATGCGGGAGCGTGGCTCAGCCCTGCTTGTTGCTCGGGTTCTGCAGACGGAATTTTTCCTTGCGCTCGATCTGGACCACCTGCGCGTTGTGCACGGTGATTTCAACCGCACCAAAGCGCAGGTCACGCAGCGCGCTTTGAATTTCACGCAAAATGCTTGCTTCGTCCTGGCCGTCAACGCTACGTAGAGATGCGCTCATGTTCCTGCTCCTTGAAAGATGTGCCGCAGCGTGGGGGGCGGCCGCTGCTTGTGGCGTGAGCGGGATAGTAGAGACGCAGAGATATTCTTAAAAATACTATTTAAGAATGCAGATATAACCAAAAGGCATTTGGGAAGTGAGTACGCAGGCGGTCGGTGTTCAGCCGGGATTTGAGGATCTAACGCCGATCCAATGTAGGAGCCCGCTTGCCCGCGATGCAGACGACGAGGTTCATCAGACTCACCGCGTCATCGTTTATCGCGGGCAAGCGCGCTCCTACAACAGCGTCACGTGTAGGCCGCCGTATCACGCAGAGACAAACACCGGCGCATGCTGCCAGTTGATCTGCTCCGCCGGCATAGGCCGGGCGAACCAGTAGCCCTGGCCCAGTTCGCAGTTGTGCTTCAGCAGAAAACTGGCCTGATTGGCCTGCTCGATGCCTTCTGCCAGCACGCGCATGCCCATGGCCCGTGCCAGGGCGATGATGGCGTTGACGATCGCGATGTCGTCATCGTCGTCCGGCAAGCCGGCGACAAACCCCTGATCGATTTTCAGTTTTTGCACCGGCATACGCTTGAGCCGCAGGAGCGACGAATACCCGGTGCCGAAATCGTCGATGGACAGTTTCAAACCCAGATCCCGCAGCCGGTGCATCTGTTCGATAGCTTGATCGGGGTCGTCCATGATCGCGCTTTCGGTGACCTCAAGCTCCAGAAACTGCGGGGCCAGTCCGGTTTCGTTCAGCACCTTGGCCACCCGCCGATCAAGATCGCCGCGGCCGAACAACCGGCTGGACACGTTGACTGCGACGAACGATACATTCACACCGTCCTCCAGCCACTCACCCATCTGCCGGCAGGCTTCGGTCAGCACCCAGTTGTCGATGTCGGCGATCAGCCCGCTTTGCTCGGCAATCGGGATGAATTCACCCGGCGAAACCATGCCCCGCGACGGATGCTGCCAGCGCACCAGCGCCTCGACGCCTTCGATGCCGCGGCTGTGAAGGTTGTGAATCGGCTGATAAAACACCCTTAGTTCGTTCTCCTCGACAGCCTGTCGCAGCTCGGCCGCCAACTCGACACGGCGCTGGGCGTGGGCAGTCAATTCGGCGGTGTACATCGCGTAGCTCTCACGGCCTTGGTGTTTGGCCTGTGAAAGCGCGGCATCGGCGTTACGCAGCAACTGCTCGGCGGTCAGCGCATCGTGGGGGAAGATGCTGATGCCGACGCTGGCCGTCAGAAACAGCGATTGCCCGCTGACCAGAAAAGGCTCCCGCAGCCCTTCCAGAATGCTCTGCGCCAGTTCGGCGGACTGCGCGACCTGCTGGGAGTTTTCGAGCAGAATCGCGAATTCGTCGCCACCCAGCCGCGCCAGTGTGACGCCCTTCTCCAGATGGGTTTCGAGGCGCTCGGCGGCAGCCTTCAGCACCTCGTCCCCGGCGTTGTGGCCGAGGCTTTCGTTGATGTGCTTGAAGTGGTCCAGGTCGACGAGCAACAACGCCAGGCTGCGTTTGTTGCGACGGGCGTGGGTGTGCGCCTGTTCGGCGCGGTCAGTGAACAGCAGGCGATTGGGCAGACCGGTCAGCGGGTCGTAATGGGCCAGATGCGCCAGCTCGCGCTCGGAATGCTTGATCGAAGAGATGTCGGAAAACACCGCGACGAACTGGGTAATTTCACCGCGCTCGTCTCTGATCGGACGAATGCTTTGCCACTGCGGGTAAATTTCGCCGCTTTTGCGACGGTTCCAGATTTCGCCGCTCCATTGCCCGGCGCTGACAATGGTCTTGAACATGCGCTCGTAGAACTCGGGGCCATGGCGCCCTGATTTGAATTTGCTCGGCCGCAGACCCAGCACTTCATCCTGCTGATACCCGGTGATCTCGCTGAAGGCGCGGTTCACATGCACGATCACGCCCGTGGCATCGGTGACCAGCACGCCTTCCAGGGTGGTGTCGAACACGGCTGCTGCCAGCCGCAGACGCTGCATGTCCTCATCACGGCGCGCCAGCTCGGTGACGCCCATGAATCGGAGCAGTCGCGAGCGAGCCAGATAGATCATCACCGCGCTGAAGGCCAGCCAGAGATAACCGCCGGCCTGTTGCGCCCGCGCCAACACAGTCGCGTTGTCGATCAGCCGCGGCAGCAAATGGTCCATGACCGCCGACCACCCAATCGATACAACCCCGTACAACGTTGCGGTGCTTAGCGCATCCCGGGTAGTGCTCGACATAGATAGAAACAACCTTGCGAAAGTCCGAAATTATAGAACAAGAAACATCTTGCGACGCTTATCTGAAAGAGCGGGTGGTTTTATCTGTGAGCTAAGTGATAATGCGCCCTTCTGTCTCAGGGTCTGCTCAGGCGGATCCGTACATTGCACGCGTTACAACCGAGGGCAACTCAGCCTATGTGGAACAACGGTCTGCTCGACCTTTCCGTCTGGCAATTGGTCGCAGTCACACTGGCGATGACACACGTCACCATCGTCGGCGTCACGGTCTATCTCCATCGCTATTCAGCGCATCGCTCCCTGGAACTCAACGCAGGGCTCAAGCACTTCTTCCGTTTCTGGCTGTGGCTCACCACGGCGCAGAATACCCGCGAGTGGACCGCTATCCACCGCAAGCACCATGCCAAATGCGAAACCGTCGATGACCCGCACAGCCCGGTCATCAAGGGTCTGTCGACCGTGCTGCGCAAAGGCGCCGAGCTGTACCGCGCCGAAGCGGAGAACCCCGAGACCCTGCGCATCTACGGCAAAAACTGCCCCGAGGACTGGATCGAGCGCAACCTGTATTCGCGCTATCCCCTGCTGGGCATCGCGATCATGGGCGTGATCGATCTGGCGCTGTTCGGCGTCATCGGCATCACCGTCTGGGCGATCCAGATGATGTGGATTCCGGTGTGGGCGGCGGGCGTGGTCAATGGCCTGGGCCATGCGGTCGGCTATCGCAACTTCGAATGCCGCGACGCCGCCACCAATCTGGTGCCCTGGGGCATTTTGATCGGCGGCGAAGAGCTGCATAACAACCACCACACCTACCCCAACTCGGCCAAGCTGTCGGTCAAGCGCTGGGAGTTCGACATGGGCTGGGCGTGGATCAAGGTATTCAGCTGGCTGCGCCTGGCGAAGGTGCAACGGGTCGCGCCGATCGCGCACCGTGTTGAAGGCAAGGGTCATCTGGACATGGACACGGCGATGGCCATCCTCAACAACCGTTTCCAGATCATGGCTCAGTACCGCAAGCTGGTCATCGCGCCGTTGGTGACACAGGAACTGGCGAAAGCCGATGCCTCCGTACGTCACCAGTTCCGCCGCGCCAAACGCCTGCTTTCTCGCGAGCCCAGCCTGCTGGAAGACAAGCATCAAGCGCGCATCCAGACCATGCTGGAGCACAGCCAGGCACTGAAAGTGATTTACGAAAAACGCCTGGCGCTGCAGCAGATCTGGGCGAAGACCAGCAGCAATGGTCACGACATGCTGGCAGCCATCAAGGACTGGGTCCACGAGGCGGAAGCCAGCGGCATTCAATCGCTGCGTGACTTCGCTGATCAGCTGAAAACCTACTCACTGCGGCCTCAACACGCTTGATGCCGTTGATCGGTGACCATTCGTCCGGGTGGCACCGATCGGAACTTAGTGCCATTACTCCTATCTCACTAACACCTTCGCACTATGCTGTGTGACATGTTGTGGCATGCGCCGCACCTTATTCTGAGATGCAGTGCTCATGGACAATCAGACTCCCCACGTTGAGACACCCGCCGCAGCAGAAACCCTTCTGGCGCTGATGCATGCCCAGGCGGAAGTGGCCCGCCTCAGCGAGCGCGAGCAGCTGTTCAGTTCTCTGCTGGTCAGCGTCAACGCCGTGTTGTGGGCGTTCGACTGGCAGACGCAACGCATGATCTATGTCAGCCCCGCTTACGAGCGCATTTTCGGCCGTTCCGCCGGTTTGTTGCTCGCGGACTACAGCGAGTGGCGCGACAGCATTTACCCCGATGACCTGGACTACGCCGAGCGCAGCCTGAGCGAAGTGCTCGAAAAGGGCTCCATCGAAGACCGCGAGTACCGCATCATTCGTGCTGACGGCCAGGTCCGCTGGCTGAGCGATAAATGCTTTGTCAGTCATCAGGCCGAGCACAGCCAGCGCCTGATCGTGGTCGGCATCGCCGAAGACATCACCGAGAAGAAGCACCTCGAAGACGAGTTGCAGCGTCTTGCCACCACCGACGTGCTCACCCAGAGCAGCAACCGCCGGCACTTCTTCGAATGCGCTCAACGGGAGTTCGAGCAAGCGCGTCTGCAGGGCACGCCGATGGCGTTCCTGTTGTTGGACGTGGATGATTTCAAGCTGGTCAACGACACCTACGGCCATCAGGAAGGCGATCTGGTGCTGCAACGCATTGCCGAGTGCGGGCGCAAGACGCTGCGTCGTGGTGATCTGTTCGGGCGGATTGGCGGGGAAGAGTTCGCCGCCGTATTCCCGGGCTGTGCGCCGGAAATGGCCCAGCAGATTGCCGAACGGTTGCAGCGTGAGATTCAGCGCCTGAGCTTTCAGTGCAACGACAAAACCTTCGGCATCACCGCCAGCCAGGGACTGACCAACCTCGGCGACCAAGACCAGAGCCTCGAAGCGCTGTACGCACGCTCTGACGCTGCGATGTACCAGGCCAAGCGTCAGGGCAAGAATCAGATCGTGTTGGTGTAAGCCGGCTGTTCTGAAATCTACATCCGGCTACGCCACCGCCTTGCTGCGCACCCTTTCCAGATCTGACTCGCTGACCTTCAGCAGCCGCGCCGATTTGCTCTTCGCCAGCGCCTCCAGCGGGTCTTCAAGCCCGAGCGAGCCCATCTGTCCCGCCACATTCATCGCCAGGATTTCGCGAGTAAAAACCCCGGTGTTGTATTGATACACCGCTGCGATCAATTCACGCAGTTCCAGGGGCAGGCGCCAACGCGTGCGTAATGCCGAGCCGAACGAGGCCGAATACTGCGCCAACGCACGGCGAATGGTTGCCTCATCCAGGGAGCCGCCGGCGATCAGCCAGTCCTGCATACAGCGCAACACGGTCAGTTCACCAAGGCCCCTGAGCAAGCCGGCGCAGTAACAGCGCTCGTGATCGAGATCCAGCTTGCGCGCCAGCGTCCGCGCACATTCGGCGGTGCGTTGCGAGACCTCCCAGATTTCCGTGGCGTGCAGCAACAACGTTGCATCCGTCAGCACCGCCCCGCGCTTGAGGGCCAGACCTTGCACCAGATTGACGCTCTGAGTGGCGCCCAACATGGCGAGCGCCTGCCTCAGCGTCTGCACGGGCTTGCCCTGATGATTCGACGCGCTGTTAGCGGCGGCAATCAACAGTGCGGTGACATGGGGGTCATGGATCAGCGCCTGTTCCAGCAACGTCAGCTCAACACCCGACGCCCCGCGACTGCTGGCCACCGCCGCCCTTACGTCAACGAACAGCGGCCCGCCGTCGGCCACTTCGCGACGATTTTCCAGAAACGCATTCAGCCCGACACCCGGCGCCAACGCGGGCACCGCACAGGCGACCTGCGCGCCGTCCTGCAACAGCAGCGCTTCCAGCCGATGGCGCAGGCCTTCCATGTTCAGGGGTTTGGTGAGGTAGGCGGTGGGCGCCAGTTGCACAGCCTCGCGGACACTGACGCTGTCGCTGCGACTGCTCAGCAGAATGAAACGAACCGGTGGCTGGCGACGCAACTGGCGCAGCCCGCGCAGCAGGCTCAGGCCATCGACGCCGGGCAACTCGCGGGAAGCGATCACCAGGTCGGGGATATACCCGCTCATCCGCTCGGTCGCCTCTCGGCCGTTGGAACAGATGTCCAGCTGCGCGTCGCAACGCACGTCGAGAACCAATTCGTTGAGCATCTCGCGGGCCCAGGGGTCCGATTCAGCGATCAACACGCGGGGAACGGCTAGCGCCTCTACAACGGTCATCATGACTCTCCGGCATCAGTCTCCTTACCTTAGTCAAAGACTGGGCAAGGAGACAGACCGGAGGAAAATTTTCCGACGTCCATAAACGAAAAAACCTGCCGAGGCAGGTTTTTTCTGATGAAGCGATCACGCTCTTATCAAACGTGGCTGCGGCTCATCGGCGTGAAGTCAGGCGATTTCAGCGAAGCATTCTTCGATGATCTTCAGGCCTTTGTCCAACTGCTCGTCCGGCGAGGTCAGCGGGACCAGCACGCGCAACACGTTGCCGTAGGTACCGCAGGACAGCAGGATCAACCCCTTGTCACGGGCCTTGGCGACCACTTGGGCCACGGCAGCCGCGTTCGGCTTGTGGGTGTCGCCATTCTCGAAGCACTCGACGGCGATCATGGCGCCCAGCGCGCGGACTTCACCGATGACCGGGTACTTGGCCTGGATGGCGCGCAGGCCAGTGACCAGACGCTCGCCAACGGCTTTGCAACGATCCAGCAGGTGCTCTTCTTCGAACACTTCCATGACTGCCAGCGCAGCAGCACACGCGATCGGGCTACCGGCGTACGTGCCGCCCAGACCACCCGGCGCGATGGCGTCCATGTATTCGGCCTTGCCGCACACGCCCGCCAGCGGGAAACCACCGGCGATGGATTTGGCGAAGGTGGTCAGGTCGGCGCTCACGCCCATCTGTTCCATGGCGAAGAAGGTGCCAGTACGGCCAGCGCCGGTCTGCACTTCGTCAGCGATCAGCAGAATGCCGTGCTTGTCGCACAGTTCGCGCAGACGCGCCATGAACGCTTTAGGCGCGACGTAGAAACCGCCCTCGCCCTGCACGGGCTCGATGATGATCGCGGCGATGTCTTTAGGCTCGGCGTCGTTCTTGAAGATGCGCTCGATGCTGGCGATGGAATCGTCAATGCTGACGCCGTGCAACTCGTTCGGGTAGATGGCGCGGAAGATACCGCCCGGCATCAGGCCCATGCCGGCCGAGTACGGCACAACTTTGCCGGTCAGGCCCAGGGTCATCATGGTGCGGCCGTGGTAAGCGCCGGTGAAGGCGATGACGCCCGCACGGCCTGTTGCGGCACGGGCGATCTTGACGGCGTTTTCGACCGCTTCGGAACCAGTGGTCACCAACAGGGTTTTCTTGGCGAAATCGCCCGGCACCTTGGCGTTGACCTTCTCGCACAGCTCAACGTAGGGCTCGTACGCCAGCACCTGGAAGCAGGTGTGGGTCAGCTTGGTCAGTTGCTCTTGCACGGCCGCGATGATTTTCGGGTGCAAGTGACCGGTGTTCAGTACCGCAATACCGCCGGCGAAGTCGATGAACTCGTTGCCTTCGACGTCGGTGACAGTGGCGTTCTTCGCGGACTCAGCGAAGATCGGGTGAATTTGACCAACGCCGCGTGGGACAGCAGCTTCGCGGCGTTTCATCAGGGATGCGTTAGTTTTGCTCATCATTTCCTCATTCGCCGCTCATCGGGCGGCGCGGTTCAAGGATCAAGCAGCAAGGGTCAACAGCGACAGCATACGATGATCGACTGTCGCGGCCTCCCGGCCACCAATAGGTTGGTGCCACTGAAACCTGCGACACGGCGCTCTCGCGTCCCGCAGGTTGTCGAACAGTTACTTCACTCTGCCACTCAGCGGGTTCAGATGCTGAGGCAGAGGTATTTGATTTCCAGATAATCTTCGATACCGTACTTGGAGCCTTCACGGCCAAGACCGGATGCCTTGACGCCGCCGAACGGCGCGACTTCATTGGAGATCAGGCCGGTGTTGATGCCCACCATGCCGTACTCCAGGGCTTCAGCCACACGGAACACACGGCTCAGGTTCTGCGCGTAGAAATACGACGCCAGCCCGAACTCGGTGTCGTTGGCCATGGCAATCACTTCGGCTTCGTCTTTGAAGCGGAACAGCGGGGCCAGCGGACCGAAGGTTTCTTCCTTGGCCACAGCTGCGTTTTTCGGCACGTTGACGAGGATAGTCGGTTCGAAGAAGTTGCCTTCCAGGCTGTTGCCGCCGCTCAGCACTTTCGCGCCTTTGCTCAAAGCATCAGCGATGTGTTCCTTGACCTTGGCCACGGCTTTTTCGTCGATCAGCGGACCGGTTGTCACGCCTTCAGCCAGGCCATCGCCGACTTTCAGCTTGGCGACGGCAACCTGCAGCTTCTCGGCGAAGGCGTCGTAGACCGCGTCCTGCACGTAGATGCGGTTAGCGCAGACGCACGTCTGGCCGTTGTTGCGGTACTTGGAAATGATCGCGCCTTCAACGGCCTTATCCAGGTCAGCGTCGTCGAACACGATGAACGGCGCGTTGCCACCCAGCTCCAGCGAGACCTTCTTGATGTCGTGGGCGCACTCAGCCATCAACTGGCGACCGATCTCGGTCGAGCCGGTGAACGACAGCTTGCGCACGATCGGGTTGCTGGTCAGCTCGCTGCCGATATCGCCTGCACTGCCGGTTACCACGCTGAACACGCCAGCCGGGATGCCCGCGCGCTCAGCCAGTTCAGCCAGCGCCAGTGCGGAATATGGGGTTTGCGAAGCAGGCTTGAGCACCATGGTGCAGCCTGCCGCCAGCGCAGGGCCGGCCTTGCGGGTGATCATTGCGGCCGGGAAGTTCCACGGCGTGATCGCCGCGGTGACGCCGATCGGCTGCTTGAGGACGATCAGGCGCTTGTCCGGCTGATGGCCCGGAATCACGTCGCCATAGACGCGCTTGGCTTCTTCAGAGAACCATTCGATAAAGGAGGCGGCGTAAGTGATTTCGCCTTTGGCCTCGGCCAGCGGCTTGCCCTGCTCCAGGGTCATCAGGCGACCGAGGTCGTCCTGGTTTTCAATCATCAGTTCGAACCAGCGACGCAGCTTGGCGCCACGCTCTTTGGCGGTCAGCGCACGCCAGGCCGGCAGCGCCTTGTCAGCGGCCTCGATGGCGCGACGGGTTTCAGCAGCGCCCATCTTCGGCACGGTACCGAGAATCTCGTTGGTCGACGGGTTGTTCACCTTGATGGTCTGGCCACCGTCGGCATCAGCCCAGGCGCCATTGATGTACGCCTGCTGGCGGAACAACTTCGAGTCTTTGAGCTGCATTGCGGCCTCCTGAACAGCACCGCGCGCGGCGGAGCGAATGGTTGTGTGCGGGCGCCTCGACCGAGGCCGCCGCCGGATAAGACTGTCGCCGGCCCTGATTGGAGAATAGAAGAAAGGCCGGGCGGGGCGTTTGAAATCTCAAACGAATCCTAGGGACAACAGGGGTAAAGGACAATAGTGCGTTCGAAAAAAAGAACGGCTGGGCTTGGGGTGAGGATGAATTCGGATCAGCGTAGCTGGGAGCATGCGGATGTGGTTGTCATGTGGGGGTGCCGATACGGCTTGGCTTGGTCTCACTAAATTGTTAACGGCGGGTCATCGGCATGGACGCGTGCAGGCCAGATGAGTATTATGGCGCCCGCGTTGCACCTGTAGCTCAGCTGGATAGAGTACTGCCCTCCGAAGGCAGGGGTCATGGGTTCGAATCCCGTCAGGTGCACCACCAAATTCAAGGCTTCCAGCATTTCTTACCCTTCCGCTGAAACGTCCGTGACAGCAGGGTGACAGCACCATGATATATCCCCTCCGGATCGGATCCGTTGGGGCGTATGGCTGCAGCAACCTACAAACAAAGCAAAAATGTGGCAGGCAAGGCCTTAGGCAAGTCGATCCTCAGTGTCGCTTGGCTGTCTGATCGAGCGATTCACGTGCTTTATCTAGAAAAGGAGTTTCAGGATGCACAGCATAGTCTCAGCTCTGATTGCCGAGCTGGATACCGTTGTCGACGCTATGACCGCCAGCATTCCAAGCGACATCGCCCTAAGTGTCGCTCATGCCAACTGGAGCTACCCGGGTGTAACAAAATTCGACCTGGCGTCAGTTGTGGCTGAAATCCAAGCCGTCCTTCGAGACGAGATTCCTGAAGAGCTAGGGCAGCATGAGGCCGCATTGCAAGATTTCATCCCCCGGATAACCTTTCTCCGCGGTCATACCATCCCTCAAATTTGGGGAAACGCTTCGCAAGCTGTCCCAGCGTTTATACATACGCTGGAAGCATTGAATCGGGTCATCCGTCCGCTGCGGCGGTTGAACGATGGCGAAACACTCGTAAAATCGGTACGCATTAGCGCCCAGAATGTACGGTCTGTTGAGGCTCGTGTGCGAGACTTCAACCACCGCACTCAAGACCTCGACGTAGTAATACAACGCATTAAAGACGTCAACGATGCAGCCTTTCAGTTACCAGAGGATTTAGAGTCGCTGCGGGAAGCTCGTCTTAGAATCAATGAATTGATGAGCGAGTCCGAAAAGGACCGTTTGCATATATTCTCAACAAAAGAAGCAATGGATTCGGTGCAAGAGCAACTCCGCCAGGCTGCACTCGATACTGCCGAGGTAGTCAAAAAAGCAGACGCTGCGTACTCAGCCGCTACAAGCCAAGGCTTGGCTGCCGCCTTCGCAGAGCGATCTAAAGAACTTGGGAATTCTATGCATATATGGGTGGGAGCTCTCTTAGCCTCACTCGTCTGCGCGAGTTTTTTCGGATCGACACAACTGGCGAAACTGGCCGAACTGATCAAAACTCCGGGCGCTTCAGATACCGCAATCGCCGTCAACCTTCTCCTATCTATCCTCTCAGTTGGCGCACCGGTCTGGTTCGCTTGGCTCTCAACTAAACAGGTGGGGCAACGATTCCGCCTTTCTGAGGACTATGCCTTCAAAGCGTCGGTATCCAAAGCGTATGAAGGCTACCGCCGTGAGGCCGCGGCAATAGATCCCGAACTTCAGGTACAGCTGCTAAAGTCAGCATTGGCGCGCCTTGATGAACAGCCTCTTCGCTTTGTTGAGCCCGAAACCCACGGCAGCCCATGGCAGGAAGCGCTTTCCTCCGATCTGATGAAAGAGGCAGCTAAGTCGATACCGAACTTCAGCACTCATTTGACCACATTCGTTAGCGGTCTGCTGACACGCGAAAAAACCAAGCCTGATTAAGCCGGGCGAGGGAGCTGAGGCTATTTTTTCCTCTATGGTGTGATAAAGACGCAGGGCGCAGTTCGAACCCCTCTCCTCGCCATTGACGCCGACCGTAAAACTACGAAGGGAGATGTTGAAATGGGACGTTCGGCAGACTATACAATACAGGGATTCCTTTATCAGTTTAATCAGACGCTTTCCGAAATATTAAAAGCTTCTGACGATGCGATCATCACCATTGAAGGAATTGTTGAAGACATTGAAGTAGAAACCTTTTCAGGGATTAAGGCCATTCAATGTAAGTACCATGAAACTCAAGTCAAGTATGCTCCTAGCATTCTTTACGACCCTCTATTACAAATGATGAAACACTTCAAGTCAAACTCGCTGGCAAACATCAAATACCATCTATTCGCACACTTCCCCAACACCCCATTAGTGACAATATCTTCTGTCGAGCTTAAAGGCGCGTTAAACTCTAAAGACAAGAAGCTAGCAAAGTTAGTTATTGAAGCAGCAGGCGTAGATATTGACGGTTTTTTGAAAGTGCTTACGGTCACAATCACGCCCAAATATACTGACCTTATGGAGAATAATATAGCGCAGCTTGAAGCTCTTGGATTCCATAAGACAGAAGTAGAAACATTATTTTACCCAAATGCAGTTCAGATAATTGCAGACCTAAGCATCAAACATGATGAAAAGCTAAGAACAATAACGAAACTTGATTTTTTAGATACACTTCGACGGATCCGATCTACCGCAATCTCTCAGTGGACGTTAGCTCTTCGGAACCGAGCAAAGATTATCGAAGCACGACGCAAGCAGCTCAAAGAGTGCTTAAGTTCAAACGTCAGGTTACGACACATTGTGATATTTCCTAGGTTTATAGATCAATTCGATGAACAGATCGTACTTTTTATAAAGTCGTTTATTGATAAATATCACTTCAAAATATCGCATACCCAGACACCCCTATTTGCGTTGGACGTATCCCATGAGTTACTCGACGAAATTGCCGAGCGTCTAATTGGCAAGGACGTAATCCCAAACTTGGGGCGACCAGTAAAAAACTTTTCAGAAGCCATTTTCTTTCGTGACCCCATGGTGCTAAAGGACAAAAAAGAATTTGTACTGAGACTTATCCGCTGGGACGATTATCTAGGACTGACTCCGACGATTAAGGCAGATGACCTTTTCATAATCGGTGACGGTGATATACAGCAACTAGATATAAAGGACGTCAACCTTGAAGCGCTTTCTGCCGAAAAGTTTGATGAAATCAAGTACATGATGGGGTTAAGTAATGGCTATTAAAATCGGAGCTGTACTTTCATGTGCACCGGAGGCTGTCATCGTAGCAGTTGACAACCTAGAAATTTTTGAAAAAAACAAGGAAGGGCTGCAAGTCGGCCGTTTCTTAAAGATTGCACAAGGCAATCATGACTTCACAATCGCTACAATCCGTAACATTAAAGGTACAAATACAACGGGTCCTGATGGTAAGCCCGTATGGACCTTTCAAATCGAATGCCAAGCAATCGGCACATTAGTAGACGACCACACCTTCGACCGCGGAAGCTTGCTTCTTCCAGTGCCTACAGAACATGCCTTCGTCGCAGAAAAAGACACTCTCGACAAGATCTTCGCTGCTGATAGTGATCACGACTTCCCACTTGGCAGGCTGTCATTAAACAAAGCGACCGCTTTAATGATCAACGGGAATAGGTTTTTCAGCAAACATATTGCAGTCGTGGGTTCTACCGGGTCGGGCAAGTCGTGCACGGTGGCGAGTGTACTGCAGGGCATCGTTGGGATTTCCCAGCACAAGAACACTAATAAAGAAAGGCAAAACAACTCACATGTTGTGATCTTTGACATTCATGATGAATACACCGCTGCGTTCACTTTGGAAAAGGAGGAATCCTTTACACTTAGCCGACTGGACATCGATACTCTTCAGCTTCCGTATTGGCTGATGAACTCTGAAGAGCTTGAGAGCATGTTTATCGAGAGCAACGAGGCGAACTCTCACAACCAAGTCAGCCAGTTCAAACATGCAGTAGTTCTAAATAAAGAAAAACACAACCCTAAAGTCCCGGAGGTAACGTACGACACGCCCGTTTACTTTTCGATTCAAGAAGTTTTTTTCTTCATCGAGAACCTAAATCGCGAAGTAATCGGAAGGCTGCCTGGAGAAGATAAGCCCAAGCTGTCCGACGGACAGCTAGTTAATGACAGGATTATATATTTCGACAAAATTCACGATTTTATTGCTAACTCTAGCGCTGGAGCTACCAAAGCCACAAACGGGCCCTTCAACGGTGAGTTCAACAGGTTTGTTTCAAGATTGGAAGCAAAACTTACAGATAAACGTCTTAGGTTTTTGTTAACTGCAAAGAAGTTCGATGGAAAGGCTCATGCTACGGAAGACTTCGAGGCATTAATGAGGCAATTCATTGGTTACCTTGATAAGGCGAACGTTACTGTTGTGGACTTGAGCGGAGTACCATTTGAGGTTCTTAGTATTACCGTGAGCCTCATCTCACGACTGATCTTCGATTTCTGCTTCCACTACTCCAAGCTACAGCATGCGCAAGGTTTACTTAACGACATTCCAGTCATGCTGGTATGTGAGGAGGCGCATAATTACGTTCCACGAAGCGATCAGGCGGCCTATCGTGCGTCACGCAAGTCTATTGAGCGTATCGCCAAAGAGGGAAGGAAGTACGGTTTGAGCCTGATGGTGGTCAGCCAGCGACCATCTGAAGTGTCAGAGACCATCTTCGCGCAATGTAGTAATTTTATATCGCTGCGCTTGACGAACGACGCAGATCAGACATATGTGCGGCGTCTATTTCCGGACAACGCGAACGCGATCACCGAGATACTACCTAATCTCGCTCCTGGCGAATGCGTTGTAGTAGGCGACGCGGTGCTGTTACCGGCTGTTATTAAGATGCCGTTACCGGTACCGGAACCGCATTCGCAAAGCGTCAAGGTTCATAATGAATGGAAAACAGAATGGCGTGATGTCGTCTTCACGCAAGTGATTGATCGTTGGAGAAAATAGCCGCCAGGCTACTCCGGAAGTTGAAGTCGCCCCACCAAATAAGGCACGCGCCCGCTGGTGGGGTGCGTTACTTATACGTTGTCTTCTGCATAGATTGAGGCCGATATAATCGCGCCGCCCCAGCGCCGATGGCCAATGCAGATCGGCACCGGGTTGCCGCTGGCCGTAGTGTTCTTGGCGCTCCCGAACGCATAGCTCGGCAAGTTATCGGGGGAACCGCTCTGCCGCAGGCCTGAAGCCTGTGGGCTTAGCATTTGAATAACGCCGCCGGCGGTCATTGCAACGCCTGCAGCGATAACGTTCGGACTTCTGGCAAAGGCCCCCACGACGATCAGCACAATGCCGAGCA
The DNA here is from genome assembly GCF_055284355.1 of Pseudomonas sp. HP_01. Taxonomy (NCBI): domain Bacteria; kingdom Pseudomonadati; phylum Pseudomonadota; class Gammaproteobacteria; order Pseudomonadales; family Pseudomonadaceae; genus Pseudomonas; species Pseudomonas sp. HP_01. The sequence goes on along the minus strand of NZ_JBTOPV010000009.1, from coordinate 28,466 downwards.
CCGTTTGGAGCACTCCGGCACGCTTGCCCAGCAGCAAGGCCGCCCCGTGAATGGTCATGACGTCGCCGGTAACGGGAATTATCAAGGCCGTTGTTGCACCCGTTGCCTTCGTTGGACTGTCGGTTAATCAACTTCCAGACACTCTTCAAGGACGACTGAATAAAGACATGAGTAATCCTTCCAACCCCTACACCTACCTGATAAGAAGCCTGATCTTTGGCCTGGCCGGTATGGTCCTGCTTGCCATTGCCGGTTCTATGGCTTACTGGCGTTACGAATTTTTGCCTCAGGCGCAGCATGCGCCTGGCGTAGTGACCAAGCTAAACGCTGGCGGTTCGCACCCCGAAATCGAATTCACCAGTGCTGACAACCAAGTCATCTCGTACCCACAGGGTGGGATGATTTCTGGTTATGAAGTCGGGCAACCGGTTCAGGTGCTCTACCTTGCCGAAGATCCCGAGATGACGGCTGTCATTGAAGACCGAGGCGCGTTATGGGGCACTCCGGTGATGCTGGGGATCATGGGCCTGGCGTTTATCTGGGGCTGTAGGTCTGAGTTTTCCAGTGGCAGGAAGCAACCTGCCGTACCGCCGTTAAAAGGACGTTGAAACGATGACTCCATCGATCATTCCCCTGCCGGTCAATGTCAGCACTTGGAGGTACCTTACAGGGAGTAGCGGCGAGCTCAGTGTTGGCTTGGTATCCGGTGGGCTGTCAATCACCGTTAAGACACCCGATGGCAAAAAGGAGAGCTTTGGCTACGGAGGCGCAGGCATCGGCTTCGGTTTCGCAACGACGCGACTATGAACATACGGGCATCCAGCGATTTGATTTGCGATCATCTGACGCAATCGTCTTTTCAGAAAGAAGCCGATGAAGTCAGCCAACTGACCGATGTCGTGCTCAACGAGACCGCATCAATGGGCGAGCGACAGGACGCTGCCAAGCAGTTGATCAGCCGATGCCATGTGAAATGGCTGGGCGATTACTTCATTGTGGGCGTCTCATACGATCAGTGGCTGCAACTGCTGACTCAGCTCAGCAAGCTGTTGAGTAAGGTGTAACGCGTGCTGGCGTTACTTTATGGGGCACATGGCACGAAGACGCCCCGCAGCGTGTTTTCATGAGCGTAGTGAATGTCTGACGCACTCTGGGCCGCTCGGGTAGGCGATGCGTTGTCGCACACCTCAATGATGCCGACATTCTCGGGGGCGTGCTGGAAGTGGCCGCCAATTGCCATCGGCGCACTGGCTACCGCTGCGGTGGGCGCGGCGACAGGAATTACGGTGGCCACTGGCGGCATCGGCGGTCGGACTGGTTGTCGGCGTGGTGATGAGCAACCTGCTGAATCAGCTGACTGAAGTCGCGTTTGCCGATGAGCTTGGTCCAGATCAATCTCGATGGGCAGGTCACCAGCGACTTCAAGCGTATCTCGATTCCGGACCGTTTAGAGAAGTCAAAAAAGGAGGCAGACATGGATCGCCGTGAGTTGGCTGAACAGCTGAAAACAATCCAGGCGCCCGCCGACAGCTACGCCATCGGCGAAATCAACGACGAGGCGCTCTGCCTTGTCGAGGAAAACGGGGGCTGGTCGGTCTTCTACAGTGAGCGCGGATTGCGCACCGAAGAGCAGCGCTTCAGTGACGAAAACAGCGCTTGCAGAGCCTTTCTGCAGCGCCTGAAACACGTGCTAGGCATCCGCTGAGTCAGCGAAGATCGGACCGAGGCTACGCGACGGCCCTACACCTGCCTCCCCTGGTTGTTACACAACAAACTTGCTCACCAACCCCTGCAGATGCACACCCAAACGCGCCAGCTCAACACTGGACGCTGCTGTCTGTTCACTCGCGGAGGCAGTCTGTTCGGAGATGTCCCTCACACTGAGAACACTGCGATTAATTTCCTCAGCCACGGCACTTTGCTCTTCAGCAGAGGCGGCGATTTGCTGGTTCATTGATTCGATGGTCGAAATTGATCGACTGATGTTGCCGATCGAAGCCCCCGCATCCCGCGCCAGCTCCACGCTGTTGTCAGTCAGTAGGCGACTGTTTTCCAGTGTGGCCGCAACCTGGGCGGTTCGGGTGTGCAAACCACCAATCAATGTCGCAATTTCTTCGGTCGACGCCTGGGTGCGCTGCGCCAGGCTTCTCACCTCATCTGCGACAACCGCAAAACCTCGTCCGGCTTCGCCAGCGCGTGCGGCTTCGATGGCAGCGTTGAGCGCCAGCAAGTTGGTTTGCTCGGCAACGGCCTTGATCACATCAAGCACGCCGCCGATCTTGTTGCTCTCTTGCTTGAGCTCATCCATCGCGGTCTTCGAATAGCCGACTTCTGTCGCGAGTTTTTCGATCTGGAGCACTGCCTTGGCGACAACTGCATCGCCATCGCGGGCCTCTTTGGAGGCGCTGACCGCCGCATCTGACGCCTGCTCTGCGTTTCTCGCCACTTCCTGAACAGTGGCGGCCATTTGGTTCATGGCTGTTGCAACTTGGTCGGTTTCGGTCCGCTGACTGTTGACCCCTGCGCTGGTCTGCTCGGTGACTGCCGCCAACTGTTCGGCAGCGCTCGCGATCTGAGTGACGCTGTCACGCAAGCCACCCATCAATTGCCGCAGGTTTGAGGTCATTCTTTGCATGCTGGTTTGCAGCAGACCAAGCTCATCTCGCCTTGTCGTGACTTCGCTGTAGGTCAGATCACCGTTTGCTACCCGATCAGCCAACTGCAGTGCCTCGCGAAGCGGCCCGACGATGACGCGGGTGATGATCCATGCAGCCAATGCGCTGATGATGAGCGCAATGCTCAGCCAGATAATCAGCATCTTGTTGGCTTGACCGACGTCCTCGATACGCAGCGAAACCTGGTTTTGCGCCAACTGATCGGCGGAACTCAGCAGGATTTCGATGTTTTTCGTGATGCCCCCCTGCCCTTTATCAATCGCGGCCTGTGACTCTGAAAACTGAGCAATGGCAGCCTGGTATTTACTCAGGGAAGCCTGCAGGCCTTTGATGACGTCAGGTTGAAATCCAGCGGCTTGCAGGGATTGGGTGTTGCTCAAGGCCGCGGCGATTGAGGCCACCGCCACCTGCTGCGCGTCAGGCTTCAGCGTGAACGTGTACCCACGCACGTCAAATCGCATTTTCTGAAAAAGTGTCAGCGCTTGCCTGATTGCATCTCGCTGCTCGGACGTACCCTCAGGCGAGCTGGCGAAGGCGTCAAGGCGTTGCAGCGCCGCCGCTGCATCGTCGCCGTTGCTGCCAAATACGACTCGACTGGCTTCGCGAGCGTGGGTCGCATTGATGATGTCGTTGTAAAAACCTTTGTAGGCGGTCATCGCGGCGGATGCGGTTTTTACATGGGGAATATTGAGCTCGGAATCCAGTATTTCGCGAAGATACGCCAAATGACCGTCGAGATTGTCGTAGGCTTTCAGCCAGGTGGCAGCATTGGCGTCATCAGAATTCTGGGCGTAGACCAGCCGCGCGATTCGCATGTCCCGCGTCAGTGTGGTGAGCTTCGCGATGTCAGACACGCGCTCGCTTCGCTCGCTGAGTGAGGAGATTCCTGTCCAACCCGTCAGGGCGATAAGGACAGTAAAAATGATCACCAGGGTGAAGCCGAGTACTAGCTTCGACCTGACGGTCATGTTGATTAATATGTTCTTTAGCATGGCGCCCTCTGAGAGTTTTTAGGTGTCGACATAGGAGAGGGCCACTCCATGCCATTCCTACAGCTTTAAACTTCGGCCACGCAAAAAGAAACTTTAGTGAAAAATCACTTTTCCATGCACTATCGACTTAATAATTCATTTTTATCGGCGAAACTATCCAGGATAAAAAGTTCAACATGCCTTGCCTATTTTTTTGTGCGGTCGATGGTCGGGCGCGTTGGCCGGGCACTGGAGATCGATTCGGGCTTTAGGGGCTCGGACGGGTGCCTGGCCCGAGCCAGAAGCGCAAAGGGCGGTTATTCCAAGGCAGGATAGCGCGGGAGAGTTCCCATTGGTGGATGGGACAGATTAAGCCAAACACGAAAGACAGCTACTCTTCTTATTAAGTGAGAGTGCCGGTAATCACGTGACAACTTCGAACTTAAATATTAATGCATTGAGAGTTGAACCAACCAGCCCTCACATGAGTCGCGTTTAACTGATATCCCTTTCCTACTTGCGAGAGTTACTGCCATTCAGATCCATTGCCTGGCAAGCCGTTAGAACTCAAGACACTCACTTCAGTAAACCGGCGGCTTGAACCAACTTCAGACCCCATTCCACTCGCTCGGGAATGGCTTGGATCATCGGCTCTCGATCTCCACCCAGCAGCGCTCCAAGCCGACGGGGCGCGAACACCAAAATCGATAAAGTGAAGGGCCGGTGCATCAGGATCCGAGGGTTGGCAGGCCTGAGCGGAGGCACAGGCATCAAATCGTCGAATCTGTAACAAAAACGAGAAAAAATTCCGCTTGTAGGAGCTTTCCTACTATAAAAGGCTGCCAGCGACGTGCCGGGGACTTAAGCGTCAAAATCGTAATCGCCGCAAGCCGGGCAGTCAGCAACGCATAACAACAAGCAAGACCCAGGACATCCGGGAAGAAAAACACCACTCAAGGACCTCAAGGAAAACCAACATGAACACGACCGATCAAGTACAAAGCCGCGACGGCTACAGCGAGAAATGGCAGCAACGTTTCGCATTTTTTGACGAGCATGGCGGGCCGAACTCCCCAACGTTCAAGCCCGCATGGCTGAAACTGCCTCTCCGGCAGAGGATCAAGATCAACGCGAATATCATCGCGTTTTTCTTCGGCCCGATTTACCTGTTCGTCCTGGGCTTGTGGAAAAAAAACCTGACGCTGATCGGCCTTTTGCTGGCCGTCAGCGTGGTGGCGGAAATCTTCTATTCCGCAACCGGCTTTGCCTACGCCAAACAGTTGGATCTTGCTATCGGTATTGCCATAAACGCCTTCTATGCAAGGACCACGAACTTCGCCTACTACCTCAAGGAAGTTAAAGGCGAACAAGGCTGGAACCCGTTTAAAGGCTGCTAACGCCAAGACGGACCACAGAGCGTCGTCACTTTCATTGCCTCGTTGTGTGAAAGGCGAAGCGCTCTGCCATGGTGTTGCGCCGGCAATGCCATGGCCATTCAAAACCCCCGCAGCCAGTCCTGCGGGGAGAGCCACGCCAACACCACTGGTAAAGCGTTCGATCTCCACCTTCGCGACTAACGCAATGCCAGCAGCGCATCCCGACGAACCCCCTCCAACGCAGAAAGCGCAGCACCCTTGACCTAAAGCCGCGCAGCCTTTCGCCGATACTTTTTACCTACAGCGTCATTTTCATTTAATCGGACAGTCACACAGCAGTCCCGCAAGGAGCACGTTCGGCATGATCGTCGGTATAGATCTCGGCACCACCAACAGCCTGGTCGCCGTCTGGCGCGATGGCGGCACGCAATTGGTCAGCAACGCGCTGGGTGAGCTGTTGACGCCCAGCGTCGTCGGGCTGGACGACTACGGACAGGTGTTAGTGGGCAAGGCCGCGCAAGAGCGGCTTCAAACTCATCCGGGCACAACCACGGCGCTGTTCAAGCGGCACATGGGCAGCGCGCATGAAGTGAAGCTCGGCGCGCGCAAATATCGTCCGGAAGAGCTGTCCGCGCTGGTGCTGAAAAGCCTGAAGGCTGACGTCGAGCGGGCGTTCGGCGAGCCGGTGACGGAAGCGGTGATCAGCGTGCCTGCGTATTTCAGCGATGCGCAGCGCAAGGCGACCAAGGTGGCCGGCGAACTGGCGGGCTTGAAGGTCGAGAAACTCATCAATGAACCGACTGCCGCAGCGCTGGCCTACGGGCTGCATCAGAAAGAAGGCGAGACCTCGTTTCTGGTGTTTGACCTGGGCGGAGGCACCTTCGATGTGTCGATCCTTGAACTGTTCGACGGCGTGATGGAAGTGCGCGCCAGCGCCGGGGATAACTTCCTCGGCGGCGAGGACTTCGACAACGTGCTGCTTGAACACTTCGTGGCGCTGCACAAACAGGAGGTCGAATTTCCAGCCGCATTGACGGTGAGGCAATCCCTTCGTCGTGAAGCCGAGCGCGTGCGTAAAGCGCTGGGGCAGGAAGCGAGTGTTGATTTCGTGCTGCGTCATGCCGATCGCGAGTGGCGCAAGCCGGTGACCCAAGAGCAACTGGTCGAGCTGTACGCGCCCCTGCTGGACCGTCTGCGCGCGCCGATCGAACGAGCGCTGCGTGACGCGCGCATCCGTGTCGCCGATCTGGATGAAATCCTGCTGGTGGGCGGCACCACGCGCATGCCGCTGATCCGCAAGCTGACCGCCAGCCTGTTCGGGCGCTTCCCTTCCATCACGCTCAACCCTGACGAAGTGGTCGCTCAAGGCGCGGCGATTCAGGCTGCGCTCAAGGCGCGCGACTCGGCGCTGGAAGAAGTGGTGCTGACGGATGTGTGTCCTTACACGCTGGGCATCGAAACCACCCAGCGCCTCGGCGAGCATTTCGAGAGCGGCCATTACCTGCCGATTATCGAGCGCAACACGGTCGTGCCGGTAAGCCGGGTCAGGACCGTCAGCACCCTCAGCGATCATCAGCAATTCGTCATTGTGAAGATCTTTCAGGGCGAGAGCCGCAAGGTTAAGGACAACGTGGCCTTGGGCGAACTTGAGATCAAGGTGCCGCGGCGGCCCGCCGGTGAAGTCGACCTGGACGTGCGGTTTACTTACGACAACAACGGCATTCTCGAAGCCGACGTGCGCATTCCGATGACAGGGGAAGCGCACACGCTGGTGATCGAAAACAACCCAGGGGTGCTGACGCCTGCCGAGATTCAAGAGCGCCTCAAAGCGCTCGAGTCGTTGAAGACTCACCCCCGCGAGCAGCAGGTCAACACGCACATGACGGCAAAGCTCGAGCGCCTGTATCAGGAGTACCTGGGTGAAGCGCGCGAGATGGTCGGGGCATGGGCCAGCCAGTTTCAGCACGTGCTCGAAACCCAGGATGAGCGGCAGATCAGCGAGGTGCGCAAGCGGCTGACCGAGCAGGTCGAACGCTTCGAGCGAGGGGAATGGTAAGCGACATGAACCCTTGGACTTTGCTGGGCCTGAGCGACGATGCCGATGAGCGGACCGTCAAACGTCACTATGCAAAACTGCTGAAGGTCACTCGGCCGGACGAAGACCCGAAGGCCTTTCAGCGGTTACGAGAAGCCTACGAGCGCGCGATTGAGTTGGCGCGAAACCGTGCTGAAGAAGATGATGACCACTCGCCTACGATGACTTTGAGTCGTGCGTCGGAGCTTTCGGCGCAGCCCGTGACGTCTGCGCACAATTCCGGTGATCTCGTGCATCCGGCACAGGATGCCGAAGCCTTGGCGCGGCAGGCTGCACGCCTGCTGGTTGAAGAAACCACCGCACAAAATCTGCCGCATATGCATCAGCGCGCGGTGGAACAAGGCTGCGATTTGCCCTTCCAGCAACGCTTGCTCGATCGGTGCCTGGAAGCAGAGTCGTCCGACTGCGATCTGCTCAAAGCCGCCGTCGACCAGTTGCAATGGCTAACCCCGTGGCAGTCGTTGCGCATCAGCGCAGACCGGGAAATCCAGCTGACACAGCGATTGCTGGACAGCGAAGGCGCGCGGCTCGAACACGCGTTGGCCGAAGGCAAAGAGCGCCAGTTTCTTGCGGGCTTGCAGGAGCTCGCTCAGCAACCCTGGCTGGCCTCTCTGGAACGCCGCGATCAATTGCAGCGCTGGGCGATGTTCTTCCTGCACAACCACAAAGGCTGGACGGCTGCGCTGTTCGACAGGGTATGCGAACTTTTTGCGTGGGATGACCGCAAGGCCGTGTTTCCCGAGCCGGAGTTCATCTGGCGAAATTTGATCGAGCGATGCGAGAAGTACGCCTACATCGAACATTGGCAGCGCCTGCTGGCGGGCGGCAAGACTGACAGCGTTGAAGAGAAGGCCGCGCGGCTGGTGCTCCAGCCGGGGCGCAAGGTTGATCGGCTGCGACTGGCAAGATTCTGCAGCGCGGATGTGTGGATCGCCTGCGAGCGGCTGTGCTCGACGATCAACAATCGCTATCCCGAAATGCTAGAGGTTTTCCCCGAAGCGGATCTGCAGGGCTGGAGAACCTTACGGGTTGATCCGATGAACCCGGCTGTCTGGACGTGGATCGGCTGGGTGCTGTTCACGGCTCTCTTCATGATCCCGAACGAGATGATGAAGGGCGAGCTGGACGGGGTAAAGGCGGCGGTGATGTTGCTGATGTATCCGCTTTTCATGACCGGCCTGTGCCGAATCGCCATGCGCGCCTGGCGCCCGGTGTGTCTGGCCATCGAAGAAGCTGATGAATGGATCAGCGACCTGCTGCTTCCGGAGTGGCTGCATTGGCCCGCGTCGCAGGCACTCGTCGTTCGGCACGGGGTACCGCTGGTGTTGATTGGGGTGCTGCTCTACTCCCAAGGGATTGGCGCGTTGCTGTGCTACTCGCTCCTGATGCTGGCGTGGATCTTTCTGTCGCCCTATCGCCACCCGCAGATTTACGCACCAATCCGGGAGGCGGTGAGAGGGTTCCTGCACGTGAACACGCGCAAGATCTTCCTGTCGATCATCGTCATCGCTGCATCTGCGATCTATTTCAGTCTCTACCCGCTGGCACCGAAGCCGGTGCCAACCTCAAACTCCGGACAGACGACCGCGAGAGCACTCCCCGGCCAGCTCGATTGCAGCAGCGAGCAGGCAATGGAGCTGATGGATAAGGAGTGCAGAAACGCGGTGCTGCCAGAGCGCTGCGCGAGCTATTCGCGAGAGCAGAAGATCAGCCAGTGCTGGCGGCTTCGGACCCGGTTGCAGCGTGAGCTGGACATTCAGGCGTCGCCGGGCCGTTAGCCCGGACTGGCCAGACCATTCGACTTGTAGTAAACGTGTCGGATGCTCTGGCTCGCTGATTCCAGCCCGTCACGATTTCAGCGGCGGCGGGTTGATCAGGGAACATTGAGCACCGAGGGAGCTCACACCTCTTGCCTTTGAACCGTCCTGTTGGTGACCCCCTCTATGGAACACGTACTCCCGGAAGCCTGGCTGAACGCGCTGCCGTTGCCCTGGCTCAACACCCTCCTGGCTGCCGCCATCGCGATTGGCATCGCACTGTTGGGACGCTGGATTGCGCTGATCTTGCTCCGCCGCGTCGCCAAGTCGTTCGTCTTCGCTCAACAGCTCATTCATCGCGCCGAGCCGCCGACCTTGTGGCTGATCCCGCTGCTGGCCCTGCAAACCGTGTGGACGTCTGCGCCTGATGATCTGATGTTGATCAAGGGTGTTCGGCATCTGAACGGCATGCTGGTGGTGGCCGGGTTCACCTGGCTGGCGCTGAGCTGCGTGAAGGCCATTGGCGAAGCGGTGGCGATCCGCAACCCGCTGGACATCGAAGACAACCTGCAAGCCCGCCGGATTCAGACGCAAGTGCGGGTGCTGGTGCGCTGCCTGAATGTGCTGGTTCTGTTGTTCGGCACCGGGCTTATTCTGATGAGCTTCCCGCCAGTGCGTCAGATCGGTACCAGCCTGCTGGCGTCGGCAGGGCTCGCGGGACTGGCCGCCGGTTTCGCCGCCAAGCCGGTACTGGGTAACTTGATCGCCGGCCTGCAAATCGCGATCTCTCAGCCGATTCGCCTGGATGACGTGGTGATCGTTGAGGGCGAGTGGGGTCGGATCGAGGAGATCAGCGGCACGTATGTGGTGCTGAAGATCTGGGATGAACGGCGGATGGTGATTCCGTTGCAGTACTTCATCGAGAAACCCTTTCAGAACTGGACGCGCAGCACGTCGAGCCTGATTGGCTCGGTGTTTCTCTGGGTGGATTACGCGTTGCCGCTGGAGGAGCTGCGCGAGGAAGCGGAGCGTATCTGCAAGGAGATTCCGCACCTCTGGGATGGCCGCGTCTGCGTGCTGCAGGTCACGGACACCACCGACAAGGCGATGCAGTTGCGGGTGTTGTTGAGCTCTGCCGACTCATCGCGCAGTTGGGATGCGCGATGCCACATGCGCGAGCGGCTGATCAGTTTCGTTGCCCGGCAATACCCGCAGTGCCTGCCGCAACTGCGCGCGGAGATGTCTTCCCGCACCGTTCAGCCGGAACGCGAAGGCCACGAAGCGCCCACGGAAATCGCGCGCCAGCCGCCAGTCTGAAGACAGGTCAAAGCAAGCTGCCCGGCCACCTCAGCGGTGGCCGGGCAAGACTTATTGACCGCCGCTGAGCATCACAAACTTGCCCATCATCGCTGCGGCAAACTGTTGCGCCGGCATCTTCACGCCGTTGAAGTCCACCACGTCATTGGCGTAATGCAGGCTGGACAGGATGTTGTCGCCCTCGACCTTGCCCATTTGCAACATGACTGCCATGCCGCCCACCGACTCTGCTGCTGCCTGCGCCTGTTGCGCGATGGCGGCGGGGTCGGTAAGACCGGCAGACTTGGCGCGCAGTGCGGCCAGATCCTTGATCATCGGCTTGGAGAGCACCAGCTTGGCGTCCAGCTGGGTCAGCAACTGCTTGAGCAATTCCGCGCCCGGCTGATCGAGTGCCGAAGGATTGGCCAAGTCCATCGACAGGCTAAACTGGCTTTCGCCGCTGGCGGTCTTGAGCGAAAGCTTTTCCAGTTCGATGTGCGGCTTGGCGCTCAGCAGCTTGCTGACTTCGGCCTGGACCAGTGCCTGATCAGCCGGGCTCAAATGCGGCGTGTAGGTTTCACCCATCGCCGCGGCGGCCTGGGCTTGAGGCTGCACTTTCTCCTGATAGATCTTCATCAGTGCCTGGGTTGAGGCGATGTCGAAATTGCCGAACTTCCAGAGCATCTGCATGGCGCCGATGTCGCTGCCATTGAAACTGATGTTGCCGACGTCGTAGGTCACCTGCGCATTCAGGTTGCCCTCCACCTCCTGCAACAGGCTGGTGTTGACGAAGTCCTTGAACTGAATGGCCGGCTGGCCTGCTGCCTGGAACGTGGCCGAGGCGATTTTCGCGTCGGTGTGGCCCAGGTAGAAACCCGATTTGCCCTTGGTGCCACCGGTGTTGAAGGTGAAATCCTTAAGCGTCAGATGCACCGGGCCTTCTTCGGAGGTGGCGGTGACGTCGACGCTGCCCAGCACACCGTTAGCCTCAAGCTTCTGGCCATCGCCCGAGCCGGAGGCATTCACGGTGAAACCGGAAAACTTGAACGCGCCGGTCTGATCGGTGAACTCAAACGGCAGCAACTCTACACGGCCCAATGCGGCACGGTCGTAGCCCATGCTGAAGTGCCCGGTCAGGGGCGGCTGGCCGTTGGTCATGGCAAACCATTTTTCGGAGAAGGCGTTCTTCTCGATCTGCACGTTGCTGGCGGCCATTACCGGCAGCAGTTGCAGCGATTTGACGCGGCTCCACGGCAATGGGCCGTGCTCGATGTTGTCGACAAACAGCAGCTCGACCGGCTTGCCCTCATTGAATTGGGGGTCCTGGATATTCAGCTTGTAGTGGGCAGTGCTGGTGAAGAAGTGGCGGTCCAGGGAAAGGAGCTCAACACTCGCCTTGCCTTCATGCCCGACGAACGCGGCTTGAAGCTGCTGATTGCCTTGCTGGATGGCGTCGTTGAGCGCGCCCTCCAGCCGTTTTCCGGTGTACCAGGCGCCAGCGGTGATGAGGACGCCGGCAACTACAATGACGCCTACGGCGATGTTGACTGATTTTTTCATGTGTCGACTCGAAGATGTCCGTTCTTGAAGAGAGGTCTTGCCTTCCTTGACCCCGGAGGGTTTCGGCGCCACACAGAGCGGCCGTGCAGCACCTTGCGCTGCCGAGAGCCCGGCGAGATTAGCACTTGGCGAGAACGTTTTGCAGCCGTTGCGCCTAGCCACGACGTTCGCCGAGGCGTTAGGCTGGACGCCAATTTGCTAATGGGATCGATGAGATGAGCGAAGTGCAAAAGCCCAAGGGTCCGGTCAAGGCGGTAATTTTCGACATGGACGGCCTGCTGCTGGACACCGAAGGCATCTACACCGAAGTGACCGACATCATCGCCAAGTGGCACGGCAAGACGTTCGATTGGGCGGTGAAGCAGCATTCCATTGGCCGCGGCTCTCAGGATTTCGCCGAGTATGTGATCAGCGCGCTCGAGCTACCGATGTCTCCCGAGGAGTTCCTGACCGTTCGCCAGCCGATGCTGGACGAGCGCTTCCCGCACGCCGTGCCGATGCGTGGCGCCGAGGCACTGGTGCGTCACCTTGCCGAGCACAACATTCCGATTGCGGTGGGCACCAGTTCTTCCCTTCACTATTTCCACGTGAAAACGAGCAGTCACCGCGCCTGGTTCGAGCTGTTTAAAGACGTGGTGACGGCGGATCACGCCGAGGTCACGGCGGCCAAGCCTGCGCCGGACATCTTCCTCGCTGCAGCGCGCCACCTGGGCGTGGACCCGAAGGACTGCCTGGTGTTTGAAGACTCGCCATTCGGTGTCACTGCGGCCAAGACCGCTGGTATGTACGCAGTGGCCGTGCCGGACTCGCACATGCCGGTCGAGCAGTACGCCCACGCCGATCTGGTATTGGGTTCGCTGACCGAGTTTCCGCTGGAAGATTGGGGTTTGCCGGGGTTTGGCAACTGATTATCTGCGCATGCGTAGGCGCGCTTGGCCTAGATTCTTGCGGGGGGAAAATCGAGGCCATGCGTTCGCGCTGAAAATTCCTACCGGTCACATCCGTTCAGACGGGCATATTGATCAATTGCATCAACGCTATCGTTCGCCCCATGAATCAGGTCAGACATTACCTCAGCGCAAACGGCGACGATCTTTATCAGCAATGGCTTGATGAGCTCAAAGATCGATCCGCGAAAGCCAGAATCACCACGCGCATCAACCGGGTCGCTGCAGGCGCATTGGGCGACTGCAAGCCTAGTGGAAGTGGCGTGTGGGAATTGCGGGTCGATCACGGACCGGGTTATAGGGTTTACTACGCCCAGGCAGGTAAGCAGCTAATCTTGCTGCTTCTGGGAGGCGATAAGCGCCACCAGCGATCTGACATTGTTAAAGCCATTGATTGCTGGCACGACTATCAGCGGAGAAGGCCATGACGAGCTCACGTGATCACGACGAAACAGTCATTGCGATGATTCGGGACGACCCCGCATTCGCAGCGGAGTATTTGCGAATAGCATTTGAAGAATTGGACGAAGAAGGCGGCGATGCTGGCTTTCTTGCGGCGTTGAGACATGTTGTTGAAGCTCGAGGCGGGATAGCATTCATAGCAGAGAAAGCCGGAATACCTCATGAGAGCCTTCGTCGAGCGCTATCCCCCAAAGGAAATCCCACGTTGAAAACCATGCGCCAAGTGGTACATGCCACCGGGCTCACGTTCGCGGCAATCGCGTGATATTCACGCTACACGCCAACCCTCAAATCCACCCCCAACGCCCGAGCGAACGCCTTGACCAGCGGGCTCCGGGGGGCGTTGTGTCTCAGGATGAGGTTGACGGGTGTGCGCAGAAAGATCAGATCAGGGCGCAGCGCGCGGAGTTGGCCGTCGCGGATCAGATTGCGCGTGTAGTGCTCGGGGAGAAAGCCGATGAAGCGGCCGGTCAGGATCATCATGGCGACCGCTTCGACCTGGGAGGCGGAGGCGCACTGGCTGTCGGAATTGACGAAGCTCGCCTTGTCGCGATGGATCGCGTACCGATGATTCACGATGTCGAATGCGCGCAGGCTGTCGATGCTCAGGGCACTGTCGTCCGCCTCGAACAGCGGATGCCCCACTGCGCAATACGCGTGGGAGGTCTCTTCGTACAACTCGAAATAATCAAACTCTTCGCGCCGCTGATACACCGGCACGATGCCAAGACTCACCCGTCCTTCGACCATAGCACGCTCGACTTCATCCAGTTGAGACGCTTGCAGGCGCAGTCTTACTTTGGGCGCTTCATCGTGCATTAGTCTGAGTGCTGCAATGAGCGGCGAACTTTTATCGGTCAGGGTGTTATCAATTACGCCGACACTCAAATCACCAATCAACTCATTCTGCGCAGAACTAATCCGGTCGCGAAAACTGTCCACCGACGCGAACAATTCGATAGCCGCCTGATAGACCAGCTTGCCTTCTTCGGTCAGATGAAATCCTTCCCGGCCACGTGTACAGAGGCGCATACCGATACGGATTTCAAGGTCAGAAATCTGCTTGCTGATGGCGGCGAGGCCCACATTCAGCTCGTTCTGGGCAGCGCTGAAGCCACCCGCCTCCACCACGGCCTGAAACACCCGCAACAGCTTGAAGTCCATTCCGCTGAGAGTAAGAGGCGGACGTATTCCCGGTTTAGGCGGCACGTTTCCAGAATTGGAAAGTGGAGTTTCCATAATGCTTATTGACCTCGCCTATTGGATTCAACAGGCTCTGACTCACAACAAAAACGTGCCCGGTTGATAATAATGAACACAGAAAAACCTGATTGGCAACCGCGCACGCAGTACTCCGCCTCATGGTTCGGAAGCGGATCCAATGTTAATTAACCTGACACTTTGATCAGGACTTTCAATTCGTAACTGCCACCCGTCCAGGACGTTTCCATGTTGCAACGGTGGGCCTACGTCGTGGCAGGAGGGCTGGGTACGGTTGCCTAGATCAGGCAGGCGCGGTCTGCACAGAGCTTCGGAGAGACACATGAATCAGAATCAGGCGGAGCAGCTGCAAGCCGAGCGCAGGAAGACCGAAAACGCGTTCGACATCACTCAGTACGAACACGTCCCACGCCGCTATTACGGGCGCATTTTCTTCGCGACCCTCATCATCGTTGCCCTCGCCGGCCTGGCCCGCGCGTTTGCCAACGGGCAGATCGAGTGGGGTTATATCGGCCAGTTCCTGACCTCCGAAGCCATTCTGTGGGGGCTGCTCAATACGATCATCATGTCGATTCTGGCGATGCTCCTCGGCGTGGTGATTGGCGTGATCACGGCCATCATGCGCATGTCGGCGAACCCCATTTTGCGTTACGTCGCGATCACCTACACCTGGCTGTTTCGCGGTACGCCGCTGATTTTGCAGTTGCTGCTGTGGTTTAACCTGGCGCTTATCTTCCCGGTTATCGGCATTCCCGGCGTGTTCGAGATCGACACGGTCAGCCTGATGACGCCCTTTGTTGCCGCGCTGCTGGGCCTGAGCATCAATCAGGGCGCGTACACCGCTGAGGTCGTGCGCGCAGGCTTGTTGTCCGTGGACACCGGTCAGTACGAAGCCGCCAAGTCCATCGGCATGCCGCGCCTGCAGGCGCTGCGTCGGGTGATTCTGCCCCAGGCCATGCGCGTGATCATCCCGCCGGTCGGCAACGAATTCATCAGCATGGTGAAGATGACCAGCCTTGCCAGCGTCATCCAGTATTCCGAATTGCTGCACAACGCGCAGAACATCTACTACGCCAACGCCCGGGTCATGGAGCTGCTGATCGTCGCGGGGATCTGGTACCTGGCGGTGGTAACGGTCCTGTCGTTCGGCCAAAGCCGGCTGGAGCTGCGTTTCGCCCGCGGCGCCGGCAAGCGTTCGTAAGTCAGGCCCAGGAGAATCAGCATGAGAAACATCGTCAAAGCCGTCGGCCTGAACAAATACTACGACCAGTTCCACGCCCTCAAAGACGTCAGCATTGAAGTCGAACAAGGCGAAGTCCTGTGCATCATCGGGCCCTCGGGCTCGGGCAAGAGCACACTGCTGCGGTGCGTCAATCAGCTCGAAAAAATCGACAAGGGCGGTTTGTGGGTCGACGGCGAACTGGTGGGCTACCGCATCGTCGGCAACAAGCTGCACGAACTGACGGACGCTCAGATCGCCCGTCAGCGTTTGAGCACCGGCATGGTGTTTCAGCGCTTCAATCTCTTCCCGCACATGACCGCCTTGCAGAACGTGATTGAAGGCCCGATCCAGGTGCTCAAGCGCTCGCCCAGAGAGGCGACCGAAGAAGCCACCGAGTTGCTGGCCCGCGTCGGACTGGCGGACAAGCGCCATTCCTATCCCGTCGAGCTCTCCGGCGGCCAGCAACAGCGTGTCGCGATCGCTCGCGCATTGGCGATGCGGCCCAAGCTGATGCTTTTTGACGAACCCACTTCCGCCCTCGATCCGGAGTTGGTGGGCGAGGTGTTGTCGGTCATGCGTGACCTGGCGCACAGCGGTATGACCATGATCGTCGTGACGCACGAACTGGGCTTTGCCCGCGAAGTTTCCAACCGGATGGTGTTCATGGACGGCGGCCAGATTGTGGAGGCCGGCACCCCGGAAGACATTCTAATAAGCCCACAAAACCCAAGAACCCAAAGCTTCATTTCTGCCGTTCGCACTTAAACCAGAACAAACGAGAACGACCATGAAAAAGATCTTCATCCCCAGTTTGCTCGCCGGCCTGATGGCGTCCGCGTCGGTGTTCGCCGCGCTGCCTGCCAGCCTCAAGGAAAAGGGCGAAATTACCGCCGCCATCGTGCCGAACTATCCGCCGATGGATTTCAAAGACACCAGCACCAACACGCTGACCGGCCTGGATGTGGACCTCGGCAACGCCCTGGCCGAGCGACTTGGCGTCAAGATCAAATGGCAGGAGACCGCTTTCGAGCAAATGGTCAGCGGCCTGGTGACCAAACGCTTCGATATCATTCTGTCGGGCATGACCGACACGGCCGAGCGGCAGAAGTCGGTGACGTTCATCGACTACTTCGCCAGCGGGCCGCAGCTGTACACGCTGACCAAAAACGCTGACCTGAATGAGCCAGCCGATCTGTGCGGCAAGAAAGTTGGCACCAGTCGTCGCACCACCTGGCCTGCGGAAATTGCTGGCTGGAGCAAGGAAAACTGCGAGGCGAAAGGCAAGCCGGCGATCATCGTCAGCGGTTCCGAAGGCTCGGCTGACGCTCGCGCTCAGCTGCGTCAGGGCCGGCTCGACGCCGCGATGCAAGGCAGTGAAACCATTCCGTACTTGATGTCTCAGGAGAAAGACACGTACAAGCCCCTCGGCCTGGCGATCTCGAAACAGTTCACCGGCCTGGGCGTCAGCAAGTCCAACCCTGAACTGGCGGCGGCCATTGCCGAAGCGATGCAGGCCATGGTCGACGACGGCACCTATGGCAAGATCCTCAAGAAGTGGGAGCTGGAGCAGGGAGCGGTGACCAAGGTCGGTATGAATCAGGGGAAGTAAACGGCTGCGCGACGAATCACGGACGAACACCAAGCACGGATTTCTGTAGGGGCGCTTGCCCGCGATTGAGATGTATCAGTCCCTGACTCGATATCAGGCATGACGCATTCGCGGGCAAGTGCGCTCCTACAGAAGGAAGCGCTGACATAAAGGAAACCAAGAGTGCCCACCTACTCCCTCGTCATCCGCCGCTTGATGATCTGTTCACTGACCATTGTCATGAGCCGGGCGATGACCAGCCCGTTGCTTTCGCTGTTCCTGAGCACACGATTGGGACTCAACCAGCAAGACGTCGGACTGCTGATGGGCATCGCGGTCTTCATCGCCACACTGCTGGGGCTGTACGGTGGCTACGTCATTGACCGGCTGGAAAAGCGCAAATTGCTGATCCTGGCCATGCTGTCCAGCGCCATCGGCTTCGCGCTGCTGACCTTCGCCCACAACGTCTATCTGACGACCCTTACGCTGGTGATCACTGAGACGGCCTCGGCGCTGTTTCTGATCGGCTCCAAAGCAATCATCAGCGAAAACCTGCCCATCGGGCAGCGTGCGAAGGTTTTTTCGCTGCGCTATACACTCACCAACATTGGCTACGCCACAGGCCCGATGCTGGGCGTGGTCATTGCCGGGCACTTGCCACTGGCGCCGTTTTTCATCGCCAGCGCCATCGCATTCTGCAGTCTTTTTCTGATGCTCGGCATTCCGCCCACAGTCGCAGACACCGAACACCCGCCGCGCAGTTTTCTGGACACCCTGATCACGCTGAAAAACGACCGCACGCTGATTCTGTTCACGGGCGGCAGCTTGCTCAGCACCATCGTGCATGGCCGGTATACGTTGTACCTGTCGCAGTTTCTGCTGGTCACGCACTCGGCGGAACAGGCGCTGAAAATCCTCTCAGCGGTACTGGCGTGCAATGCGGTAACGGTCATTTTGATGCAGTACCAGATCGGCCGCTTTCTCAAGCGCGAGCAGTTGCCTTACTGGATTTGCCTCGGCACTGCATTGTTCGCGATCGGCCTTGTCGGTTTCAGTTTTGCTGAAACGACCCTGGCCTGGTGCGCCGCCATGTTCGTCTTCACGCTGGGCGAGATGATCATCTACCCCGCCGAATACCTGTTCGTCGACACCATTGCACCCGATCACCTTCGCGGGAGTTACCTGGGTGCGCAAAATCTGGCGGCCTTCGGCGGAGCGTTGAGCCCGGTGATCTGTGGCTACTTATTGATCAATAGCCCCGCGCCGACCATGTTTTATGTCTTGGCGTGTTTGACCGGCATGGGCGGCACACTTTGCTTTCTGGCGGGGCGACACGCGAAGCTCACTCACGCTGACATCTCCCTCTGACCCCTGCGCGGCCACACGTGGCTCCGTCAATTTGTCACTTTTCAAAACCCGACCAAACAGGTGAGTATGTCCGGCCTAGAGCTGTCGGTCTGACCGGTCTTTACGAGACCCCCGCAAGCCTGCCCCAGACTGTCCTGATTTCCACTTTCCTGACGAAAAGGATATCGAGCAATGAAATACCGCACCCTTGGCCAATCCGGCCTGCAGGTCTCAACGCTGACACTGGGCTCCATGATGTTCGGCGTGCAGACGGGCATCGAAGAATCCCTGCGCATCATCGACAAGGCCTGGGATGAAGGCGTCAACTTCATCGACACGGCCAACGTCTACAACGCCGGTCGGTCTGAAGAAATCGTTGGCGAGGCCATCGCCAAACGGCGCAGCGAGTGGGTCCTCGCCACCAAAGTCGGCAGCAGCTCGGGCAATACCGCGCCGAACGCCAGCGGCCTGAATCGCAAGCACATCTTCAATGAAATCGAATCCAGCCTGCGTCGTCTCGACACCGATTACATCGACATCCATTACCTGCACAAGGAAGATCACAACACGCCGCTTGAAGTGACCGTGTCTGCCATTGGCGATCTGATTCGCGAGGGCAAGATCCGGTACTGGGGCGTGTCCAACTTCCGCGGCTGGCGTATCGCCGAGGTGGTCAATGTCGCTCAGCGTCTGGGCGTCGACAAACCGGTCATCAGCCAGCCGCTGTACAACATCGTCAACCGCCAGGCCGAGCTGGAGCAGATCACTGCAGCGAAATTCTACGGTTTGGGTGTCGTGCCCTACAGCCCGCTGGCGCGCGGCGTCTTGAGCGGCAAGTACGCCCCCGATGTAACGCCGGACAGCAGCACCCGCGCCGGCCGTCAGGACAAGCGCATTCTGGAAACCGAATGGCGCAGCGAGTCCTTGCAAATCGCCCAGAAGCTCCAGGCGTACACCCAGGCCAAAGGCGTAGGTCTGGTGGAATTTGCCATCGCCTGGGTGCTGAACAACCAGGCCGTGACCTCTGCCATTGTCGGGCCACGCACCGAGGAGCAATGGGACAGCTACACCAAAGCGCTCAGCGTGAACATCACTGCCGAGGACGAAGCGTTCATCGACTCCCTCGTGACACCCGGGCATGCGTCCACGCCCGGTTTCAATGATGTGCAGCATTTCGTGACGGGCCGCTATATCTGACACCGATCGTCTGTGAAACCAGCCTTGAGTGCCGCACGACTTGCGTAACCGAGGCTGGGCATCCCGCTCCCAATCCCCGATTGATGGCAATACCTCTGCGCTCATTCCCTTGTAGAATGCCGCGCCGAGGCAGCCCGCTAAACTTGTGTCAAAGTTTGACAAGGGCAGCAGCGCTCTCTAGTGTTCCATTAGTGTTCCATTGGATCCAATAACTGGTTAGCCGAAGAAGATCAAGCATGCGCAGGACTGAGAAAGAGCAATTTCTGCGGGAAACCCTGGGCGATGAGCAGCCGCCTGCGCATCAGGCGCGTGCCATCATCGAAGAGAAGCTGCGCAGCGCCATCCTTGAAGGCCGCCTCCCGGCAGGTATCGCCTTGCGCCAGCAAGAGCTGGCGACGCTTTTCGGTGTCAGCCGCATGCCTGTCCGCGAGGCGCTGCGTCAGCTGGAAGCTCAGTCGTTGCTGCGCGTCGAGACCCACAAGGGTGCGGTGGTTGCCCCGCTGATCAACGAGGACGCAACGGATGCGTACGCGTTGCGCATCCTGCTGGAGTGCGAGGCGCTGCGGCAGTCGATACCGCTGCTGACCGCCGAAGACATCAGCATGGCGCGTGGCTACATCGAACAGCTTGAAGTCGAAACCGACTACAGCATCATGGGCACACTCAACCGCCAGTTCCATATGTCGCTGTACTGCAAGGCGCACAACAAGCGCCTGCTCAAACTGGTCGAGGACGGCTTGAACGAGGAAGAGCGCTTCTTGCGTTTTAATCTCAAGCAAATGAATCTGGGCAAGGTGTCCCAAAACGACCACCTCGAATTGCTGGAAATGGCCGGCGCCGGTAATGTGGACGCCACAATCGAGGCGCTGACTAACCACTTGAATCGTGGTGTCGAAGCCATCAATGCCTACTTGAGCGCCCGCAAGGCGGAAGAGGCAAAACCTGCGGCGGCCTCAAGAAAGCGCGTCGTCACCGAGTAACATTCACTGCTCTATTCAACCTTGACCTTGCTCGTCTCTGGCTAATCGGCCAAGAAGCACAAGGCATCAACGAACGCCGTTAATGACGGCGTATGCGCCGAAGGACCCGGCTCCACGGTTATGACGCCTTTATCAAGGCTCGGGAAGCTGAGTGCAAGCCGAAAAGAACAAATGGCTGATGGTGGTCAATTCCGGACAACCCGTCAGGACACGCCTGATTTGCTTTCCTCACGTAGGAGGCGATCCGGAGCACTTTCGTGACTGGTCCGAAGGCCTTGCCGATCACATCGAACTGGTCACACTGCGCCTGCCCGGCCACGGCAGCCGGCTCAAGGAAACGCCCTACGATCAGTGGGCGCCCTTGCTGCAAGACACCTTCCTCGCGTTGCAGCCCTATCTGAGCGAGCCCCATGCGTTTTACGGCCACAGCTTCGGGGGTCGTGTCGCTTATGAAATGGCCAGGCTGGCGCAGCATCATTACCCGAATCTGACGCGTCATCTTGTCGTCTCCGGCTGCCGCAGCCCTGACAGCCGACAGCCCTGGCCTTATTTGCACACCCTGCCGCAGGACGATTTCATTCAAGCGCTGATCACGCTGGGCGTGCTTCCGAACACGTTCGCGCAGGATAAGAAACGCCTGAAGCTGCTGGAGCCTGTCGTGCGCAGCGACGTGAAGCTGTCTGAGATCTGGTCACACTGCGCGGACGAGGGCCTGGACATCCCGTTGACCGGTCTGTACGGCAGCGATGATCCGGTCGCTACCGCGGCCAGCATGATGAAATGGCGAGAGTTCACGCGTCGCGAGTTCGAACTGATCGAAGTCCGCGGCACTCATGACTTCCTCTGCTCGCAGCGCGATCGCCTGCTGCACATCATCAACACGCACCTCGGCTTGCTGGGCGGCTGAACACACACCGCCGCCCTCTCCTTCTGCATCGACTTCTCGCGCCCTCCCTTCTGAAGCCTCCCAAGACTAAAAACCGGACCGCCCATGCTCGGGCCGCCGCTCATGCACCTATCGTGAAACCTGGCAGTCGTGACGCGGTATACCGCCGTGTTCAGGCAAACTCGGACGACGAATCGGTCCGCAGCCGGTTCAGGGAAGGCAGTTCTCATGGAGCGGCAAAAGGAGCATTGCCCTGGGCGGAGACATTGAAGTGAAAGCCTGAATGTCGCCCACACCAAAAATTCTAAAAAACTGTATTAGCCCGATAACGCGCAACGCTGAACGAGGTATTCGTTCATTCATTTCAATTCTGGCTCTAATGAGCCGGAAGGGTTGCGCTCGCCCATATAAAACTTTATTCAGAAGTTTTATTGCCACTTCTCGCGCCCGATTTATATAAGTTGTTAATTATATTAAAAAGTATTTGCGGAACCATTTGAAACTGTTTTAACGTTTTCTGGCGACCAACGTTTCAGGGCTATTCGCCCACCGACGCTGATCAGCGTAGGCGTTAGCTAAACGAGCACGCCTCGTTCCTGCCTACACGATTATTGACCACTCACACAGTAAGGTCGCGACTTCTTATTGCCTGACATTAATGGAAGTCATGTTATCCGTTGTTTACACAGCAACTTAAAACGACTTTCGGTTTTGGCAATCATCACAGTTCGTGACGCACTCAATCTATCAAGGATGTAAAAATGGATAGTCTCAAACAGCAACTTATCGCGAAGAAATCAGCACTCAGCGCGCACCCTGTTTTTTCCGAAATCGATTCACTCCACGTCCTTCAGCGGTTCATGGAGGTGCATGTGTTTGCGGTCTGGGATTTCATGTCACTCACCAAGCGGCTGCAGCAGGAGCTGACGTGCACCCGACTGCCCTGGCTGCCGCCGCAAGACCCGAAGGCGGCGCGGCTCATTAACGAAATCGTACTGGGTGAGGAGTCGGATGATCGGCCAGGACGCCACGATCATTACAGCCACTTCGAACTGTATCTGGACGCCATGCGGGAGATCGGCGCAAGCACAGCTCGCATCGAGCATTTCGTCGAACTGTTGCGCGAAGGCATTCACTACAAAACCGCGCTCGACAGCGTCGGCGCAGGCCGAGCAGCCACGCACTTCGTTCTAGACACGCTGGACATTGCCTTGGATGCGCCGGCGCACTGCGTGGCTGCTGCGTTCCTGCACGGTCGCGAGAGTGTTATCCCGCAGATGTTCCAGAGGATTCTCGACGACTGGGGCATCACTGCCGACAAGGCACCGACCTTTCGCTACTACCTGGAGCGCCACATCGAGGTGGACTCCGAGGATCACGGCCCGGCTGCGGAATCGTTGTTGGCCAGGCTAGTCGCGGGCAATGAACAACACCAGCGCGAGGTATATGCCGCTGCCATCGCCGCCGTCGAAAGCCGCATCGCGCTATGGGACGCCTTGCAACTGACCCTGCGTGAAACCGCGCGGGAGGTCAGCGCATGAGTCCATCACGCCTCCGCACTCGACCAGCCCTCCACACAAGGACGCCATCATGAAAGCCGAAGACTACTTGTCGTTCGTCGATGCCTGGGAAGGCCGCGCGACGATTCGCACACGCCCGCGCCGTATCGTCGAAAACGACGAAAAACTGATCTACCCGCTCAGCCGTCAGCCACTGGTACTAAGCGAGACATTCACCCGCGAATGCGCCCATCTGCGCGATCTGGCGCTGGTGCAGAGCCTGTACAAGTTCATCAACGACGTGGTGATTTTCGAGACCGAAATCGTCGACAAGACCGCGCGAAGCATCGCCAAAGACAACTTCGCAATCCGCTTTCCCTTTGCTTGCCGATATGACGCCATGACGGTGGTCGTCGATGAGGATTACCACGCTCTGGTCGCGATGGACTTCATGCAGCAAACCATCGCCCTCACCGGCATCCAGCCAATCCCGTTGCCACAGGAAATCGAACTCAGCCGGGCCATTCCCGCTGCGCTGGCCCTGGCGCCGGACCATTTGCGCAGCGCGGTCGAGCTCATCTGCGTGGCGATTGCCGAGAACACTGTGACCAACGACGTGGCGGCGTTTGCCAAGGACGACACGGTGAAGCAGTCCGTCAAAGGCCTCATGGCGGACCACCTGCTTGATGAGGGACGGCACTCGGGTTTCTGGGCGCGTCTGGTCAGGATCTACTGGCACGCAGCGTCCGAACAGGACAAGCAACTCATCGCGCAGATCCTGCCGGTATTCATTGCTCAGTATTTGACCAATGACATCCAGAAGTCTTTTGACTTCCTACTGATCGACAGCTTGCCCGTCGCAGAACCGATCAGACAGGCACTGAGGGAAGAGACGCAGGCGATGTGCTTCCCGATCAATCGCCACCATCCGCTGGTGGGCAACATTATGCGTTTCTTTACCTCCAGCTCGATGCTCGATTCCTCCTGGGTCAAGCACGCCCTTGCGGACTATCTACCAGCCGGAGGCCTGCAATGAAGCGCCTGGAGATTGTGCTCATCGGTCAGAGCCGGGCGATGAGTGAGCTAAGTGCTGAACTGAACGCCCACGGGCATCTGATTCACCACCTGCGTAATGAGGCCACGCTTGAGCCGATAGCGCTGAAGGACGCGTCGATCATCATTGAGGACGGCACGCTGGAACTGCCCCATGCAGAACGGGGCGCGTTCAAGGCAGCCGTGCATCTTGGGCTCCGGGTAGGACTGACACCGGTGAGCGAGCGGGCACTGCCTGAGCTGGAAATATTTTGCTGGCTCGGGACGGCTACGTCACAGCGCTTGATCGCGCGCCATGCGGTGGCTACCACGCTTTCCGGCAACGGACGCGTGCTAAGGGACACTGCGGTCGCAACGCTGGTCGACAACGTCGCGATGCTGATCAGCCGGTTCTCGCGTGATACCCAGTATTTCGCGCGCGCCGAGCGCGTCGACCCGCCGCGCAGTGAGCGCCAGGAAAGCCTGCTGCGATTGGACCGACTGGCCTTCGAGCACTGCTTCAACTTCACCGCCGCGCCAGAGTTGCTGCGTGTCGCCGAGCAGACGCTTGTCGCACGCCTGGATCACAGCTTCAGCCAATTCGCCGGGCGCATTGCGCTGAGTATCGACGGCGAGCGCATCAGCTATGACCTACTGCGCACGCACAGCGTCGCCATCCAGACGCAGATACAGGCCATGCTGCCGCACGTATCGGCTGGACCTATGGTGATCGGTATCTGTATGCCGAAATCTGCGGCGCTGTTCGCCGGGATCCTTGCCATCCTGGGCAACGGAGCGGTGTACCTGCCTTTGGACCCCAGCCAGCCTGTTCAGCGGCAGCAATACATCCTCGAAGACGCCCACGCTACGTTACTGCTGCATGATGGCAGCCACCCGCTGGCAGGCGTTGTTGTGCCGGGGCTGGATATCAGCAACATCGAGATCGTGCCGACGGCGCAGTCGCTGATGGGATGTTGCCCGGAGACTGACGCGCCATGCATGGCGCTGTACACCTCGGGCACAACCGGACACCCGAAAGGCGTGATGCTAAGTCAGGGTAACCTGAGCCATTTCACGGCCTGGTATGCACACTACGTCGAACTCTCCGAAGAAAGCCGGGTGCTGCAGTTCTCGACGCTGAGTTTTGATTCATCGGTCATCGACATATTCCCCACACTGCTCAGCGGCGCTGAACTGATCGTGGCGAGCGATGACCAGCGTCGTGATCCGCTGCAACTGTCCGAGCTGCTGGATCAGAATCTCAGCCACGCGTTTCTGCCGCCTGCCTTGTTGAGCATCCTGCCGATTGACCGACCGCTGAAGCTCAAGCACTTGTGCACCGGCGGTGATGTCTGCGAGCCCTACGTGATTGAACGCCTGGCAGCGCAATGTCACTTCCATAACCTGTACGGCCCGACTGAGGCCACGGTGCTGATCACAGCCGGTCGATTTCAACCCGGCGCCAGCAACCGTAACCTGGGTCGCCCGATCCCCAACAGCCAAGTCCTGATTCTCGACGAGGATATGCAGCCTGTCGCGGACCAGACGCCCGGCGAGCTCTACATCATCGGTCCGGGCGTGTGCGTGGGTTACATCAACAACCCTGTGCTCACCGATGAGCGCTATGTGCATGTCGCCCTGGGTGATCGCCAAAGCGTTCGCGCCTACAGAACCGGGGACATCGGCAAGTGGACGAGCGATGGCATCGAGCTGTCCGGGCGACGTGACAACCAGGTGAAGATACGCGGATTCAGGGTTGAGCCTGAAGAGATCGAGCACTGCCTGCGCGACAGCCAGCTGTACCGCCAGGTCGCGGTGGTGATCGATGGCCAGCGGCGCATCCTGGCTTTTCTCGCGCAACCGCACGACGTAGAACCGGACGCCGCTCGGCGTTTGCTCAAGGACCATGTCGCCGCTTTGTTGCCCGACTATATGCGGCCGACCGCCTACACGGAGTTGGTGAGCATGCCGTTTGCCAGCAACGGCAAGGTTGATCGCAAGGCGCTGTTGCAGTTGCCCGTGAACATGCTGGAGCAGGTGCCACGTCGTTTGCCCGATACCGAAAGCGAGAGGCAGCTCCTGACGTTGTGGGCGGATCTGCTGGAGCTTCCGCCTGGTGAAATCTCAACAGACGAGAGCTTCTTCAATTTGGGTGGCCACTCGATTCTGCTGTCGCAGATGCTGCTGGGCATTCGCGAACGGTTTGACCGCAGCATACCTATCAATCGCTTCATCGAGGCGCCGACGCTGACCAATCTGGCGTCACTGCTCGACAGCGATGGCACCACCTCATGGAGCGTCAGCCCGCAAGCATTCCTGGATGCTTCGGCACCCTTCGAGTTGCCGATAGTGCCTGTGGAGCGCATGGGCGACGTACACAAAGTCATCGTTACCGGCGCCAATGGTTTTCTCGGCGTTCACATCGTCCAAGCGCTGTTGGCGTGGGGCGCAACCGAGGTTGCCTGTCTGGTGCGTGAAAGCGCAGGGATGACGGCCCAAGACCGCTTTATCCAGGCACTGCGAGAAAACCGTCTTGAGCATCTGGATCTGGCGCGAGTACGGGTTTACGCCGCAGACGTCACGCAGCCCCAGCTAGGGTTGAACAACGAGGTGTACGAGCGGCTTGATCGCGAGTTTGGCGCGTTGGTGCATAACGCCGCCAACGTTAACCACGTCCAGGATTACGAAACCCTGGCCAAGGATAACGTTGAGCCAATCTACGAATGCCTGAAGCTGTGCGAAGGGCGCAGCAAGAAAGTGTTCAACTTCGTCTCCACACTTTCTGCTTCTAGCGCCGTTGGGGCTGACGGGAGCGTCCTCGAAGCGCCTGCTGCCGCTACACCGCCGATCTATATCAAGAACGGCTACAACCTCTCCAAGTGGGTCGCCGAGCGCATCCTGCAGCAAGCTCGGGAGCGAGGCGCGTGGGTAAACATCTACCGCCCAGGCAATATCGCATTCAACAGCACAAGCGGTGTCTGCCAGCCGCACAAGAATCGCCTGATGCTAATGCTCAAGGGATCGATGCAGCTGGGCCAGGTCCCGGACTTCTCCATGACCTTCGACTTGATGCCTGTCGACTTCCTCGCCCGATTCATCAGCTTTCACGCCAGTCGCTACCAGCCAGCCCACGCAGTCTTCAACCTCCACAACCCGGAGCCGTTGAGCTGGAGCAATTACGTCAGTGCGTTCCGTGAAGCGGGCAGTGATTTCGAGATGGTCAGCGTCAGTGAGTGGCAAACCCAGTTGAATCGCGTGGACAGCGAGAACGCTCTATTCGGCGTGCTCGGCTTTTACCTAGGCGGGTTTGAGGAAGACATCGGAGACATTTCAAAGATCGCCTACCAGAACGCCTATGCGGGTGTTCAGCGAATGGGCGAGTGCTATCCCTCGAAAACCCCGGCGCTGCTGCGCAAGGGCTGCGAGTACCTGAAAGAAATTGCCTTCATCTGATACACCCCAACGCAACATCCCCTTAAGTTATGGAGAACACCATGAACGCTATTCAGCCGCTCAACACCCTTCGCTCCCTTTCGCCCGATACGCTAATTACCAATCCTCGCGGGGAGCCGGTGGTGTCTGCTATCTCGATAAACGCTCCGGCGCGTGAGGTCTGGAAGGTCGTAGGCGATTTCGGTGGTTTCACGCAATTCATTCCGGAGCTTGCGAGCATTGAAGTGATTGGTAACGGGCCTGGCTCAGTCCGTTACAAGAAATTCAAGGAGGGTGATCTTGTGGTGGTCGAGCAACTCAACTCCCATGACGACAACACGATGTCAATGACATGGACAACCATCTACAACAACCTTGGCGTCAGCAAGCTCTGGGCTTCGATGACGGTTGTCCCCGACGGCAGTGCGAGCTGCGTTGCTACTTGGACCATCGTTGCCGAGCCTACAGATGACAACTCGATGAGCACAGGGGGCTTCAGAGAGTTCTTACAGGGCTTTGCTGATGGTGCAATGAAGAACGTGCCCGGCGCTGTGCTGCGCTCATAGCACAAGCCTGCGGCGGCTTAAACGACAAAACCCCAGTCTGCTCACGCAGACTGGGGTTTCGGAATTCAATCTTGACGATGACCTACTCTCACATGGGGAAACCCCACACTACCATCGGCGATGCACCGTTTCACTGCTGAGTTCGGGATGGGATCAGGTGGTTCCAGCACTCTATGGTCGTCAAGAAATTCTGTAGCCGACCCGTTACTAACGTAACGTTCCAGCGAAAATGTATGACCTTCACTTAAAACAAAACCCCATCTGCTTTCGCAGATGGGGTTTTGGAATTTAATCTTGACGATGACCTACTCTCACATGGGGAAACCCCACACTACCATCGGCGATGCATCGTTTCAC
>NZ_JBTOPV010000008.1:0-120836 GCF_055284355.1 Pseudomonas sp. HP_01 | reverse complement strand
CATGTTTCCCTCCTTATGCCGCTATACGATATTGTTGGAGTTGTCTCGTGGGCTCGGAGATGTGTATAAGAGACAGGGCGTAGGCACGGACGATCAATATGCGTCGGATGTACTGGCCTCTTCGCGGGCAAGCGCGCTCCTACACCGATCAGCGGCGGACCCTGAATTCTTGCGTCGCACGCACTCGCCCCCTTCACGGCTGAAGCCGGTCCCACTAAACCACTGCATTTAATCCGCCAGCCAGCCGTTGACCCAGTGCTGAAGGTTGTCGCCGCGCAGGACGTAGTCGCGCATGACCACTTCTTTCAGCTCATCGCCCATGCGGTAGCTGGCGTCCGGGTCGGCCAGGTGCATGCGGATTGCTTCCAGCCACTCGGCGGTGCTGTTGGTCATCACGCGGGTGCATGGCAGGTAACCGTCGTAAGCCCGGGTGTCGGTGCAGATCACCGGGTAGCCGCACGCGCCGTATTCCAGCAGCCGCAGGTTGCTCTTGCAGTCGTTGAAAATATGGTGCTCCAGCGGCGCCAGCGCGAGGTCGAGGTTCAACGCCGCCAGCTTGGCCGGATAGGCCAGCAAGCCCACGGACGGATGAAACTCGTGGACATAAGGGCGCAGCGACGCCGGGCACATGCCGAAGAACACCCACTCGACCTCATCGGCCAGCTCGCGCACCACCTCGGCAATAATTTCCAGATCGCCGGCATGACTGGTCCCGCCGCCCCAGCCAACCCGAGGTTTCTTCGATGTCCGGCGCTGATTGCGCAGGCCCGTCCAGAGCTGAGACGCCAGCATGTTCGGAACAACACGGATGTCGTGGTGCATCCCCGACAGCGCATCGGCCAGCGTCACGGTCGACACCACCACCCGATCACACAGGCTGGTGCCCAGACGCACCATGGCTTCCATGTTCGACGGCATGCTGCGCATGTGACCGTTCTTTTTCGGCACGCTGATCACGTAATCGTCCAACTCGTAGATACGCCGGGCGTTGGAGTACGCCTTGAGGCTGGCGACCTGATCGATGGAATTCTGACTGTAGCGGCACTGCACGATGATCACGTCCGGTGACTGACGCTCCAGATCGATGATCGACGGCAGGTCGTAGCTCATCCGCCCGACGATTCGGCCGTCGGCCTCCAGCTCCAGAAACGGCTGGGACACGCGGTAGTGACCCACCGCCGTGCTGTTGACCGGGATCGCCAGCACGTTCGGCAAACGCCGCGATGAATACGGGTTCCAGCCTTTTTTCAGGCCGGGCTCCAGGCTGTAGAACGAACCGGTCAGGCGCAGGTTGGGGTTGTAGGCCGGGTCACGGGCGAGGATCGGCAACCAGCGTTTATAAAAGGCGTGCTGATCGTCGACCTGGGATTGTTTTTCGCGCGCCTGTTCCGCCGGTGTCGAAGCGCCGATCGCCAGCACGGCACGCGGTGCCCAGACCACCAAATGGCCGGACTCACGCACACGCAGGCAGAAATCCACTTCGCTCAGGCTGCCGCTGAACTCGTTGCCGTTCAGGCCGCCGAGCTGCTCGAACAAGGCGCGGCGCACCAGCAGGCAATGGCCGCCCACCGCGCTCAGGTCCTGGGCCGCCTGCAATCGCAGCAGATGACCGGGCGCGTGCAGTGGCTCGCCAAAGAACGCAGGGCCGGCCGGGCCGTGGTAGCCCAAAATCAGGCCGGCCTGGAGAATGTGGCCCTCAGGGGTAAACAGCTTGGCGCCGACCACGCCCACTTCCTCGCGCCGCCCGTGATTGACCAGTTCGCCCAGCCACGCGGAATCCGCCACCACGGCGTAAATACTGAGCATCAGCAAGTGCTCGCCACGGGCATGGCCGGCGGCGAAATTGCGCACGTCGGCGCCGTTGCCCTGCCCTTCGTAATGCAGGACGCGCAACGTATCACCGCCGATCTGCTGCATGTCTGCCAGCCAGGACCGCGCCTCCGCGCTTTGACTGGCGCAGTCGACGATCAGCACTTCGAAGTGATCGTAAGTGGTCTTCGACAGCAGCGACTCGACGCAGCGCTGCAACGCCGCCAACTGGTCCTGATGGACGACGATGATCGAGATCAGCGGACGCGCGTCGCTGAGGTAATCAATATGATTGACCCATTGCCCTTCCACCTCGTGCAGCTGATGAGCAATGCCCATGCGCTGCAGGTGTGCGCCGAGCACCGGAGCGTTTTGCGCCATCACCTCATGCAGCGCCAGCCACGCCTGAAACGGAAACTGCGACTCAACGAGGATTTCCGAAACGTGCTGAACCACCACGCCGTGGGCTTCGGTCAGGCGCCAGATGGCGTCATGGGGCGCGAGTTCGCCGTAAGCCGAATCGAAGCCGCCAAGCCTGACCAGCGCGTCGATCTGAAACGCCAGAACCCGGCCGACGTAGGGATAACTGCGCAGCAGGTCGAGGTTGAAGTCAGGGCGAAACACCGGCTCGGCCGATTCGCCTTCATGCAGCGCGCCTTCGTCGCCGTACAGGCACAACACGTCTGGCGAGTGGGCCGCGCGTTCGGCGAGGATCAGCAACGCACAATCGGTCAGCCGATCCCCGGCCCGCAGCAGGTAACACCAGTCGCCGCGGTCGAGCTGGGGCAACAGGTCATTGAGTTGCGCCAGCCAGTCGGGCTGCAGCGGCAAGGTGAACACGCGGCCATCAAGCACGGGCGCTTCGCAGGCGCTGGACAGCACCAGGGTCAGTTCGGCGGCGTACAACTGCGCGTCGAGACTGCCAAGGGTCAGGGCCACGCCGGCGGCACTGGCGTGTTCGTCGAGCACCACCGTCACCATCTTCGGCTGCAACGGCCATGTCGCGACGTTATCGGCAACGCGCAGGCGATCGGCGCCAAACAGGGTGCGGAAGCTCAGCCATTGCTGGTACAGCTCGGCAAAACTTTCGCTGTCGGTACCGACCCGCCACGGCAAGGAGGCCTGTCGATCACCGAGCATCCGGCTGAGCGGCAGCTCTTGCCAGACGCGAGGCTGCTCCAGCGCCTCGGTCAGCGGGACAAAGCGCACCCAGCCATATTCGGGAGCGTTTTCGCCGGTCCGCGCCTTGAGCATTTTGCCCAGCCACTGGCGCTCGTCCGGGATCAGGTCCCTGACCCACTGCTGGTGGCTCAAGCGGTCCGGGTGCAAACGTTCGGCGCTGAGCACGTCGTTGAGCATGACCATGTTGCCGCGCTTGAGCAGGCAGACGTAAAGCACGAAATCCACCAGCGCGGTGAAGCCTTCGCCGACTTCCCTGAGCGCCGGCAGAATCACCTGCACGTCGCTGCGACGCATCAATGAGCTGCTGAACCCGCCGAGAAAGTTCGTTGGCGAAATATCGAATACGGAGAGCAGATCCGCGCCGTAGAACACCGAGCTGGACTCGGCCAAGGGCGCATTCTCGATGCGCACCGGCAGCTGGATGTCCTGCGGGTCGCAGAAATAGCGCTGGGCCAGCACCAGGCTGACGTCGTCATGCTGCGCCAGAATGCTCGCCTGACGCGCGACGGCGGCCGGAAACAGCCGATCGTCATCGCAGAAAAACTTGATGAACTCGCCCTGTGCTTCGTGCAGGCACACCAGCAGGTTGCCGACGAAACCCTGACGTTTGGGGTTACGCACGTAACGCAGCGTGACCGCGCTTGAGTCGAGGTATTTTTCGACAATGCGCTGGATCTCGTCGGTCTGGCTGTCGTCGCAGACCACCACTTCAAGGGGCCGATAGGTCTGAGCCAGGGCATCGAGCAGGGCTCGCTGGAAAAAGCGCGGGTTGTAGGCGGGAATGACGAGGCTGACGAGGGGAGCTGAATTCACGGGCGGGACTCACGAGCGGCGCCGTTCCCAGGGGAAAGGATCGGCATAACCGCTGACAATACGGTTGACGCTCAACGGTGGCGACGCCTGCTGCTCAGGGGCCGCCCTCCGCTGGGCCGATTACAACTTGCTGAACAGGTTCAGCGCAGACAGTTGGGTGAACACCAGCTGCGAGGCTTGCAGCATGGTTTTCTGCAGAGTCAGACGGGCGATGGCATCGACCGGGTCGGACGCGGTGATCGTGCCCGATTCGGTGGTGCCGTTGTCGATCATGGTCTGGTTGGTCACGCCCTGTTCGGTCGCTGTCTTGGCCCGGGCACCGCCCTCGCTGGTTGCATTGATGATCTGCTCGGCGGCACTTTTCAGGTTACCGATGGTGGACGTCATGGTGGCCTGCAGTTTCTGCTGGGCAACCGGGTCGCCATCGACCTTGCCGTTGAGCGCGGTGATGACCTTGGACAAGGTGTTCAGCACGTTCTGGCTTTGCTGGGTCGACGACTGCGCGGTGAACTGATCACCTGCCGCCATTGCCGTTGGCGAGCCGCTGAACGTGAAGGTCACGCCGGAGGCCGTTGCCGTGTTGCCGCTCAGCGTGCCGGTGGACACCGGCTTGCTGGTCGCCGCGTCATAAGGCGCCGCGTACAGATTGAAGGTGGTGGCGTCGGTAAAGCGCACGACAGCGCCGCCCGACGGGAAGGTTTTGTCGAACGCGGCCTGGTCGGTCACCACCGAACTGGTGATCACGTCAGTGGAGGTGTTGGCCGGCAGCCGCGAGGTGCTCACGGTGCTGGGGGATACACCGAGCTGGAAGGTGTGGTCCTTCACCGCCGCGTCTGCGGCCGTGGTGTTGGTGTACTGATCCTTGGTCAAGTTGATGTTCAGGTTCAGTTCCAGACCACGGAAGGTGATGGGCTGGTTCGCCGAACTGGTGGACGCAAACTTGCCGGTAGACGTCGCCTCGCCCGTCACATCCTGGTTGTTCTTGTCGAGGATCGTGTACGACGTGCTGCTGGTGAAAGAGATCTTGTACGGCTGGCCGGCGGTGAAACTCTTGTCATAGGTGGAAGCGTTGCTGACGCTGCCGCCGGACAACGAAATCACGCCGTCATCAGCGCCCGCGACCAGGGTCGTCGAGGTACGCGTGGTGTTGGTCGCTGTTTCGAACGCATCCCAGCCGGTGGTGTTGCTGGCCATGGAAACGCCGCCGCTGACGGCCAGCAGGTTGCGCGTCTGGTCGCCCTGATAGCTGTAGGTGCCGTCGGAACTGACAGCGTATGGCGCGGTGGTGCCTTTGGAACCGGAGAACAGATAGGTGCCGTCGGCGTCCTGGCTGTTCATCAGTCCGAGAATCTGCCCCTGCAACTCCTTGAGCTCGGAGGCGTTGGCCTGGCGGTCCTTGTCGGTGAACGAGGTGTTCGCCGCCCCCAGTACCAGCTCCTGCGCGCGCTGAATCGCCGAGGTGATCGACGTCAAGGCCGTCTCGGTCTGCACGACGGTGGTATTGATCGTGTCGATGTTGGACTTGTACTGATTGAGCATCGTGCCCTGCTGCTGCAACTGCAGCACGCGGCCCGCGCCGACCGGGTCGTCGCCGGCGGTGTTGAGCTTGACCTGGCTGGCCACTTCATCGCCGGTCTTGGTGACGTTGGCGTAACTGCGCGAGTAGTTCGTGGCGCTGGTTTCGTAAAACTGGGTCGTTGAGATACGCATGGATTACGATTCCTTACAGGCTGTTGATCAGCGTGCTGAAGATGGCTTGAGCCGCTTTGATAATCTGCGACGAAGCGGTGTAGTACTGCTGATACTTGACCAGGTTGGCGGCTTCTTCGTCCAGCGACACACCGGAAACGCTGTCGCGCGCGCTTTTCGCCTGGGTCAGCACGGCAGTGGTCGCCGTGGTGTCGCCCCTGGCCTGGGCCGCCTTGCTGCCCACCGTGGTGATCATGTTGGCGTTGGCACCGCTCAGGCTCATGCCCGTGCCGTTGCCGGCGGCGCTGTCGAGGGTCTGTTTGGTCTGAAGGGTACCCACTGACACCGCATTGCGGTTGTCCAGGGACCCGGCGCCGGTCATGGCAATGCTGTAGGTATCACCGCTGTTGGCCTTTCCGGCGAGGGTCATGCCGAACTTGAACGACTGCGCAGCACCGGATGAGTCGGTGTAACCCACTTCCAGACTGATGTCGTTGGACTGGCCTGGAACAACTGACCCGGTGATTGCATTGCCGGACTTGTCTTTGACAGCCACGCCCTGTGCATCGACCAGCGTATAGGCTTGAGCACCATTGGTGACATCGCCCATGAGCAGGCGCATCGGCGTCGACGCGGTGAGCGCGTTACGCAGATCGGCCGTCGCAGTCGGGTTGTAGATGTCGGCCTGGGTCGACAACACGGGCTGGGTGAACGTCCCCGAGCCTTTACTCACGAGAGCGCTGCCGGTCAGCGGACTGGCCGAGGCGATGTCTTTCGGATCGGTCATCACCACCTTGATGCCGTCGGCACCGGTCTTGGTCGGGCTGATCTTGAAGCTGTCACCCTCGGTAGAGGTGCCGTTGAATTTCAGCGAGAACCCGTCGATGACCGGCGCGGTGGTGGCGCTTGTGTTGTAAGAACCCATGTCCTTGCCGTCCGGCAGACGCTTGACGCTGTACTGGCCGCTGGCATCGGTAAAGGTCACCTGGTAATCGTTGGTCTGCAGCGCGCCGCTGTTGGCGATGGACACCGCGAAGTTGCCCGAAGACTGGTCGTTGGTCGTGTTGGCAAGGCTGCGCTGGCTGGTCAGGCTCGGGTCATTGACGCTGGTAAACAGGTTAATGCCGAAGTCGCCGTTGGCGTCCACGCCCTGGTTGAGCTGGCTGTTGATCTGGTCGGAAGCGACCACCGCCAGACGGCCCAGTTCGCTGGCGGCTGGCTGCAGCACGTCGCTGCGATAACGCAGCAGGCCGCCCAGGGAGCCGCCGATCACCACGCTTGAAACGTCGACGACGTTGTTCTGATACTTCAGTTTCAGCGCGTAGACGCTGGGGTCGCTGTCACTCGGCGCCGCGCTCAAGGTGTTGGAGGTGGTGCCGGTAACCAGCGGCTGGCCGGTGCCGATATAAACGTCATAGCTGCCGTTGGTTTCAACGACCTTGGCGCCCACCAGTTCATTGAGCTGACGTACCGCCTCGGTCCGCGAATCGAGCAGCGTGTTGGGCTGACCGCCGGAAGCTTGGGTCTCGGTGATCTGCTTGTTGAGGACGGCAATGGACGACGCCAGTGCATTCACCTGCCCTGTTGCCGTGGTCAGCTGGGTATTGATGCTGGCGTTCTGGTCCTTCATCTGCGCCGAGATGGTGTTGAACTGGCCGGCCAGCGCCTTCGAACTGGTCAGAAACGTCGTGCGCGCCGCATTGTCGGTAGGCTGTTTGGCCAGAGCGCTCAGGTCAGTGAAGAACTTCGCCAGCACGGTGCTGACGCCAGTCGAGCTGTCCGACAGGATCGAGTCGAGCTTGCTCGCCTGGCTCAGGTACGCAGTGGCATCAGCGTTGAGCGATGTGCTGGTCTGCAATTGGTTATCGAGGTAGCCGTTGTAGATGCGGCGCACGTCGGACAACGTCGTACCGGTGCCGATGAAACCGACCCCGATGTTCTGCTGAGCCCCGGCGGCGGTCATCACTTGCTGACGCGAGTAGCCCTGCGTGTCGACGTTGGCAGTGTTGTTGCCGATCGTCGTCAATGCAGCGCTGCTGGCGGTGAGTCCCGAAAGCCCGATTGAGATCAGTGACATGGTTCAAACCTTATAAAGTCGTGGAAGAGCCCGAGGCGGATGCGTAGGTCTGGTAGCTCTTCATCTGTTTCGCTATCTGAGAAATCTTGCTGGCATAGGACGGGTCGGTTGCGTATCCGGCTTTCTGCAGCTCTTTCACAAACTGTTCCGGGCTATCGGCTGATTTCAGGGTTTCTTTATAGCGACTGTTGTTCTGCAGGAAGCTCACAAGGTCGTGGAAACTGCTGGCGTAAGAGTCGTAGGCACGGAAATCCGCCGTTTCCTTGACCATCTGGCCGTCGCGGAACTCACTGGTAATTGCACGTGCTTCCGGCCCTTTCCAGCCGCCCTGGGCCTTGATGCCGAACAGGTTGTAGCTGCTGCCGCCATCGGACTGACGCATGATCGATTTGCCCCAGCCGGTTTCCAGCGCGGCCTGGGCCACCAGCACGCTTGGGTCGACGCCGATGCGCGCGGCGGCGTCTTTGGCCAGCGGCATCATCGTGGCGACGAAGTCGTCTTTGTTGGCGAACGCGCTCTTGCCCGGCGCCAGCGGCGTCTGCACGCGGCTGCGAACATAAGCGTCGGCATCCGCGGCGTACTGCGGCCCGACCGTCCAATCGCCATTGCCCTGGGAGCCTGCGCTTTTCGCTGCGGCCACGGCATTGGATACGGCAATCCGGTTTTTCAGTGTGGTGGCGCTGGCGGCAGGGTCCTGGGCACCCGATGCATTCGGCACGATGCCGGCCATGATGCGGTCGCTGAGTTTGCTCGGCAGCGACAGACGACGGGAATTCAGCGCCGCGACGTCGTTGTGCACGGTGCCGTCCGCTGCCGCGGGTGCGGTGACCGAACGGCTGGCCCACAACGGTCGCTGAGCGATGCGCGTGGCGAGGCCGGTTTGCGCAGGCGCGTCGGCCTTGGCGTCGGTCTTGAGATCCGCTTTGCCGCCGGACACAAGCCCGGTGCTGGCCGGCGCGATTTCAGCGCCCTTGTTTTTCGACAGCTGACGCATGAGCACGTCCTGCAGACCGATGCCGCCACCCTCGCGAGACATGCTCACCGAAAGCTGCTGGTCATACATGTCCTGATACTGCCGCGTCGCCGCAGTGTTCATCGGGTTGTCCTTGGCCAGCACTTCGTTGGCCGAACGCATGGCCTTGAGCATCTGGCTGACGAACAGCGACTCGAATTCCTGCGCGACTTTCTTGAGGTTGCCCTCGCTGTCGCGATCACCGGTTTTCATGGCCGTCAGACGATTGAGGTCGGTGTACGCACCTGAATCACCTGAAGAAACGCCGCCGCTTGGAATGCTCATTCAGTTTGCCTCTTAAATCACGATCAGGTCGGCTTGCAACGCGCCAGCCTGTTTCAGTGCTTCGAGAATCGCCATCAAGTCGCCTGGCGCTGCCCCCACCTGGTTAACCGCGCGGACAATTTCATCCAGCGTGGTGCCCGGACCGAACTTGAACATCGGGTGCATTTCCTGCTGGGCGTTGATCTTCGAACGCGGGACCACAGCGGTCTGGCCGTTGGAGAACGCGCCCGGCTGGCTGACGATCGGGTCTTCGGTGATGGTCACGGTCAGGCTGCCGTGGGTAACGGCTGCCGGCGAGACCTTGACGTTCTGGCCGATGACGATGGTGCCCGTCCGCGAGTTGATGATGACCTTGGCGGAGGTCTGGCCCGGATCGATTTCCAGGTTTTCCAGCACCGACAGGTAATCGACGCGCTGATTGGGGTCCAGCGGCGCGGTAACCCGCACAGAGCCGCCGTCCAGCGCTTGAGCCACGCCAGGGCCGAGCATGTCGTTGATCTTGTCGACGATGCGCTTGGCGGTGGTGAAGTCGTTGCGATTGAGGTTCAGGGTCAGCGAGTTGCCCTGGTTGAAACCACTCGGCACGGCACGTTCAACCGATGCGCCGCCCGGGATACGACCGGAAGACGGAACGTTGACGGTGATCTTCGAACCGTCGCGGCCTTCGGCATCAAAGCCGCCGACTACCAGGTTGCCCTGGGCCACGGCATAGACGTTGCCGTCGATACCTTTCATCGGGGTCATCAACAGGGCACCGCCGCGCAGGCTCTTCGAGTTACCGATGGACGACACGGTGATGTCGATCTGCTGACCCGGTTTGGCGAACGGCGGCAGGTCGGCGTACACGGCCACGGCCGCGACGTTTTTCAGCTGCACGGTGCCGGAACCCGCCGGCACCTTGATGCCGAACTGCGAAAGCATATTGTTGAAGGTCTGCAGGGTGAACGGCGTCTGGGTGGTCTGGTCACCCGTACCGTTGAGTCCCACTACCAGACCGTAACCGATCAACTGGTTGGTCCGTACGCCGGAAATGCTGGCGATGTCCTTCAGGCGCTCGGCGTGGGCGCCGAGTGCGGTGGTGAACAGCAGCGCTGCCGCTATCAGTTGCTTGAACGTGATCATGGCTATCCCGCTATCAGAAAGGGAACAACGGGCTGAGGAAGAATCGGTCGAACCAGCCTGGCTGACTGGAATCGGCAAACGCGCCTGTACCGGAATAAGTAATGCGTGCATCGGCAATACGAGTCGACGACACGGTGTTGTCGGTAGCGATGTCGTCGGCACGAATCAGGCCGGCGATGCGCACCAGTTCGTCACCGGTGTTCAGGGTCATCCACTTCTCGCCGCGCACCAGCAAAATGCCGTTGGGCATTACGTCAGCGACGGTCACGGTGATCGAGCCGGTCAGGCTGTTGCTCTGCGCGGCCTTGCCGTCACCCTTGGTGGAGCGGTCGCCGGTGTACCCGGCGTCCAGACTGAGATTGCCGCCACCCACCGGGTTGTTGGTGCTGACGCCAGCACCGAACAGCGAGGTCAGGCCGAGGCTGGTTTTGCTGTTCTTGCTGATCCCTGAGCTGGCGGCCTTGCTGGCGGCCATCTTCTCGGAGAGCGTGATGGTGATGATGTCGCCGACCCGATAAGCCTTACGGTCGCCGTACAGGTTCTGCTCGAAACCGGCCTGATAAATTGAACCGTTGCTGGCCGCTGAAGGCAGCGGCGTGCGCGGCAACACCGGCGCGTAATAAGGGTCATTGGGTTTGGCCGCAGGCGCAACGCAGCCGGTCAGCAGCGCGATACCGCACAGCGGTGCTGCCAACAGGGAAAGCCGCAATACAGAGAGCCGTTTCATGACACTTAAAACCTCGCGGTGTAGCAGGCGCTTTTCAGGCGCCCCTTGGAATTGATCAGGTGTTTCGCAGCAGGACATCAGGTGCTTCAAGACCGGCTTACAGGTTCTGCGTGACGTACTGGAGCATCGAGTCAGCGGTCGAGATCACTTTGGAGTTCATCTCGTAGGCGCGCTGTGTGGTGATCATGTTCACCAGTTCTTCAACGGTGCTGACGTTGGAGTTTTCCAGGGTGTTCTGCTTGACCACGCCCAGACCGTTGAGGCCCGGGGTACCGACCTGCGGTGCACCGCTGGATGCGGTTTCCAGGTACAGGTTGCCGCCCTGGGATTGCAGGCCGGCCGGGTTGATGAAGTCGGCGGTCTGTACGTTGCCGATGACCTGCGGAGTCGCAGCGTTGGCCGACGTGGTGACCGATACGGTGCCGTCTTCGCCGACGGTGAAGGTCTGCGAATCCTGCGGAACGACGATCGCAGGCTCCAGCGCGTAACCGTTGGAGGTCACGATCTGGCCGTTGCTGTCGAGGTGGAACGTACCGTCACGGGTGTACGCCAGGGTGCCGTCAGGCTGACGGATCTGGAAGAAAC
Organism: Pseudomonas sp. HP_01; assembly: GCF_055284355.1. Classification (NCBI taxonomy): domain Bacteria; kingdom Pseudomonadati; phylum Pseudomonadota; class Gammaproteobacteria; order Pseudomonadales; family Pseudomonadaceae; genus Pseudomonas; species Pseudomonas sp. HP_01. The sequence goes on along the minus strand of NZ_JBTOPV010000008.1, from coordinate 109,535 downwards.
CGCGGCCGTTGACCGCCATGTCCAGCGGCTGGTTGGTGGTCTGCAGGCTGCCGGCGGTGAAGTTTTTCTGGGTGCCGACGATGCGCACACCGGTACCCAGTTGCAGGCCCGACGGCAGCTCGCTGTCCTGAGTGGACTGGGCGCCTGGCTGACGCTTGATCTGGTAGAGCAAGTCCTGGAATTCCGCACGGTCGCTTTTGAAACCGGTGGTCGAAACGTTGGCCAGGTTGTTGGAAATGGTCGTCAGGTTGGTGTCCTGGGCGGCCAGACCGGTTTTAGCAACATAGAGTGCCGGAAGCATGTTTGAATCTCCTCGAGCGCCTGTTTATCGGCGCAAGCTGTCAGTCATTAGCCCATTTGCAAGACGCGAGCCATCGACTCGTCATCCTGCTCGGCGGTCTTCATCATCTTGATGTGCAGTTCGAATTGGCGGGACAGCGCCAGCACCGAGGTCATCTCATCAACGGCGTTGACGTTGCTGGCCTGCAGAAACCCGGATTCGACCTGGACGTCGGCATCGGCCTGGGCCGGCCTGCCGCTCTTGGTGTGCATGAGACCGTCGGGGCCTTTTTCCATGGTGGTCTGGTCGCCCTTGACCAGCTTGATGCGGTCGATCTGCGCCATGACCTGCGGGCTTTCACCCAGCGAGCGGACACTGATGGTGCCGTCGGCGCCGATCTCGATCTGCTGCTGAGGCGGCACGGCAATCGGCCCGCTGTTGCCCATGACCGGCAAACCATTGCCATCACGTAACACGCCGAGGGCGTCGATGTTCATGCTGGAGGTGCGGGTGTAGGCTTCGCCGCCATCGGCTGTCTGCACCGCCATCCAGCCGTTGCCTTTGACGGCGACGTCCAGTTCGCGACCGGTGTCGACCATCGCGCCCTGGCTGAAGTCAGTGCCTGGACGTTCGCTCATGGCGTACGCACGGGACGGGTTGACCTCACCGAACACGGGCATCGAGCGCGCCTGCTCAAGGTCGCGCTGAAACCCGTTGGTCGAAACGTTCGCCAGGTTGTTGGCATGGGCTTTTTGGGCGATGGCGTTTTCTGACGCTCCGCTCATGGCCACGTATAGCAACTTGTCCACAGTCTTCCTCCTCCGACAGACGCTTGCCGTCTGTAGCTGTACTGAACAGGTCATAGCAATAATCGAACCAGTTTTTCAGCGGTGATACAAAGCGTTGATTCTTCAATGATTCCGGCAGCATTTGGCGGACCGGGATCCGGTTTGCGCCGCCGCGCGACAGCAGACTGCCGGTTTCCTGCAAATCGACGGCAACGAGCGCCAGAAAACTTTCCATCGGGGTGCGAAACTTGCAGCGTTTTGTGAATTCGCTTCAGTCGCCACGGAAAACTGTCATGGGTCTGCGCATCGCCCTACTCCTCACACTGGTTGCCAGCTCGTTTGCCATTTGGGCAGCGCCGGCGCCCTATTTCCTCTGGCAAGGCGCCCACCGCACGGTCTGCGCCCAGACCAGCCCCGGCGAAGGCTGGACAAGGATCAGCGCCGCGTATGTGAAGTCGGATTGTTCGATTTAAAGGGCGCTGCTTTAGTAGGAGCGCGGCTTGTCCCGCGACCTGGCGCGCAGCGGCAGTAAACCTGACGCCCTGGCAACGCCTGACACGCCTCACGTACCGGTTTTACTGCCGCTGCGCGCCAGATCGCGAGCAAGCTCACTCCTACAGGTTCCGCAGCGTCCGCAGAATTTAGCGCAGACCAAAACCGTGCCTGACCTTGTGCAGATTCCGAGCCGGACGACGATCAAATGTAGGAGTGAGCTTGCTCGCGAAGGCGGTTTGCCTGACACGAATCAATCGCCTGACACGCCGCCTTCGCCAGCAAGCCGATCCCTACCGATTCTGTCTCCTCCACAAAATTTGTGGCTTGCCGATATCCACTGTAGGAGCGCGCTTGCCCGCGAAGGCGGTGTATCTGTGACAGATCCATCGCCTGACACACCGCCTTCGCCAGCAAGCCGGCCCCTACGGATTCTGTGTCCTCCACAAAATTTGTGGCTTGCCGAGATCCACTGTAGGAGTGAGCTTGCTCGCGAAAGCGGTGTGTCTGTGACAGATCAATCGCCTGACACGCCGCCTTCGCCAGCAAGCCGGCCCCTACGGATTCTGTGTCCTCCACAAAATTTGTGGCTTGCCGAGATCCACTGTAGGAGCGCGCTTGCCCGCGAAGGCGGTGTATCTGTGACAGATCCATCGCCTGACACACCGCCTTCCCTAGCAAGCCGGCTCCTACGGATTCTGTGTCTTCCACAAAATTTGTGGCTTGCCGAGATCCACTGTAGGAGCGCGCTTGCCCGCGAAGGCGGTTTGCCTGTGACGAATCAATCGCCTGAAACGCCGCCTTCGCCAGCAAGCCGGCTACGGATTTCGGGTACGCCAAAAAATTTGTGCCTTGCCGAGATCCACTGTAGGAGCGCGCTTGCCCGCGAAGGCGGCCTATCTGTGACAGATCCATCGCCTGACACACCGCCTTCCCCGCTAAAGCCGGTCACACATTCGCGTCCACGCTAAATCCCGGATCAGGTCGCGCGTATCAGCGTCTGCATCAGTTCCGCCTCCGTCGACAGGGTTTTCGAGTTGGCCTGATACGCCGTCTGCGCCTGGATCAGCTCGACCAGCTCATTGGTCAACGTGACGTTGGAGCCCTCCAGCGAGTGCCCGATAACGCTGCCCAAGGTGCCGACACCCGGCGTGTCGTAATTGGCGACTCCCGAGGCCAGGGTTTCGACCCAGCGCGTGTCGCTCACCGGCTGCAGCCCTTGATTGTTGGCGAAGCTGGCGAGCATGACCTGACCCACGTTGCGGTGCAGGCCATTGCTGAAGCCGATCATCAGCATGCCGCTCTTGTCGATCGTCAATTGGGTGGCCTGCCCTGCCGCATGGCCGTCGATGACGATGTTGCTGCTGCCGGTGGCGGCGTTGTGCTGAGTGGTCTTGCTGAAGTCCATGACAATCCCGTCGGCATTTCCCACCGCGCCATTCGCACCCCACCGCCCGCCCGGCTTGTTGCCGTCCAGCGGTTTGGCCGGCACCCAGCCTTCGAGGGTCAGGGTGTTGTTGGCGGCGGTCAGCCACTGACTGCCGATCAGCGATTGCAACGAGCCGCCTGAGTCAAACAGCATGCTCGCCGTCGACGGCGCCGTGCTGGTCGGATCCTGCGGGTTGCGCCCGTCAATCAGCGTATGCATCTTCCAGCTGTTGCTGCCGTCTTTGACAAAGTACTGGGTCATCTCGTGGCGCATGCCCAGGCTGTCGAAAACGCCGTAGGTGGACGCCTTGGTGAAGGTGGTGATGTCAGACGGATTGAAGGTCGGCACGGGCCGCGGCATGAGCGGATCGGCCGGGTCCAGCACGGGCAGACCGCTATCGACCAGCGGCAGTGAGATCGGTCCTGGAGACGGCGCGGGGCTGGCGGTCCAGGTGCCGTTGACGTTGATCGCCGGGCGCCAGGTCTGCAGCTCCAACTCGGTGTCGGAAATCATCTTGACCGCCGCCGTCGGGCCGGTGAGTGAAAGCTTGCCGGCCGCAGACACCTGCAAACCGATCTCCAGCGGGGCGTTACTGGTGGGATCCAGCGGGTTAACGCCGTCGACGAGAATGTACGACGTCCAGTTATTGTCCTCGGTCTTGACGAAATATTGCTTGAGCTCGTGATCCTGTGGCGGAACGCCGGCGTCCTGAATTACCCGCCCGGTTACCCGGGTGAAGGTGGTCGGGTCGCCGGGATCGAAGCGCGGAAGAGCGCCGAGTGACGCCGACGCCGCATTCAGGTTGAGGGTCTGCTCCATTTTGCCGGTGGCTTTGGGCGACATGCCTGCCGAATCAATTTTCAAATCCGTGCGAACGCCGGTGATCACTTTCCCGTCATCGGTAATCCCATAACCCTGCAAGCGACTGCCGTGGGCGTCGACGACAAAATTCTTCGCATCCTTGATGAATGCCCCTGACCGGCCGTAACTGATGGAACCGGCGTCACTCATGACAAAGAAACCGTTGCCCTGAATGCGCATGTCGAGCGCCCGCCCCTCGCTGGTGATGACCCCGCCGGGCGCGAAGTTCTGCGAGACGTTGGCCACTTGCACCCCATCCCCTGAGGCTGTGCGGCTGCCGCCGAGCATGGATGAGGAATACACCGCCGAGAATTCGGCGCGAGAGGATTTGAAACCGGACGTGTGGACGTTGGCGATGTTGTTGCCGGCCACTTCCATGCGTTTGTGCGCCGCGTGCAAACCTGAAACCGCTGTGTTGAATGACATGAACACTCCCTGAGTCGTTGCTAAACGACACGCTCGTCAATGCATCGAAGTTCGCGGGCAAAGGAATGCAATCGAACGGCCCCGTAAACGGCCCCGCGCAATGGCATTTATTTGTCAGCGGACTTGATTCTCGCAAAGACGAAAGTAGGAAGTTTCCAGTTGTAGAGTGGGATGGCTCTCGATATTTCAGTCAAAAAAAAGCCATAAAAAAAGCCCCTCAGAGAGGGGCTTCATTGACCGTGTCCAGCGACCGTTATCAGGTCATCTGAATGGTGGTCTGCATGATGGTGCTTTGTGTCGAAATGGTCTTGGCGTTCGCCTGGTAGTTGCTTTGCGCCTTGATCAGGTTGACCAGCTCGCCGGTCAGGTCGACGTTGGATTCTTCCAGCGCCTGCCCGGTCAGGTAACCCAGCGTACCCGACTGCGGCGCGCCGGTGACCGGAATGCCCGATGCCGACGATTCGCGCCAGGCGGTGCCGCCTGCCGGGGACAGGCCCTGGACGTTGGCGAAGTTGGTCAGCGACACCTGACCGATGACCTTCGACTGACCGTTGGTGTAGGTCGCGAACATGTTGCCGGTGGCGTCGATGTTCATCGCCGTGATCTGGCCGGTGGCGTAGCCGTCCTGGGTCTTGTTGATTGCACCCGACACCGCGTTGGTCTGGGTGGTCGCCAGCATGTTGAGCTTGATCCCGCCCGCGTTGGCAGCCGCGCCGTTACTCGCCCAGGTGGTGGTACTGCCAACGGTAGTCTTGGCAGCCGGCACCCAGTTATTGAGGGAGAAAACACCGTCCGTACCAATGCTCACGTTGGGCGAGTTGGTGGTGTCCGGGCTACCGGTGCCGCTGGTGATCAAGCCACCCGACGAATCGAAGGTCACGGCTGTGGCGTCAGGCTTGGTGGACGTTGGATCGTTGATGCTGCGGCCATCCACCAGGCTGTACATGGTCCAGGTATTGGTGCCCGTCTTCGCGAAATACTGGTCGAGGGTGTGCTGGTTACCCTGACTGTCGTACATAGGCGTGCTGTAGGTCGTGGTGTAGCTGCTGGTGTCCGACGGCGAGAACGTCGCAACGGTCGGGACGGTGGACGAAGAGTTCAGGTTGGAGGCGACGGTGATCAAACTGGTGCTTTTCGGCGCCAGGTTTGAGGAGTCGACACGCAGGTTGCTCAGCACGCCCGTGGCGACATTGCCCTGACCGTCAACGCTGTAGCCCTGGAGATTGTTGCCCGCCTCGTTGACGATGTAGCCATCGGAATCGGTGTGAAATGCGCCGGCGCGGGTGTAAAGCTTCTCGCCGTTGTTGCTCATCATGAAGAAGCCGTTGCCGTTGATCGCCAGATCCAGACTGCGCCCGGTACCGGTGTTCAGCGTGCCCTGGGTGAACTGCTGTGAAACGGCGGCGGTGTAAACGCCGCTACCGGTATTGGAAGTGCCGGAGGTGCCGCGAATTGACTGGGCGTACTGGTCTGCAAACTCCGCACGGGAAGATTTGAAACCGGTGGTCGCGACGTTGGCAATGTTGTTGCCGGTGACGTCGAGACTTTTGTTTGCCGCGTAGAGCCCACTAAGACCAACATTGAAAGACATGATTTAACTCCTGCGCCGTCTAGTCGGCTCTAAATTCCGATTTGCTTGATTTTTGCCAGTGCCACCTGGGTGCCGCCGGCGAGGTTCAACGTCATGTCAGAGCCCGTTGTGCCCATGGTTACGCTGTTCACTGTCGCCGGCAGGTAGGTGCTCAGCTGAGTGCCCTTACCGTCCAGCTTGCCGTTGGCGACGAAGCTGTAGTTGCCCGCTGCCGCCGCCGCGCCGCTGTCGTCCAGGCCATCCCAGCTAAAGGATGTGGTGCCGGCGGCCTGAGTACCCAGGTCGATGGTGCGCACGACGTTGGTACCGGTGCTGTCGTAGATCTTCACCGTGGTGTCGGCGCTGGACGATGGCAACACCACCGAACCTGTCATCGCCTTGCTGGTGTCGACGTAGGTCGAACCGGCGTCCACGGTCACCGAGCGGCCGACCAGCGAAGAAGCCTGCAACGCCTGGGACGACTGATACATGGTGCTGATCGAGTCAACCGAGGTGCTCAGGTTCTGCATGGTTTCCAGGCTGCTGAACTGGGCCAGCTGCGCCACGAACTCGCTGTTGTCCTGAGGATCCAGCGGGTTCTGGTTCTGCATCTGCGTGACCAGCAACTGCAGGAACGAATCCTTGCCCAGGGAACTTGAGCCGGTGAGGCTGCTGGTGCTGGATTTAGTGCTAGTGCCTGTGGTCCCGGGGGTCGTGCTTTGCAGCCCTTTGAGGAACGACGAGGTAGCGTCTGTGTTTGAGACCGTCATGGATTTCGCCCTTTATCACTGACCCAGGGTCAGGACCTTCTGCATCATTGTTTTCGCGGTGTTCATGATTTCCGCATTGGTCTGGAACGAACGGCTGGCCGAGATCATGTCGGCCATCTCGTTGACGACGTTGACGTTCGGGTAATACACGTAGCCGTTCTTGTCGGCTGACGGGTGATTTGGCTCGTAACGTGCTTCGAGGTTGGAGGCGTCTTCGATGATGCCGGAAACCTGTACGCCGGTGCCGGCCTGGCCCTGGTCTTCGAACAGCGATGCGCTGCCGCCGGCTTCCTGGCCCTGGAAGACTGTGGCGAACACCGGATGGCGGGCGCGATAGGTCTTGTCCATGCTGGAGGACACGGTTTCGGCGTTGGCGATGTTGCTGGCCACGGTGTTGAGGCGGGTGTTCTGGGCACTCATGCCGCTACCGGCAATATTGAAAACACTGGACAGGGACATGGATTACTCTCCGCGCAGGGCTGCAACCAGCCCTTTGAATTTGCTGTTGAGCAAGGTGAAGCTGGCCTGAAAACCGATGGCGTTTTCGGCGTAGTTGGCATTTTCGACTTGGGAGTCGACGGTGTTCTGATCCAGCGACGGCTGCGACGGGGTGCGGTAGAGCAGGCTGGCTTCGCCATCGCTCATGCCTTCGGCTTCGATGTGACGGTTGTTGGTCATGTCGAGGGCGAAGTGGCCGTTTTTGCTTTTGTCGCTTTCGGCGGCCAGGACTTTGGAGAAGTCGAGGTCACGCGCCTTGTAGTTGGGGGTGTCGGCGTTGGTGATGTTGTTGGCCAGCACTTCGGCACGCTGGGCGCGGAAGTTGAGTGCTTTTTCGTGGATGCCGAGGGCGTTTTCAAAACTGATGCTCATGTCGGGACCTTTGAGGGCTGACCAGATGTACGTGCAGGAGTTATAGCAAGGTGTGTGCCACTTTCTGAAAGCACGGGTTTACGGGGGCTGCAGGGTGTTGGTGAGGAGGGATGACAGAAAAGCGGCAAGGGATTTCCGCTCATTGGGAGGAAAGCGGCAAGAGCGGTGCCGTTTTTTTGCCGTATTGCGCGTCAGCGTCAGCGCGGAAGATCAAGATCAACAGCGTCTGCCTAGGGGCAGACTGTTTCGCCTTCGGCGAGTTACTTGGAAAAGCACCCCAAGTAACCAAAGGTGCTTGCTCCTGGTTAGGTCCCTCCTCCGTCGGGATACCCTCACTCCGACGACGCTCCGTGGGCCCGCGCCGAACGGACATCCATGTCCTGACGGCGCTCTCGCGGCATCCATGCCGCTCGGCCCACTGCGCGTCGTCTGCGTTAGGCCGGCACCAAAGTCGCGATTCGTGTCGTCTGCGCTGGCTGTGCATGAAGATCAAGAGCAGATCAAAGGCTTCCCGGCTAAAGCCGGTCCCACTGACCGTGCGCGAATACCTGTAGGACTGGCTTTAGCCGGGAAGCTCTTGATCTGCTCTTGATCTGCTCTTGATCTGCTCTTGATCTGCTTTAGATGTGCTTTTGATCTTCGTACACAAAAGGTCCAGTCACCGCCAATCGCGACTTGGGTGCAGGCTGAACGCAGGTCTCGCGCAGTGGGCCGAGCCGCATGGATGCGGCGAGAGCGCCGTCAGGGCATGGATGCCCGTTCGGCGCGGGCCCACGGAGCGAGACCGAAGTGAAGGAACCCTGAGGAACGAAGGGCCCAACCAGGAGCAAGCACCCTTGGTTACTTGGGGTGCTTTTCCAAGTAACTCGCCGAAGGCGAAATGTCTGCCGTGAGGCAGATGCTCTTGACCTTGCTGTAATAAGCCGCACCGCGCACTCGGGGACAGATTGATTTACGGTGAAGCGCTGTAAATAAATCAGTCCCCTTAAAAATGTTTCCAAGTAACTCGCCGAAGGCGAAATGTCTGCCATTAGGCAGACCAAACTCAGCGCCACCACAATTAACCCGCTGCCAAAAATCCAAGCGCCAACACAACATAAAAAAACCCGCCTAAGCGGGTTCTAATAAAGCGAAAGAGCAGCCAATCACTTGGCCTGATAAATAATCCCGGGACTGCACTGCACCATCTGATAATGATCGGGCAACCCGTTCAAGGCCTCCGACGCGCCCAGGAACAAATACCCCCCCGGCTTCAACGTCGAATGAATGCGCAGCAAAATATCCTTCTTCACCTCCGCCGAAAAATAAATCAGCACGTTGCGACAAAACACGATATCGAACTTGCCCAACGCCGCATAACTGTCCAACAGATTGAACGACCGGAACTCCACACGGCTCTTGATCGGCGCCTTCACCGTCCAGCGCCCTGGCGTCTTCTGATCGAAGAAACGCTGCAGACGATCCGGCGACAAACCCCGGCCGATCGCCAGACTGTCGTACTCACCCGTTTTGCAATTGTTCAACATCAAACCCGACAAATCCGTCGCCACAATCTGCACACCCGACTTCAACTGCCCCGGGTTACTGCGCTCGAACTCATCGATCGACATCGACAGCGAATACGGTTCCTGCCCCGAAGAACATGCCGCCGACCAGATCCGCAAACGCTGGTTGGGGCTGGCCTTCATCGCCTCCGGCAAAACCTTGTTCTTCAGCACCTCGAAGGGGTACGTATCGCGAAACCACAACGTCTCGTTGGTCGTCATCGCATCGACCACCTGCTCGCGCAAACCACTGCGCGGCTGGGTCTGGATACGCTGGATCAGCTCACTCAACGACTTGATGGACTGCTGTTCCATCAACTTGTTGAGGCGGCTGGAGACCAGATACTGTTTATTTTCACCCAGCAAAATGCCACAGGCCTTTTCCAGGAATACCCGGAACTGATCAAAATCCAAATTACCTGTAGACATGCCGCCCCTCAAATCATGTGAACAGCAAGGAGGAAAATCCCTCCTCAGCTGATATCCGCCGCCTTGATACGATCTACTACCCTCGCCGCCAGATCATCCGGCCGGAACTTGGCCAGGAAATCATCAGCGCCGACCTTCTTGACCATCGCCTGGTTGAACACGCCCGACAGCGACGTGTGCAACACGATGTGCAACTTCTGCATGCGCGGGTCGCTGCGAATCTCCGCAGTGAGGGTATAGCCATCCATCTCCGGCATTTCAATGTCGGAGATCATCATCAGGAATTCTTCTTCCGGTTTCTTGCCTTCTTCCACCAGTTTGCGCAGGAAATCCAGTGCCTGACGACCGTCATTCAACGCCGTGACTTCCACGCCGACGGTTTGCAGGCAACGCGTGACCTGTTTGCGCGCCACGGAGGAATCATCGACCGTCAACACACGCAGCGAGAGCGCCTTGTGCTGCACCTCAGCCGTAACCACACCCACGGAGATGTTCTCGGAGACCGGCGCCACTTCGGCGAGGATCTTCTCTACGTCGATGATCTCCACCAACTGATTGTCGAGACGCGTCACCGCCGTCAGGTAGTGGTCGCGCCCCGTACCCTTGGGTGGCGGATGAATGTCTTCCCAGTTCATGTTGACGATGCGTTCCACCGCGTGCACCAGGAAGCCCTGAATCTTGGTGTTGTACTCCGTGATGATCACGAAGGAATTGGCAATGTCAGACAACGGCTTGCCGCCGGTCGCCAATGCCAGATCGAGGATCGGGATGGTCCCGCCACGAATACTTGCCACACCGCGCACAATCGGACTGGATTTGGGCATATGGGTAAGTTTCGGGCACTGAAGCACCTCTTTTACCTTGAACACGTTGATCCCATACAACTGCTTGCCGTCCAACCGGAACAGCAACAGTTCAAGGCGGTTCTGCCCTACCAGTTGAGTGCGCTGGTTTACTGAATCCATCACACCAGCCATGAACCACTCCTCCCAAAACGACCAATTGCGCTACCGGATCGGTAAGCGGCACGGGCCTTGCTATTTACTCATCATGAACACACAAACGACAGTATCCCGACGCCTGGCCCCCGCAACCCGCAGCTTTCTCTGCGTGCTGGTTGCGCTGTGTCTGTTGTGTGCCGCCAGCCTCAGCCGCGCAGACAACATGACCCTGCCTGAAACACTTATCGGCGTGACCCAGGGCTTTCTTGAATTCACAGTTGAAGACTATATGGCGACCAACCAAACCGCCGGCCGCTATGAGATCGAAGTCAAACAGCTGGATCCGCGTATGCGCATGCCGCTGTGTGACAAGGATTTGACAGCCTCACTGGAAAGCCCGGCCCAGCCCATCGGCCGCGTCACCGTCAAAGTGCGCTGTGAAGGCGCCTCACCGTGGACAGTGTTCGTACCGGCCCAGGTACATCTTTACCGCAATGTGGTCACGGCCGTACGGCCAATGAAGCGCGACGCGATCGTGACCGAAAACGATGTAGCGCTGCGCGAACGTGACGTGAGCCAACTGGGGCAGGGCTTCCTTGATTCGGTCGATCAGGCAGTCGGGCAAAAAGTTGTCCGACCAACGGTCATCGACCAGATCCTGACGCCCGTCCACCTCGATCAACCCCAAATGGTCCATAAGGGCGACCAAGTCGTGATCAGCGCTCGCAGTGGTTCGATGAGCGTGCGGATGCCGGGCGAAGCCCTGTCCGACGGCGGTTTCAACGAGCAAATACGGGTGAAGAACCTGAATTCACAACGGGTGATCAAGGCCAACATCGTTGCGCCCGGGCAAGTTGAGGTCGCTATGTAACTGACATGTATAGGTAAGACCTCTGGCGCTGCGCTTGCGCTTTTCCTACACTCGGAACCCCAGTGCTCCGCGCGACGTCCATTCGAGACTGTTTTCGCGCGAGCCCTAAAGTTATTCCGGGTATGGCCGAAACCAAGGCAAGCGTCCTAGAACCCAGAGGTTTTTCAATCATGGTCATCGACTTCAATCGTTTGAATAGCTCCACTCCCGTTGGCGGTACAACACGTACTGCCAGCACCAAGGAAGCCAGCAAAACCGAAGCTACGGCAGCGGTCAGCGGCACCTCGAGCGTGCCCGGCAGTGGTGAGGCAGTACATTTGAGCAGCGAAGCTCAACAGTTGCAGAAGATCAGTGATTCGTTGCGTGATCAGCCTGTCGTCAACAGCGCCCGTGTGGCTGAGTTGAAGCAGGCGATCGCCGACGGCAGCTATAAGGTCGACAGCAATCGTGTTGCTAGCAAACTGCTTAACTTCGAAGCCCAGCGCTAGCCCCAGGTCTGCGCAGGGGCTTCTGGACGCTTAAACACCAGGGCATGCGATGCAAGACACTACATTGCTTCAACTGATCACGGACGACATTGCGCCAACCCGGCATCTGCTGGACATCCTGAAGGCCGAGTCAGTGGCGCTTCACGGGCGCAATATGGTCGAGATGGAACACATCCTGGCGCAGAAACAGGCGCTGGTGATCGTGCTCGAGCAGCATGGACGCCGACGTACCCAGCTGATGACCAGCCTGGGTCTGCCCGCCAATCGTGCGGGACTCGAAGAAGTGGCGAAACATTCGTCAGTGGGTGAAGCCCTGTTAACCGCAGGCGATGAACTCAGCGCACTGATGAGTGAATGCCAGGCGGCCAACGAACAGAACGGCAGCCTTATCCAGCTCCAGCAACTCACCACGGCACAGCAGTTGAGGATTCTCAACGGCGGCGACACCCCGACACTGTATGACAGCCGCGGTTCGACGTCCGGCAAGGCCAGGCCGCGTCCGCTCAGCCAGGCGTAAGTTCTTGTATCAAGGTGCGCAACGTAGTGGCAATATGCCGCACGCTGAACGCTGCCGTTATTTGCCTGGAGATGGATAGACCGTGAATGCCTCAAGCGCGGAAGATGTTCCGCAGCCCCCGAAGGTACTGACCACCCCGTTGGAAATCGCTGCCAATCTGCGGCTGCTGATGGAAAGTCATGACCCGCTGATCATCACGTTCCACGAACGCAGCCAGCGGTTTCAGAGCTACGTGATCGACGTCAACCGCGACACCAACGAGATGATCCTCGACGAGATGATCCCCCGCGACGGTGAGCGTTTCCTTGCCAGCGGTGAACCGTTCCGTGTCGAAGGCTTTCACGACGGCGTGCGCATCGCCTGGGAAAGCAAAGCCCAGCTGACAGTCATCGAAGAGCCGCGCAGTTATCGCGGCCCGCTGCCTCAAGAAGTCGTCTATCACCAGCGCCGCAACGCGTTTCGCGCGGCCCTGAAGCTGGCTTCGCTGATTGATGTCGAGATCGGCGGCGACAGGCTCAAATTTCCGTTGCGGGGCAAACTGCTGGATGTCTCCGCCACGGGCTGCAAGCTGCGCTTTGAGGGCGATATATCCGAGCGCATGCAGCTGGGTCAGGTTTATGAGCGATTCATCGCCTCCCTGCCCTTCGGCAACATGACCACGCCTGTGGAATTGCGCCATCTGCACTTCGAAGAAAGGATCAACACCACGTTCGCCGGTGTGCGCTTTCACAACATGAGTGGATTGGTGCAGCGTCAGGTCGAGCGTTTCGTGTATCAGTTGCAACGCGAAGCGCGACGCTTCGACAAAGACGACGATTTCTGATCGTTGGTGGTGATCTGCTGGCGCGTTTCATGGCGCGCTGGCGGGTGGCTGAATTTTGCTGCGCTCATATCTCATCGTCTGCCCTCGCGAGCAAACTCACTCCTACAACGGTCTTGCAGTCCGCCACCCTTTATCGATGGGCGAAGATCAACTGTAGGAGCGCGCTTGCCCGCGAATGCGGTGGGTCAGCCAACATCCATTTCATAGACACACCGCCATCGCGGGCAAGGTGGAGCGCCACCCCGGTCACTCCTACAAGGGTTTTGCGGTGAACGCGGTTTCAACGTGAGACACTAGACCTGTGGGGGCAGATCAGCCCACCCCCATCACAACGGCCGATCCACCCCAACATCCCGACGCACGTCAACCACCTCCTCCGGCCCAGCCGCATCAGGTTCAGCAGCCACTTCCTCATCCATAATCGCCACCGGCCGCACAACGCCCTCACCCGATGCCACAACCCGCTCCACCATCTCTGGCTGCACTTCAGCTTCCGCCGCCACATCCGGCGCAACCTCGGTCGAAATCTCAGGCTCAGGCTCAACGTCCTGCATCTGATCCTGCACCACCTGTTCATCCACACGCGGGTCAAGGGCGACCACCAGCGGCGAGCTGGACATGCTGTCGGGCATGGCGATGTGGTGCAGCGGGGCGTCTTCGACCTGGTGCAGGTTGGTGACGGCTTTCGGACGAATACGGGTGACCAGCACCAGCGCCACGCAGCAGACGAAGGCGTAGAGCATATTGCTGCCGAACATTTTCATCAGCACGCCGGACACCAGCGGGCCGATACTCGCCCCGACGCCGTAGGTCATCAGCAGCATCGCGGTCAGGGAGACGCGGCGTTCGCCTTCAACGTGGTCGTTGGAGAAGGCCACCGCCAGCGGGTACAGGGAAAACTGCAGCAGCGAGGCAAGAAAGCCCACCACCAGCAGCACTCCCATCGGCACATTGGGGAGAATCGCCAGCGGCAGCGACGCCAGCACCAGCAACACCGCAACGCCGCGGATCAGCCAGGCGCGGTCATAGCGGTCCGACAGTTTGCCCAGCGGGCCTTGGACGATAAGGCCCGCGCCGATGCAGCTGGCCATGAACAGACCGACGTGCTCGGTGGACAGCCCCTGTTGCGCAGCATAGAGCGGCGCCAGACCGTAGAAAGAGCCGATGATCATGCCGGCGCTCAATACTGTGGTCAGGGATTGCGGTACGCGGCGCATGAAGAACAGCGGCTCCAGCGGGGCCGGGTGCATCGGCGCCGGGTGAATGCTGCGGGTCATGGCGACAGGCACAAGGCAGAGCGCGAAGCACATCGCCACGAGCATCAGCAGTTCAGGGCCGAGCTGCGGGTGGATGACCAGAATCAGCTGGCCGAGCACCAGCCCCAGGTACGAGGCGATCATGTAAAGGCTGAACACCGTGCCGCGCTGCTTGGGCGACGCCTGCTCGTTGAGCCAGCTCTCGATGACCATGTACTGGCACATCATGCCCAGGCCGACAATCATCCGCAGGAAGATCCACGCCGGCAGGTAGTCGAACAGCCCGTGGCCCAGCACCGCGGCGCCGACGATACCGGCGCAGGTTGCATACGCACGGATGTGCCCGATCCGGCCGATCAGACGGTGACCGATCTTGCCGCCCAGGGCCAGACCGACGTAGTTCGCCGCCATCAACGCACCGACCCACAGGCCATCGACCTGATCGGCGGCCAGACGCAAGGCAAGGTAGGTGCTGAGCAGGCCCGAGCCGATCAACATCATCAGCGAGGCAAAATACAGCGCTCGAAAGGACTTCCAGATTTGGCGCATAACGTTCCAAAAGACGGAAACCCTCGGTTTCAGAGGATTTCCGAACAGCGATTCTTAAGCCTGAGCGGCCAGAATGCGGCGCTCCCAGGGAGTAATTTCGTTGAAGAAGCTGGTCAGTTCCAGGGTCTTCGACGCGACGTAGCCTTCGATGAATTCGGCACCAAACAGTTCCTTGGCCAGCGAGCTGCGAGTCAGACGTTCCAGAGCAGCGTGCAAGGTACATGGCAACGACAGATTATCGGGCACAACGAACTCACCTTGAATCGGCAGGGACGGTTCCAGCTCATGCTCAATGCCATAAAGCCCTGCAGCCAGACTGGCCGCGATCGCCAGATACGGGTTGGCGTCGGCGCCGGGCAAGCGGTTCTCGACCCGACGGGCGACCGGTGCGCTGGGCGGAATGCGCAGGCCCGCCGCGCGGTTGTCGTGGGACCAGCAGGCGTTGTTCGGCGAAGCAAACGGATGGCACAGGCGCTGATAGGAATTGACGTTGGGCGCGAACAACGCGGTGAAGTCGGCCATCGCCGCCTGCTGGCCACCGATGAAGTGCTGGAACAGGTCGGTGGCCTCGCCTTCGTCGTCGCTGAAGATATTTGCGCCGGTGACGGTGTCGACCACGCTCTGATGAATGTGCATCGAGCTGCCGGGCGTGTGTGCCAGTGGTTTGGCCATGCACACCACGATCAGGCCGTGCTTGAGCGCGACTTCCTTGAGCAGGTGCTTGAACAGAAACGTCTGGTCGGCCAGCAACAGCGGATCGCCGTGCAGCAGATTGATCTCAAACTGGCTGACGCCCATTTCGTGCATAACCGTGTCACGGGGCAGGCCCAGCGCCGCCATGCAGGCATAGACTTCCTTGAAGAATGGTCGCAGGCCATTGTTGGAGCTGATGCTGAACGCCGACTGGCCGTCTTCGCGACGACCGTCCAGACCGACGGGCGGCTGAAAGGGTTGGCTCGGATCGGAATTAGGCGCGAACACAAAGAACTCAAGCTCGGTGGCCACCACCGGTGACCAGCCATGCCGGGCATAGCGGGCAATTACCGACTTGAGCTGGCCGCGGGTGGACAGTGGCGACGGCTGGCCGTCGAGTTCGTCGGCGTCGCAGATCGCCAGGGCGCGGGGCTCGTCGCTCCACGGTAGACGATGGGTCTGTTGCGGGTCCGCGATCAGCGCCAGATCGCCGTCATCGCTGCCGTAGAATTTCGACGGCGGGTAGCCGCCCATGATGCATTGCAGCAGCACGCCGCGCGCCAGCTGCAACCGACGGCCTTCCAGAAAGCCCTCGCCGGTCATCACCTTCCCTCGTGGCACGCCGTTCAAATCCGGCGTGACGCATTCAATTTCATCAATGCCCATCAGTCGCTGCGCGAGTGAATGGTGGTCATCGCTGCTCATGACTCAAATCCTTTTTCGTTGGGCACGCCGCCGTGCGGCAAGGCGGACAAAATAAGCATCAGGCGTTCGGAATATCAAGCGCATCTTTGCAGCACGGCGGGTTGGCCGGCTTCTTGCTTTTTCCGGTGCAGTAGCGCCGCAAACGCCATTTCGATGACGGCGAGCGTTCGACAAGGCCTGCCATCACAGCGGTGGCGTTCCGCCGTGCGTCAACGCGCACAGCCCGCAGCGCGTGAGAGAGCACAGGAAGCTTATGAGTAAAACGATCCCGGTCACCCAGCCTCTGCTTCCGCCCCTGGAAGAGTTCATGCCCTATCTGCAGCAGATATGGGACAGCAAGCGCCTGACCAACGCCGGGCCGTTCCATGAAAAGCTGGAGAAAGACCTGGCCGCGTACCTGGGCGTCGAGCATTTGTGCCTGTTTTCCAATGGCACGCTGGCGCTGCTCACCGCGTTGCAGGCGTTACGTGTGACCGGCGAAGTCATCACCACGCCCTACTCGTTTGTTGCCACCGCCCATTCTTTGCTGTGGAACGGGCTGAAACCGGTGTTCGTCGACATCGCGCCGGGCACGTTCAACCTTGACCCCGACCGCATCGAAGAGGCCATCACCCCGGCGACCACCGCGATCATGCCGGTGCATTGCTATGGCATGCCGTGTGACGTCGACCGCATCCAGCAAATCGCCGACCGTTATGGCCTGAAAGTGATTTACGACGCTGCCCACGCCTTCGGTGTGCAGCATCAGGGGCAGAGCCTGCTGCGCAACGGTGACCTGTCGGTGCTCAGCTTCCACGCCACCAAAGTCTTCAACACCTTTGAAGGCGGCGCGATCGTCTGCCCGGACGCGAAGACCAAAAAACGCATCGATTACCTGAAGAACTTCGGTTTCGCCGATGAAGTGACGGTCGTCGCCCCCGGCATCAACGGCAAGATGAGTGAGATCAACGCAGCGTTCGGTCTGCTGCAGCTCAACTACATTGATGGCGCGCTGGACCGACGCAAGCAGATCGACACCATGTACCGCGAAGCGCTGACGCAAATACCCGGCATCGATTTGCTCTGGAGCCCCGGCGAGCACCACAACTATTCCTACTTCCCGGTGCTGGTCGGCGATGCGTTTCCGATCAGCCGCGACGCCTTGTACGAGCGCTTTCGCGAACAGGACATTCTCGTGCGGCGCTATTTCTATCCGCTGATCTCGTCGTTCCCGATGTACCGCAGCCTGGAATCCGCCAAACCGGAGCGCCTGCAAGTGGCGAGCGACGTGTCCAACCGCGTTCTCTGCCTGCCGATCTTCGATAGCCTCACTCCGGATGAATTCGCCAGCATCATCGCGATCATGCAGGCGGTGCTGGTCGAGCACCGCTAAGCAGCGCCTGTATTCAACTCGCCGGCCAGCGCCCATAGGCGTGAACCGGCGCCCGTCATCCGTCCCAAGGTAACCCGATGAGCGCTTCACGCCTGGTCAGCATCGTCATTCCCGCCTACAAACCCACCTACTTCGAGTTGGCGCTGCGCAGCGCCTTCGCGCAGGACTACGATCAGCTGGAGATCGTGATCTGCGACGACTGTCGTGACGGCGGCATCCGCGCGCTGGTGGATGAGCTGACGGCGGAAAGCCCGTTTCCAATTCGTTATTTCTACAACGAACAGTCACTGGGCGAAGCGCTGAATGTCGCGCGAGGCATCAAAGAGGCGCGCGGCGAGTACATCAAGTTTCTCTACGATGACGACCTGCTGGAACCCGAGTGCGTCAGTGCACTGGTCGAATTGCTGCATGACCAGCCGGACATCACCCTCGCAGCGGCAACCCGTCGCCTGATCAACGAAAACGGCGATTTCCTGCGGGAGAACATGCTGACGGTGTTCCCGTTCAAGGAAGACGTGGTCATCCACGGGCCGGAGCTGGTGGCCCTGCTGTCGGAACTGCCGTTGACGTTCATGGGCGAACCGAGTTCGGTGATGTGCCGGCGTGACAGCGCGCTCGCCTATGGCCAAGACCTTATGTCGCTCAAAGGCCTGCCCATACACTGGCTGGGCGATATCAGCCTGTACGTCAAACTGCTGCGTGAGGGCAATCTGGCATTCATCGGCCGCCCGCTGTCGCGCTTTCGCATGACCGAAACCCAGAGCAGCAGCATTGTCAGGTCAACGCCGCAGATCGCCAAAGAAGGCCACGCCAACTTTTACCGCATCACCAAAGAGCTTGAATGGCTCCGCCCGCTGGCCGACAACGGCGACGTCAAGGTCGCGCCGCTGCATGACCGGGAAAACTTCGTCCCCTTTAACCTGCGTGCCTGGTTCTTGCAGAAGTCGGCAACCGAGGTTCGCCACGACCAGATCCAGGAGTGGGCTTGGCAGCGTCGCCCCGCCGGGCCGCAGAAGCCGCACATCGTGCAGTACTTCCAGCAGCACCACGGCGCGCCGACTTTCGCGATCATCGTGTCCGATCCGCATAACCGTCCGCAGGCACTGGTCAAGACGTTGGTCAGTGTCGAGGCGGCCACTCGCGGGTGGATGCCGCCCCGGGTGTTTGTGCTCTACGACGGCAGTCGTGAGGCCCCGCAGCAAGTGGCGGACAACCCGGCCGTTTATGTGCCTGTCATCGGACAGAACCGCGCAGCGCCGCTCAACCGGCTGATGGACGAGCAGGGTTTCGACTGGTTCCTGATGCTGGATGCCGGCGCGACGGTGAATGTCGCCGGGCTGTTCAAAGCGGCGGTCAAGATCAGCGAAGGACCTACCACGCGGGCACTGTTCGGCGACGAAGTCGCTCAACCCCAGGACGACACGTCGGAAGTCATGCTGCGGCCGGACTTCAGTCTCGACTACCTGGTTAGCTGCCCATCCGTGACCAGCAAACACTGGATCTTCAACCGCTATTCGGTAATCGAAGCCGGGCGCTTCGACCCGCACTATCCTCAGGCCCTCGAGCTGGACCTGATCCTTCGTTTGATCGAGCACGAAGGCATGGGTGGTCTTGAACACATCGCCGAGCCCCTCGTCACCTATCGACCGCAAGCCCGGGAGTCGAACCTCGATGAAGCGAGAACGCTGCAGCGCCACTTGCTCGCCCGAGGCTATGAACACGGCCAGGTGATCGAGAAAAGCCCCCGGCAGTACCAGATCAAGTACGGCCATGCGGGTCAGCCCAAGGTCTCGATCATCATCGCCACCCGGGATCAGATCCTGCTCCTGCAGCGCTGCGTCGAGAGCATTCTGGAAAAGACCACGTACCCGAATTACGAAATCCTCATCGTCGACAACGACAGCCAGACCCCGGAGGCCGTTGACTGGCTGAACGGCGTCGAGGCCATGGGCCTGGCTCAGGTGCGGGTGCTGCGCCATCCCGGCGAATTCGACCGCTCGGCCCTCTACAACGGCGCCGCACGGCAGGCGACCGGCGAGTACCTGTTGCTGCTCGATAACAGCACCGCCGTGTTGCACGGGGACTGGCTCGACAACCTGCTCAATCACGCGCAACGGCCCGAAGTCGGCATCGTCGGTGCAAAACTGCTTGCCCCGGACAACACTATCCGTCACGGGGGCCTGATCCTCGGCTTGCACGAGCCGGTCACACAGATCTTCAGCGGCCAGAGCGGCGCCAGCGAAGGCTACATGCAGCGGCTGGCGGTGGATCAGAATTACAGCGCAGTCAGCGATGCGTGCCTGATGATCAGTCGGGCGCTGTTCGAAGCGGCGGACGGGCTGGACGAGGGTGAGCTGAACAACACTTATCGCGGCGTCGACCTGTGCCTGCGCGTGAAGGAGTCCGGGCGGCTGATTGTCTGGACGCCCCACGTGGTGCTGCTTAACGAATCCCGGGCTGACGACAGTGCCCGGATCAAAGCACCAGACGAACAGGCAAACCCGGCGCTGTACCGCAAATGGCTGAAGTACATCGCCCATGACCCGGCGTACAACGACAACTTTTCGGCCCGCGCCCAGGGCTTGCAGCTCGAAATCAATACGGCGTTGACCTGGCGGCCGCTGTCATGGCGGCCCGTGCCGATCGTGCTCTCGCACCTGAACGACCGCTGCCCGGCGAGCCAACGCCTGAACGGTGCCCTGGATACCCTCGCGGATGCGCTGCTGATCGAACATGTGTCCATACCGGAAGTCCTGACCCTTGGCGAGTTCGCCCGCCTGCGCCCGGAAACCCTGATCCTTGGAAGCCCCTTGAGCGAGACCTCCCTCGCCGACATCCGCACGATCAAGGCTCACAGCCAGGCGCTGCGAATCTTCGACATGGATCAATACCCAGCGTCAGCCGACCGCTTGCCCGGCGCGCCATCAGTGCAACAGGTGCGTGCCGGTCTCGAGGCCAGTCTGGCGCTGATGGACAAGGTGGTGGTGTCCAGCGAAGGGTTGGCCCATGAACTGAGCGCGCTGCATCCGCATATTCAGGTCATCGAGACGCGCCTGAGCGAACGCTGGCAGCGGCTGCAGTGCCATTCTCTGCCCCATGACAAGCCACGGATCGGCTGGGTCGGCACTGCTTCGGAGGTGAACGATCTGGCGCTGATTGCCGACGTGATCAAAGCCTTCGCCGACCGCGTCGAGTGGATCATCATGGGCCCGTGCCCGCAGGCCCTGCGCCCTTATGTTCATGAGTGGCGCAGCCCGGTGGAAGGCGTCCTGTATCCCGGCGTGCTGGCGTGTCTGGACCTGGACGTCGCGCTGATTCCCGCCGGCCACGACGTGCCTGGCGAACACAGAAGCTGCCGCCTGGCGCTGGAATTCGGCGCCTGTGGCTATCCGGTCATCGCCACCGACGTGCAGGGCCTGCGCAATAACCTGCCGCTGACACGGGTGCAGAACACAACCGCCGCCTGGACCGACGCCATCGCCCGGCACCTCAACGATCTGGACGAATCGAAACGACTCGGCCAAGTGTTGAAGCAGCGCGTGCTGAGTGACTGGATGATGGATGAGGCGTATCTGCAGCGCTGGCAGCAGGTGTTGCTGGATCGCTGAACTAAAAAGGGCTCCTTCATGGAGCCCTTTTCGGTGTGGGTTGATCTGCCTTGACGATGTCCCCTTCACTCACCAGCGAATAACGCACCCACCCCACGAATACCCCACGCCGAAACCCACCGCCGTGATCACACTGCCGGGCTGTACCTGGCCTTTCTTCAGGGACTCTTTCAGCGCGATGGGAATGCTGCACGACACGGTGTTGCCACAGTGCTTGAACTCGGTGATGAATTTCTCCGGCGCCAGCTTCAGTCGGCGACGCAGCGCTTCGAGCATGAACTGGTTGGCCTGGTGAAAGACGAACAGGTCGGACTGCTCGACCGTGAATTGCTCGTCGAACAGAGAGGCGAACAAGGCCGGCACGCGGGTCATGGAGAATTCGAAGATCGCCGGGCCGTTCATGTACAGGTCCGCGTCCGAACGGACATTGCCGCTGTCGTCTTCGTACTCGACGGGCATGTGTTCCGCGTCGAACGGCCGGCGGGCAGCCCCCATGGGCACGATCAGGTTGTTCGCGCCGGCGCCGTCGCTGCCGTAACGGAAGCGATCGAGGCAAGGCCCCTCCTCGTCCGACGCTTTGATCAACGTAGCAGCCGCCGCATCGCCGAACAGCGTACGCACGCTCTTGTCCCGGGGGTTGATGTAGCGGCTGTAGGTTTCGGCGGTGATCAGCAGCACGTTCTTGCACTGGCCCGATTCGATGAAGCCTTTGGCAATGCCCAGCCCGTAGATGAACCCTGAACAGCCCTGATTGAAATCGAACGCGGCGCAATGCTGCGGCAGTTGCAGGCGATGCTGCAGGATGCAGGCGGTGGCCGGGAGCATGTGATCGGGGCTTTGGGTGCAGTAGATCAGGCAGTCGATCTGCTCTCGCGGCGTGGCGCTGCTGGCGAAGAGTTTTTCGCAGGCGCGAAAGGCCAGGTCCGAGGCGGTCTCGTCGTCGGCAACGATGTGCCGCTGGCTGATCCCGGTCTTCTGGAAAATCTTGTCGACGTCCCACTCCGGAAACGCCTCGGCCAGCATCTGGTTTTCGAGTACCTGCTCAGGCAGTTCGTATTCGATTTCGGCAATTCGGGCGTAGGTAGGCATGACGTTTTTATCCTGAGATGCACTTGGCCGGCACACCGAAAACCACGCTGCCGGGTTTGACCGCCCGCAGCACCACGCTGCCGGCGCCGACCACAGCCCCTTTGCCGACGCGCACCTTGGGCAATACTGACGCGCGCGAACCGAGGAACACTTCATCTTCCAGCACGGCACCGCCGGTCAGGTCACAGTGCCCGCTGAGGGTCGAGAACTGGCCGATGACGGTGTCATGGCCGACGGTACACAGCGAGTTGATCGTGACGAAATCGCCGACGACCAGATCCACCGACAGCACCGAAAACGGGCAGACCAGTACGCCTCGTCCGATCGTCACGTTCTCGCCGACGATCGCCGTGGGGTGAATCAGCGTGAAGAACGCCGCGCCTTTGGCCAGCAGCTTTTCCACGACGTATTTCTTGTCGGCAGGCTTGCCGATGGCGCAGAGCAGCAGCTCATCGTCGGCCGGTTCGTAGGCGTCGATGGTCGAGATAATGTCGGCGTAATGACTGAAGCGATTGAGGGACAGGCTGCCATCATCGATGAAGCCGCCGATGACGTAATCCGGGTTGTGCTCGACCCAGTCCTTGAGCCAGGAATGGACCTCCCGACCCAGCCCGCCTGCGCCCACGATAAGGAGTTTTTTGATGTTCATTCGGCCAGGTAACCTCCATCGACAACCAGCGAAGTACCCGTGACCCAGCGCGCGGCCGGTGACAGCAAATAATTGACGGCGTAGGCCACGTCCAGCGGATGACCGAGGCCCAGCGGATGTTTGCGTTCGATGGCGGCCATAGCGTCTTCGCCGACCAGGCCTTCGAGCTTCTGCGCCATTTCGGTTTTGATCACGCCGGGCGCAATGGCGTTGACGCGAATGCCTTCGCGGGCCAGTTCAAGTGCGGCGGCGCGAACCATGGATTCGACTGCGCCCTTGCTCGCGCAGTAACCGATCAACGCGGGCTGAGCGACCTGAGCCATGACCGAGGACAGCATGACGATGCTCGACGGGTTGCGGCACACGCCTTTTTGCCTGAACGCCTTGATCAGGGAAAAACCTGAGGTGACGTTGGTGGCGAAAATGGTTTCCCAGTGATCCAGACCCATGGCGCGGATCGGCAGCGGCAATTGCACGCCTGCCGCATGCACCAGACCGTCGAACGGCGAGCCGTTGCGCGACAGAGCTTTCAACCAGGCGGCCACATCGCCGCCGCCCAGAAAATCGAAGACTTCGACCGAGTGACCTTCGCCGTGCAGCTGGCTGAGGGTTTCTTCCAGGCGCTGAGTGTCACGGGCCACGGAGACGATTCGTGCACCCTGCTGGCTCAGCCAGATCGCCACTTCACGGCCGATCCCGGAAGACGCACCGGTGACCAGGATGGACATGCCATCGAGGGAAAAAGGATTGCTCTGCACTTACGCCTCGCTACTGTCTGTGCCGACCAGCGTCAGCGGGCTGATCCACGTGTTGTCGAGATCGACGATACAGCCGGCCCACGAATACCCCACGCCGAAACCGGCGAGCAGGTGCTGGCCGTTCAGGGTCGAGCCGCTGTCGGCCGTCGCCGCACTCGCGCCTAGACTTAGCGCCAGAGGAATCGACGCGCTGCTGGTGTTGCCGACGTTCTGCAGATTCAGCACCACCTTTTCGGTCGGCAATTTGGTCTTCTTCGACAGGTGCTCAAGCATGAAGCGGTTGGCCTGATGGAAGACGTATTTGTCGACAGGGCGTTGCTGCTCGTCAGCGTGCTTTTCCAACGCGCGCACCAGCCCCGGCACGCGCGCCAGGGTGAAGGCAAAGATCTCGGTGCCGTTCATGTAAAGGTCGAACGGGCCACGCACATCGTCTTCACTGGTGGAGCCATCGGCCCCCTTGCGGTCACGAAACCCGCCGCCGGGCACGATGAGGTTCTTCTCGCCACGGCCATCGGTGCCAAGCACGAAAGGCGCGCCGGCAACGGTTTCATCGTAATCGAGCAGCGTCGCTGAACCGGCATCGCCAAACAGCGCGGCCACCGAGCGATCGCCCGGGGCCACCAGTTTGCTAATGGTGTCGCCGACCAATAGCAACACGCGTCGGCTGCCGCCACCGGCGATCATCGCCGACGCCATCCACAACCCGTACACGTAACCCGAGCAGCCCATATTGACGTCGAGCGCGGCGGTGGTGACCGGCAAACCCAGGCGCCGTTGTAACGTGCACGCGGTGGCCGGGAGCACGTAGTCCGGGGTCTGGCTGATGAAGATCAGCGTGTCGATGGACGCCTTGTCGATGTCCAGATCCGCCAACAGACGCTGGGCCGCCTCGACACACAGGTCCGACGTGCACTCGTCCTGCACCACATGCCGGCGTTCGATGCCGGTGCTGGCCATGATCTTGGCGATGCTCTCGTCGCCAAAGCGCCCGGCCAGGTCCGCGACATCTGCCACGGCCTTGGGCAGCGCACAGGCGATGCCCCTGATTTTGACCTTGGCAATGCTGCGCACTGCGTCGGCGCTAGTGCCAGTGACGCTATTCATACCCGTTCCTCGCCAACCGTTGTGGCGGCACCGGCCTGTCGTGCCCACTCTGCGCAGGACGCCCGAAAATGCAGAAGCTTGGCTTCCAGCGAGCTGTAATAACGCGGGGCATTCCAGGACCAGGTGTCGCCAGGAATTCTTTTGCAGATGGTGTGATCTTCTTCGAACACGGTCCGGTTGTTCTCGGCCGTGGACGTCATGAACGTGGACACGATCTCGTCGTATCGCTCGGACGCGGCGCGCAGCGGGTACAGCTGGCTGGTGAACCAGGTCCGGTCGGGTTGCCCGGAAGGAAAGAAATTCTGCATCGACCACGAATAACCATAGGTCGCCGACAGCATCGAAAACGGATACAGAAAGATGCTCACGTACCCAGCATAGGCGTCCCGAGGGGCGAAAAAGCGCGACAGGCTTTGCAGCCGCCGGGCGACCTTTTCGTTCTCCACCGGGGCGTACCAGATAGAGTTCTCGCCGTAGAACACATTCTCGCCGATGCCCAGTTTCAGGGTCGCCAGGGTCTCCCGATGCACGAGGGGGATGTGGTACGGCTCGAGGGCGTTTTCCAGGGAAATCGGCCAGTCGGCTTCGAAGGCGTAGCGATTGAAATCAGCGGGCTTGCCCAAATCCGGGGTGGTCTGCTCAAGCAGGGTGAAGATGTCCTGACCCAACTGGTCAAGCAAAGACGCCCGGGGCTCGATGGCAAAAAACACCAGTTCGCCGCAGGTCGCCAGCTTGAAGAAGTTCAGGCTGGCGCTGCCAATGTCACAACCGACGAAACGCTTGGCGTCCGGGATGCGCAACTGGCCGTCCGCGTAATTCCAGCCGTGGTAGGGACACAGGATCCGTTGCTGACCGGCGTCTTCGGTGAAAAACCGCGTCCCCCGGTGGGGGCATCGGTTATCGAAGGCGATCAGATTGCCCGCGTCGTTGAACACCACGACTTCGAAATCCAGCACATTGAAGCGCACGAAATCCTTGTCGTCGGCCACTTGCGACTTCAGGCAAAGCGGATGCCAGTAGGCTTTCACCAGGTCCGGCGCGATCCGTTGTGAAGCTGAGCACGTCATGATTTTGTCCAGAAAACGGGGCCACGCCGGGGAGTTCCACACGCAGGGCCCCATGGGTTGCCCTGCGCTGAAGCGCTTTCGAAAACGAGAGGCTTATTCGGAAACCAGCGTGATGACGTCCCGGACGGTTTCGCACTTGTTCAGGCGCGAGGCCGAAATGGTTTTTTCCAGGCGCTCATCGACCAGCGCCATGAAGGTCACCAGGGCAATCGAATCCCAGTCCAGCGGTTGGTCAACCTTAAGGGTGCCCTCATCGGCTTCCATCGCTTCTTCGATCAGCGCGACGACTTGCTCTTCCAGTGCCACTGCTTGCTCTACCATCTCTCGTCACTCCACGGACCATGATCGGACGCCTTCGCCGATGCGTGCTCATGCAGAAGCAAGTTCCGAACCAGAACCCGAAAAGCAGGCGCCAGGCCACGGATCATATGGGGTACAGGGGTTTTCGGAAGGGTTGGAAGAATTGAGGAGAGACAAAAAAACGGCGCGGGCGAAGCAGAAGTATGTGAGCCACCGGTTCGGTGGCCCTGAATAACGACCGATCAATCACCCGCCGTTCTTTCCTCACCGATCTTCGCGCCACGCATGTGGAACACCAGCATCGTGCCTTCGATGTGGTACAGCTCCAGACTGCTGGCCAAGTCTTCCAAGTAGCGGGTCAGCTCAGGAAACTGCGGGTTACCGTAGTCGTGCCAGACGATGCAACTGCTGTCGCCACCCAGCATCTTCAGCGAGTTTTCGGTGTCGCGCTTGACGTATTCGTACTCGTGGTTGGCGTCGACAAAGATGAAATCGAACTTGCCCGCGTAAGGCGACGGATCGAAGGTCATGGAGTCCTGCAGGATCTGCCTGACCATGGCCTTTTTAGGCGACTGATTGTACTTGCGGCTCGATAGCACGGCCTTTTCGGCGAGCAGCTTGTCATCGCCCTGGAACACGATACCGTCTGTGTCCGGCAGGTCCAGCGTATAAATGCGCGGCTCGTTGTCGCCGTTGTCCGGCAGGTCTTCCAGCACCAGCCGGGTGGTGCGGCCGTCGAAGGTGCCGAACTCGAACACGAAGTCCGGGTTGATGGCGCGGACCAGCTTGAGCAGCATTACCGATTCAAATGCCGTCAGGCTGCCGGCGCCGTCTGCGGGGGGCATGAAGAATTTGACCTCTTCTTCCCGGCCGTCCTCGATGCTCAGCACGCGGTAGGGCCGAATGTGCATCAGCGCTGAAGGCGCGTATGTGCGGGTCGCGAGACAGGTATCCATTTTCTCTCCTCAAATCGGTTGTCAGACGCTGGGGCGCACAGTGTGGTCAGGCTGCGCCAGCGCGGTCAGTGTTCAGGGGGCGGTATCGACCGATACCTGCAACGCGCGGACAGGTCAGGCGTGTTGAATCATTCTGTTGTGCCACCAGCAATGTGTGCGGCTTCGGCCTTCAACTGCGCCAGCTCTTTTTCGTATTTAACAATCTTGAGAATGCGTGAATTGACGAAGTGACGCGTGATGTTTTTGGGCGAGAAAAAGACATCGGTCTGCCACTCACCGCATATCAGCTCTTGCCCGGTGGGGTCGTCGGCCGGCTGAAGAATCATGTCGGCCATGATCCGGTCGACGCCCGAAACGTTCGGCCCTGACTCATGCCACAGGCGACTGTCCATGATCACGAAGTCGCCCGGCGCCAGCTCCGGCGTGACGGTCGGCCATTGCACATCGAAACTGGCCGGATCGATTTCACCGGCATCGCCGAGCAACCCCAGGACGTGGGAACCTACATGAAAGGTCATACCGCCGTTGTCTTTGTTCACGGCACTGATTGCCACGAAAACGCTGCACTTGTTCAGGTGACCGGCGTGGTAACAACTGTCCTGGTGCAGGAACACTTTGTTGGCACTCAGCGCGTCTTTGATGACAAAGCGGTGGTTATACAACGCAATGTGCTCGCCCATCAGCGGCTTCAAGGCAGTGGCGAAAACCGGCTCGCGGTACATGTGAGCCAGGCCTTCAGGTAACTGTTCGTTGAGGGACACAGGGTTGGCACGATTGACGTCTCGCCCCTTCTCCAGCACCGCGCCGTAGAAGCTTTGCCACTCGTTCTGCCATGCATCGACCACGTCCCGGGGCACGGCATTGCGCACCACAAAAACGCCCGTCTTGCGAAACACGTCAACGTCGAATGCCTCGGACGAGAGCCGGGGAATCAGCGCGTCGAGGGATTTCACGCTGTCGTGCATGGCGGCGTTCATATGAAACGGAACGTCAGTTCGTTGTCCTTGGTTTCCTTGAACTTGTTGCAACGGGCAAGGACGTTGTAGCGAATCGGGAACAGTTCACGGTCCGGGGATTCGAGAATATCGATCTCGACGATATCGAAGTCGCGCAGTAACGCATTCCAGCCATGTTCGGTGATGCGCCAGCAGTCCGGGCTCGGGCCATGGATGCGCCAGTTCAAGGGAGCGGAAATCAGCAAGTAGCCCTCATGTCTGAGGATGCGGCGAATTTCCTTGATGGTGTCGAACGGGTTCAGCGTGTGCTCGATGACTTCCATGCAGACGACGCAGTCGTAGGCGCTGTCGGCAATGAATTCGTTCTTGCGGGTGATATCGCCCACTAACGTCGGACCGTAGGTGTCAACGATGTCGAAGGTGTCGACGGCGAACTGGGTGAAACTTTCCCGGACCAGCGAACGCTCCTGGGGCCCGACTTCCAATAACCGTCCGGTCTCTTCGTGGAGCAACTCGGCGGTCTTCTTGACGAAGTGCTGCAGGTGATCGCGGGCCAGCTGGAACGTGTCGTTATCGAATTTCGAAGGTGTCGCCATGGTATGTCCCGCTGTCTGCCCGAAGCAGTGATTGGAAGGTGATCGGCGTGAAGCAAAGCCGCCTGTCTCTCGAGTATCGGCATGAATCCGACGATCATTAATCTACTCAAGCATGCTTTGCGTCATGCCTCAAGACCTATCGCGCGAGCGCAATTTACCTGGGCTGCGGGCCAGTATTTAGCCACTAACCGGCGAGAAACTTCAGTTTTGACGCTGCCCCTGACAGGTATCCGTTGGCCGGGATATTGCTTCATCGCATGTTCATGCCCGAGGCGTCATTTTCATGACGGGTCGCTTGCGCCCGCGTTCTCCTGTCAATGCGCCGATGTTCGAGGCACGTTTTTCAACTACCGGATACCCCCATGGATTCTCAACGACTGGTCAGTGTCGTCATCGCTGTCTGCCGCACCGAGTTTTTTGAAACCGCGCTGAACAGCGTGATCGGGCAGACCCACGATGCGATCGAAATTGTGATCTGCGACGACGCCACCGACGGTCTGGCAGAAACCGTGACTGACCTGTACCGGGCGTCGTGCCGGTGGCCGATTCGCTACCTGCGCAACGAGTCTTCACTGGGCGCCGAAGCTTGTTTCAACCGAGGCGTTGCGGACGCTTGCGGGCGGTACATCAAGTTCATGGCGGGTGACGCCGTGCTGGCGCCGGACTGCATTCAGCAGATGGTCGCAGCGCTGGAGTTCAATCCCCAAGCCTCACTGGTGGCTGCGCACCGCCAGTGGTTGAACGCCGAGGGCGCGGCGCTGCAAGAGAATCTGGCAACCCGTTTTCGTGTCAGTGAGCCGACGGTATTCAACGGGCCTGACATCGTCGGGCTGCTGGGGGAATTCACCTGCAATTTCATTGGCGAATTGAGCAGCGTGCTGTGTCGCCGTGACGACCTGCTGGGGTTGGGCGCCGATCCGTTTTCCCTCAACGGTGAATCCGTCGGCCCGTTGGGCAATCTGGCGCTGTACGCCAGATTGCTGCACGACGCCGAGCTGATCATGCTGCCGGCAACGTTGACGGGCACGCGCATCGCGCCGCAACAGATGACCGAACAGGGCATCGAAATCGTCGGCACGGACAGTGATCATCTGCCTGCGTTTCACCGGCTGATCCGTGAAGCCGGCTGGGCCAGCACCTCGCTGGACAACGGCTGGGTCGGCGCACGGCCGTTGTCTGCGTCCCGGGGGTTTGCCGATTTCAACCTGCTCGCGCAGTTGTCCGCGCCGTTGCCGCAGCGGTTGAACCCGCAGCAGGTCGAGGCCTGGCTCGGTCATCGGGTACTGACGGCCGATCAGCAGACGCAGATCGACCGGCACCTGGCCGAGGTCGACGCGCCTTCGCTGCTGGTGGTGATCAAGGATGTTGCCAACGTCCCGGAAAAGATTCAGCGCAGCCTCGACAGCCTCGCTTCCCACGGCGCCCTGCACGCCGCGATGAACGTGGTGGTGTTGACGGACGCGACCAAGCTGCCGGCCACCTTAGTTGGCCCTCGGCTGACCACCCTCGCCATCGCCGCTATGAACACCGCCGCGCTGTTGAATCAGGTGGTTGAAAGCAATCGTTTCGAATGGCTGATCGTGATCGACGCCGGTACCCAATTCACACCGTTCGGCCTGACTGCCAGCGCGCTGACGCTCCTCGACTCCCCTGACGCCCACGCCGCGTTCGCCGATGAAATGCACCGGCGGCCAAGAGGCGGCCTGAGTTCGGCCATGCGCCCGGACTTTAACCTCGACTACCTGCTGAGCTACCCGCTGCTGACGGCGGGCCACTGGCTGTTCCGACGGCAGACAATTCTGGACATCGGCGGCTTCGATGAGCGCTTCGCCGATGCCGCCGAGTTCGACCTGATCTTGCGTTTATATGAGCGTGAAGGCGCCGGGCGGATCATCCATATCAGCGAGCCACTGCTGGTCTGTGACCTGCCGGAAGCAGTGGATAATCCCCACGAAATCGAAACACTGCAGCGCCATCTGAAGGTGCGCGGCTGTCCACGGGCGACCATCGAACACACCCTGCCCCGCCGCTACCACGTGCAGTACGGCCACACCGATCAGCCGTTGGTGTCGATCATCGTCCCGACCAAAGATCAGCTGCCGTTTCTGCAGCGCTGCGTCGAAACCCTGCTGCACAGCACCCGCTACCTGAATTACGAACTGCTGATCGTCGACAACAACAGCGAAACCCCCGAAGCCCTCGAATGGCTGGCGCGCATCGACGCCCTGGGCTCGGCGCAGGTGCGCGTGCTGCGCTACCCGCACCCGTTCAACTATTCGCGCATCAATAACGTCGCCGCGGCCCAGGCCAAAGGCGAGTACCTCGTGCTGCTGAACAACGACACGGCCATTGTCCACAGCCGTTGGCTGGACGAATTGCTCAATCACGCGCTGCGCCCTGAAGTCGGCGTGGTCGGCGCCAAGCTGCTGTTCCCCAACGGGCGCATGCAGCATGCCGGCGTGCGCCTGGGCATGGACGGCCCGGCGGGTCATCAGCACATTGGTGAGCCCGGGCATATTCAAGGTTACATGCAGCGCGTGCAGGTGGATCAGGATTTGAGCGCGGTGACGGCGGCGTGCCTGATGGTCCGCCGCTCGATCTACGAGGAGGTCGGCGGGCTGGATGAAGAGGCCTTCGTCGTGTCATACAACGACGTCGATCTGTGCATGAAAGTTGGCGCCCTCGGCTACCTGAATGTCTGGACGCCCCATTCGGTATTGATCCACGAAGGCAGCGTCAGCCAGACCCACGTCGACACCGCCACCCAGCAGGCCAAGCGCAAGCGCTTCGTCGGTGAGCAACTGGCGATGTACCGCAAATGGCTACCGACGCTGGCGAACGATCCCGCCTTCAACAGCAATCTTTCGTTCGACCTGCAATCGGTGGAGCTCGAACTCAACATGCCACTGGTCTGGCACCCGATGGCCTGGCGCCGCCACCCGGTGGTGCTGGCCTACCCTGCGGGTCTGTGGGCCTCGCCCCACGAACGGGTGATCGCGCCGTTCGAGACCCTGCAAGCCGCCGGTATTGTGGACGGAATGCTGAGCAGCCAGCCGCTGTCGATTCCCCAGGAGGGACGGCTCAAGCCGAATGTCGTGGTGTTTCAGGCGCGCCTTGACGCGGATCATCTGCAAACCATCGCCCGCGCCCAGCTGTTGCCGGATGCCTTCGTGGTGCTCGATATCAATGACCTGCAACTGGGTTCGCGGACGCCGGGCCATGACCCGTTCGCCTTCGATGCGGAGTGCGTTGACCTGCTGCAGAAGAGCCTGCATCAGGCCCAACGTGTGATCGCTTCGACTCAAGTACTGGCCGACATCGCCGGGGAATTCCACGCGGACGTGCGGCTGCTGCCTTCGCGCCTGTCGCCGCACGTCTGGGGCAACCTCGTCTCGCGCCGTGGGGTGGGTGGCAAGCCAAGGGTCGGGCTGGTCAGTGACCGCTGGCAGCCTCAGGACTTGCATTTGATTCTGGCCGTGGTCGAGGCCTTGGCAGAAGAAGTGGAGTGGATCGTCATGGGCGATGACCAAGGCGTGCTGCGCAGTCATGCCCATGAATCCCACGATCGCCCGCCCGCCGAGCATTACGCCACAGCCGTTGCCGACCTGAACCTCGACCTGGCGCTGCTGCCCGCAGTGGATAACCTGTTCGGCGCCTGCAAGAACAACATCACCCTGCTGCAACTCGGCGCCTGCGGTGTGCCGGTGATCTGCAGCGACGTTCGCGCCTACGCGGGGGATTTGCCGGTGACGCGGGTGCCCAACACCCTGGAGGCCTGGGTAAACCTGATTCGTGCCCACACGATGGATCTGGCCAGCGCGGCACTGCTCGGGGACGACTTACGCAAACAAGTGCTTCGCGACTGGATGTTCGACGACGGGGCTGTTCAGGCCTGGCGCGAGGTGTGGCTGCCCTGATAGCGGCGGCGGCTCATCAGTCCGCGCTCATTGAGTCGCTGGCGGTGTGCTTCTTGCGGTAGCCGCCCGGGCTCTCCCCCGTCCACTTCTTGAATGCCCGGTGAAACGCGCTGGGCTCCTGAAACCCCACCAAGGACGCGATCTCCACCACGCTCAGCTCGGTGTCGCGCAGCTTCTGCTGGGCGATGCCGCGTCGTACATCATCCTTGATCCCTTGAAACGCACAGCCCTCACGCTCCAGTCGACGGCGGAACGTGGTGGCGCTGAGTTTCAGTTCATCGGCCATTTCCAGCAGCGTGGGCCAGTATCCGTAATGACTATTACGCAGGCGCTGATAAACCTGGGCCGCGAGGCCGCGCTGGTTGCGGTAGCGAATGACCAGCCACTGCGGCGCAGTGCGTAAAAATGATTTCAGCGACGGCAACGACTGCACCACCGGCAGACGCAGGTAGTGGCTGGAAAACTCGATCTCGGTGCGCGGCTCGCCAAAACTCAGGTTGTAACCCCACAACAGCGAATCGTCGCTGAGCCGCTGACGGCGCTGGCGAAACTGCGCGCGGTCGATGCTGATGCGGCGCCCGCCAAGCCAGCACAGCAGGCTGATCATCAGCAGCAGAAACGTCTCTTCACCGAAGCGCTGGCGGACCGGGTCGTCCGTGGTGGTGTCCACCGCGAGCACAGCCCGGGCGCCGCGAACGATGAGGCTGCCGCGAAAGTCGCGCAGGAACAGGCCGAAATTGCTCAGGCACTGGCGCAGGGCCTTCTCCAGAGTGGGTTCCTGAATCAGCCCCCGGCAGATCAGGGCGAAGCTGCCCAGGGGCATGCCGTGGGAATCGAGGCCGAAAAATTCGTCGCCCAGTTCCTTGATCTGAATCAGCCACAACGCCGCAAACGCGCTGGCCGAGACCCGTGCCGTGGGATCGTCGAGCAGCGCCATGTCGATTTCCGCCGCCTGCAAAACCGACTGCAAACGCAGTGGCTGGTCGCGCAGCCCGTGGACGATCAACTGGACGAAGTAGATCGACACTGAATCCTTTTCCCGCATGACCGCCTTTCCCTTTTTGAATGGTGCACCACGGATCAGGCGCTGATGGTAAAGAACGCCAGCCCATCTGGACAGTTTCGGCATAGGCCCGTCCCGAACGCCGATCTAGACTTGCCCGCAGTCAGCACCGGCCGAAACGCCGTTTCGCGGTGCCGCCCCCATAATTCCAATACGTGTCAGGAGCCCCCATGAGCACACCCGAAGTTTTCGTCGTCAGCGCACTGCGTACCGCCATCGGTGGATTCGGCGGTTCCCTCAAGGACGTCTCACCCATCGAACTGGGCACTCAGGTCAGCCGCGCCGCACTGGCCAAATCGGGGATCGCACCGGAACACATCGGCCATGTGGTCATGGGCCACGTGATCCCCACCGAAGTCCGCGATGCTTATCTTTCCCGCGTCATCGCCCTGGAAGCCGGCCTGCCCCAAGAAACCCCCGCCATGAACGTCAACCGCCTGTGCGGCTCTGGCTTGCAGGCCATCGTGTCGGCGGCACAATCGCTGATGCTCGGCGATGCCCAGGCGGTGCTGGCCGGTGGCGCTGAATCCATGAGCCGTGGCGCGTACATCATGCCCCAGGCCCGCTGGGGTGCGCGCATGGGTAATGTGCAGGCGTACGACTACATGCTCGGCGCGTTGCACGACCCGTTCGCCAACATTCACATGGGCATCACTGCGGAAAACATCGCCGAGCAGTACGGAATTACCCGCGCCGATCAGGACGCCCTGGCGCTGACCAGTCAGCAGCGCGCCGCCCACGCCATCGCCGAGGGCCGTTTCGAGGGCCAGATCGTGCCGATCGAAATCGCCACGCGCAAAGGCACCGTAACCTTCGCCCAGGATGAACACGTCCGTGGGGATGTGACGGCCGAACAGCTGGAGAAGATGAAAACCGCGTTCAAGAAGGACGGCACCGTCACGGCCGGCAACGCGTCCGGTCTCAACGACGGTGCAGCGGCGCTGGTCATGGCCAATGGCGACATGGTTCGCGCGCAGGGTCTCAAGCCGATGGCCCGTCTGGTGGCCTATGCCCATGCCGGGGTTGATCCGGCGATGATGGGGTTGGGGCCGATCCCTGCCAGCCGTAAAGTACTGGAACGCGCAGGCCTGACCGTGGCGGATCTGGACGTCGTCGAATCCAACGAAGCCTTCGCCGCACAGGCCTGCGCCGTTGCCCGTGAGCTAGGCTTTGATCCTGCGAAGGTCAACCCGAATGGCTCGGGCATTTCCCTCGGCCACCCGGTAGGCGCGACGGGCGCGATCATCGTTACCAAGGCGATTCACGAGTTGCATCGGATTCAGGGCCGCTACGCGCTGGTCACCATGTGCATCGGCGGCGGTCAGGGCATCGCCGTTATCTTCGAACGCGTGTAAGGGGGATTGTCGATGAGCATGCAACACATCGCCGTGATCGGCGCCGGCACCATGGGCAACGGCATCGCGCAGGTCTGCGCGGTGGCGGGGTTCGACGTGACCCTGCTGGACATTTCCGACACCGCACTGGAGCGCGGCATGGCGACCGTGCGCAAGAACCTCGAGCGGCAGGTGACCAAGCAGACGGTAGCGGCCGATGTCGCCGAAGCGGCCCTGGGGCGCATAAGTGTCACCACTGACTACGGCCAGTTGACCGGCGCGCAACTGGTGATCGAAGCGGCCACCGAGAACCTTGAGCTGAAGCTGCGCCTGCTCAAACAGATCGCCAGCCATGTCGACCGCGAGTGCGTGATTGCGTCGAACACCTCGTCGCTGTCTATCACCCAACTGGCGGCCAGCGTCGAGCATCCGGATCGATTCATTGGGCTGCACTTCTTCAACCCCGTGCCAATGATGAGCCTGATCGAGGTCATTCGCGGTTTGCAGACGGCGGACACCACCCACATCGCGGCGATCAAGCTGGCCGAGCGGTTGAACAAGACGGCGATCACGGCCGGCAACCGCCCGGGCTTTGTGGTCAACCGGATTCTGGTGCCGATGATCAACGAAGCGATTCTGGTGTTGCAGGAAGGTCTGGCCACCGCGCAAGACATCGACGACGGCATGCGCCTGGGTTGCAACCAGCCGATCGGCCCGCTGGCGCTGGCTGATCTGATCGGGCTGGATACGCTGCTCGCGATTATCGAAGCGTTCCACGAAGGCTTCAACGACAGCAAATACCGCCCCGCGCCGCTGCTCAAGGAAATGGTTGCGGCGGGGTATCTGGGACGCAAGACCGGGCGTGGTTTTTTTGTTTATAACTGAATGAATCCGGATGTGGGACGGCGTGTTTCTGGTAGGACTGGCTTTAGCCGAGAAGGCGTCGGTGGTCACACTGCAAAATTTTGGGTTGACCATGCCGGCCTCTTCCCGGCTGAAGCCGGTCCCACTAGGGTATTGCATGCATCCAGTGAACTTCCGGCGTACTCGAATGTGGGACTGGCTTTCGCACTGAAAGGGGACTGATTTATTTACAACGCTTCACCGTAAATTAATCTGTCCCCGATCCACAAATTTTGCGTGCGCAATACCGGCCTCTTCCCGGCTGAAGCCGGTCCCACCAGGGTATTGCATGCATCCAGTGAACTTCCGGCGTACTCGAATGTGGGACCG
The DNA here is from genome assembly GCF_055284355.1 of Pseudomonas sp. HP_01. NCBI lineage: Bacteria > Pseudomonadati > Pseudomonadota > Gammaproteobacteria > Pseudomonadales > Pseudomonadaceae > Pseudomonas > Pseudomonas sp. HP_01. The sequence goes on along the minus strand of NZ_JBTOPV010000008.1, from coordinate 73,231 downwards.
GCTTTAGCCGCACTGAAAGGGGACTGATTTATTTACAACGCTTCACCGTAAATTAATCTGTCCCCGATCCACAAATTTTGCGTGCGCAATACCGGCCTCTTCTCGGCTGAAGCCGGTCCTACGACGGCACCGCATGTGGTCAATGTGAAAACAACGAATTCCCGACCTTGCCCGCCATCTTCTCCGGCTTGATCAGGAACCGCGCCAGCGCCGGCAACAGCCACAGAGCGCCGAACATGTTCCACAGCAGCATGAAGGTCAGCATCAGGCCCATGTCGGCCTGGAATTTGATGGCCGAGAAGATCCAGGTGCACACCCCGATCGCCAGGCACAGGCCGGTGAACAGCACCGCTTTGCCCGTGGATTTCAGCGTCTGGTAATACGCTTCCTGCAACGGCAGCCCCGCCCGCAGGAAACTCTCCAGCCGGCTGTAGATGTAAATCCCGTAATCGACCCCGATCCCCACCCCGAGCGCCACCACCGGCAGCGTCGCGACTTTCACACCGATGCCCATGAACGCCATCAGCGCGTTGCCCAGCACCGACGTCAGCACCAGCGGCAGCACGATGCACAGCGTCGCCGCCCATGAACGGAAGGTGATCATGCACATCACCGCCACGCACACGTACACCAGAATCAGAATGGTCAGCTCGGCCTGCTTGATGACTTCGTTGGTGGCCGCCTCGATCCCGGCGTTACCCGCTGCGAGCAGAAACTCCAGGCCATCCTTGTTGTTCTGCTGAGCAAACTCCTGCACCGCATGCACGGCCCGATCCAGGGTTTCGGCCTTGTGGTCGTTGAGGAAAATCAGCAACGGCGCCAGCGAACAGGTGTTGTTGTACAAACCGTCAGCGCGGGAAATGGAGCTGTTCAGCACGTCCTTGTTGCGCGACAGCGACTCCCATTTCAGGTTGCCCTCGTTCATCCCCTTGATGACCTGCTTGGACACGGTCACCAGCGAAATCGCCGATTGCACCCCCGGCGTGTTCTCCATCTTCCACGACAGCTCATTCATGGCCGACAGCGTCTGATACGCCGAACACCCCTCGGGAGGCGTTTTGACCATCACCACCAGCACGTCGGAGCTAGTGGAGTAGTTGTTGATGATGAAACTGTTGTCCTGGTTGTAGCGCGAGTCCGGGCGCAGTTCCGGCGCGCCTTGATCGAGGTCGCCGATCTTCAGGTTATGGCCGTACCAGAGGCCGCCCACCAGAGCTACAAGAGCCAGCGTCACTGACACGCGAGCGACTTTCGGCGCGGCGAAGTTCGACAGCAGACGCCAGAACGGGTGCTCGCGCACAGCATCTTCTTTACTGCGCACCACCGCTTTTTTGCTGATGCCGGCGTAGGAAATCGCCACCGGCAATAGGATCAGGTTGGTGAACACGATCACCGCCACGCCGATGGAGGCGCCGATGGCCAGCTCGCGGATCACGCCGATGTCGATGATCAGCAAGGTGATGAAGCCGACGGCGTCCGCAAGAATCGCGATCATCCCCGGCAGGAACAACTGGCGGAACGTGCGACGTGCTGCGGTGAGCGCGCTGTCGGCGTCACTGGATTGCAGAGCGATGCCATTGATCTTCTGCACGCCGTGGGAAATACCGATGGCGAAAATCAGAAACGGCACCAGCATCGAGTAGGGATCAAGCCCGAAACCCACCACATGCATCAGGCCCAGCTGCCAGATCACGGCGATCAACGTGGTGCTCAACACGGCGATGGTGCTGCGGGCGCAGCGGGTGAACCACATCAGCAGAACCAAGGTGATCAGGAAGGCGATGCCAAAGAACATCACCACCATGATCAGGCCGTCGATCAGGTCGCCGACCTTCTTGGCAAAACCGACGATGTGAATCTCGACGTTGGGGTTCTGCGCTTCGTACTTGTCGCGAATCTTCTCTTCAAGCTGGTGGGAGAACTGACGGTAATCCAGCGGCAGCAGTTTGCTCTGGTCGCTGGGGTCCGGGTAGAACTCCTGCAGCGGCACATCGACGATGCTCGACTTGAAGTTGTTGGACACCAGACGCCCGACCTGCCCGGACTTGAGGACGTTGTTGCGCAGTTTGTCGAGGCTTTCCTGCGAGCCATCGTAGCTCTGCGGAATCACCTCGCCGCCGGCGAAGCCCTCCTCCGTGACCTCGGTCCAGCGCACGCTGGGGCTCCACAACGACTTGAGCCCGGAGCGATCGACACCGGAAATGTAGAACACCTCGTCGTTGATCTGCCGCAGGGTCTCCATGTACTCCTTGGAGAAGATATCGCCCTGCTTGGCCTCCACCGAGATACGCACGGTGTTGCCCAGGTTCGCCAGGTCGTTGCGGTGCTGCATCATGTTCTGAACGAACGGATGGCCCAGAGGGATCATCTTTTCAAAGCTGGTGGACGGGCGCACCAGCGTCGCTTGCCAGAACAGAAAGATACTGACCAGCAGGCAGATGCCGATCACCGTCTTGCGGTTGTTGAAAATCAACTGCTCCAGACGCGTCGGCTTGTCGTGATGGTGTTGAAGGTTGCTCATGGAAACGTGTCCTCGCCTGCTTGTTCTTATTGTTGAGCGCTGTCAGCGCCCGTCGGCGAGGTGACGCGAACGCCGCCCTGTCCCACCAGAACCAGATTGCCTTTATCGTCTTCAGCAACGCCGGACAACGAAAGCCGGTCGGGGCGATTGGCGACCGTGAAGCTTTGGCCATCGTCCGTACTGCGCATGACGCTGCCGCCGTTGCCCACCAGCACGATGGCGTTGTCCGGCATCAGCGAGGCGTTGGCGATGCTGAATTCCAGGGGGCCGCGCTCACCCTGCAGCGGGACGGGCTCCCAGGTGGTGCCGAAATCGGTTGAACGAAACAAGTTGCCGCGCAGGCCGTAAACCAGCAGCGTGTTGGACTCCGCAGTGCCGAGCGCACCGAACAGCGAGCCCTGGTAAGGGCCTTCGAGTTTCTCCCAGGTCTGGCCATCGTCCGGGGAGCGGAACATGCTGCCCTGCTCGCCGACCACGAACAGGCCGGCGTCCTTCACGTACGCAATGCCGTTGAGGTGGAACTGGTCTTCGTTGTCCAGACGGTCGCCGATGTCTTCCCAGTGCTGGCCGCCGTCGGTGGTTTCCAGCACAGCGCCATAGGCACCCACGGCAATCCCGGTGGTCAGATCCTTGAACCAGACATCCAGCAGCGGTGCTTCGCGCTTGAGGTCTTCGAACTGTTTGGTCCAGGTGGCGCCGGCATCGCTGCTGGCAAGTATCTGCGCATCGTGCCCTACGGCCCAGCCGTGCTGGTCATCGACGAAATACACCGCCGTGAGCATCTGACGCGTCGGCACCTTGGCCTGAGTCCAGGTTTTGCCCTGGTCGTCGGAATAGAGAATGTGGCCGCGATCCCCCACCGCCACCATGCGCTTGCCGGCATGGGTCACGTCCAGCAGCAGGCTGCGGGAGGCTTTTGCGGATTCGAGGGCGTAGACGGCGGAATCGCCATCGTGAGCGGGGGCGTCAGCGGGCGTAGTGTCAGCGGCGAGGGCTGGGCCGCAGAAGATCGGGGAGATAAGCAGCGACAGAGCAGCGTGGAGAGGCAGGCTATTGAAAAGCGTCCGGGCACTGAAATGGCACCGAATGACCGCAAACCGAGTGCGCCGAATGACGGGCTCACGCATGGAGCTACCCCTTCCTTTATTTTTATTAGGTGCTTGAGGAGGCCATTTTGACAGCGCAGGCGCTCTAGCCTGCACACGAAGTGGCCTCACCGAAGCGACCCCATCCTAGTCAGCTTTGGAAAGGTATGACAATCGACATGACGTTATCTTTTGTTAAGCAACGGGGCGCTGATTGGCGCGTTATCACTGGGAGTTATCGAGCGCATCCGAGGCGTGTAGCGTAGCTGGGCCGTGGACTGTCAATTCAGTCGCAAACCGTGCCGGGCAGTTCGGCGCCAGCACGGTTCGCAGCACGGCTCAGAAGGCGTACGTAAGCGCCAAAGTGGACATCGTCGTCTTGGCGGACTGGCTGCTGGCGTTGCCCTCCACACGGAAACGATCACCGCTTTGGGTATCGTTTATCAAGGTGCTGCCCTTGGTCTCCGCGTACACCTGATGATCCACCCCGGCCTTCAGTGAAAATTGCGGGTTGACCTGATACGTCAGCGCTACACCCAGGCTCTGCATACGCCCGTTGTTACCGTTTTCGCCTTCATAGTTCACGCCGGTCAAATGATGGCGATCATGATCTCGCGCCCGGACCCACTGGCTGTATTTGAACTTGCCCTCCAGCGTCCAGTTGCGGAAATGGTAGAGGCCCACCAGACCCAGGTAAGGCGTGTCGTAGGTCTGCTGATAGGAAATGCCCTTCTCGCCCACCGGGAATTCTCCAGACTCATCGCGGAACCCTTCGTCCGATGAATAGATGTATCGACCGCCTCTCGCGTGCCAGCCAAACTGGTTTCGCTGATAACCGAGCATCACGCCCAAGGCCAGATGATCACGCTTCAGCGCCCAGGCCGTCGCCGCGATATCCGCCTGCCAGGCTTTGGTGATTTGCGTGTCCGGGTGATCGGAGTAGTCACTCCAGTCCGCATGCTCACCGTCCAGCCAATCGTAATCCTTCATATGAGCGTTGCCCTTCGCCACCCGCGTTCAGCCGGTCAGATCAAGGGACAGCCAGTTCACCGGCTGGTAGCTCAAACCCAGGTGCAGCGTCGGCACCTGCTTCATGCGCCAGTTCAGTTGGCTGATCTTCTGTCCACTGTACGGGTCATACACCCTCTCCTGCGCCTGCCCGTTGAGTAAGCCGACACCCACGCTTGCCCTGACCGCCCCCAATTGAAACTGCTCCTCGCGGGTCGTCTGCGCCTCGGCCAATGCTTCCGTGCCAAGCGCAGCCAAGCCCAGCCACAACAGCGTTTTCCTACCCTTCATCACCCACTCCGCACTCTTCTTATTGAGATTTTTGCCCAGCGCCGCACGCAGCTGAACAAGGAGCGAAAGGATGAAGCGCCGCGAAGGAAATCTCTGCCGGGCGGTTCTGAAGGAATTGCGTGAAAGCTAAACGTTGGTGCTGGGAAATTGCCTACAAAGGAGCTGGGGTGGCGGCGGTTGGGGTACCTTTCGGACGTCACTCATCAGAACTTGCCGCTTACCCACACTATTAAAGATTCAGGTCCTTCACGATGGCTTCATCAACGATTTTCGAGATGCCATCCAGAGCAGTGCGCAAGAGCTCAGGCTCCGTGCGGTAACGTTTAGGCTCATAGCCAAACGTGTTGCCGCCATTGAATGCTGAGATGTATTCAGTTCGCTGCCAGATCAACTGGTCGCCACGCTTCATGCTCCCGGTGACAGTGATCGTCGGATAAACGACGCTGCTAAACCCCTGAGTCAACGCAAACCCCCAGTTGTTGACGGTCAGAAGAATTTCCGCATCCGCCGCGTCATGCTCGCCAACCACCTTGAACCGCCCGGTCTGGGACAACTGCTCTTCGAATCGTTGCTTGACCATGCTGCCCAGGTCGATGTTGGCGGTGTTGAGGTTGTAGATGATCGCGTCAACCGTGGACATCGATGCCAGGTCGCCAAGTTTATACCCCGCCGCAAAACCGGCTCCGCTCATCGCGGCCGTTGCCAGGTGTGAGGCGTTCGTCGCCGCGCCCACTGCCACGCCCGCCCCTGCGCCCAGCGCCGCACCCCATGCCTGCTCTCGGCCCATGTAGGTGATGTCCTTGGTGGACCAGACGACTGGGAGGATTTTGACGGTGTGGATCTGGGAGCGGTATTCGGGTTTGAATTTCTGGTTGGTGCAGCCGGTGATGATGAGTGTGAAGAGAGCCAGGGTTACTAGTTTGTGGAGCAGACGCATTTGTTGACATCCTGTTGTTTAGTTGACATCTCATCCGAGATTGCAGCGGGGGTTTGGGTTTGAGCTCGCTGCCCTATGGGTTTGATTGCCCACGTAACAAATCGGCCGGCCTTCCTAATCCTAAAGCCTTAGGGCCTGATAATATTCAGGCCCGGTCGCCTCCGCGCGCGTAGAGTTAATTAGCTGAAATCGTGCTTGGTATTTCGCGTTAAGCGGAGAAAGATTTTTTAGTTCGAGCGCCACCTGCGCTCCTGGTACAGCTTTAGAAAACAATATGCATCACTAAACTCTTTAGAATAAGGGATTTATCCCCTTTCATGCGCCATTAGTCATTGATGCAAAAGCCATCGTAATTGAGGTATAGGGTGTTGTGAAAACCCATAAGAAGTAAAGGGGTCCGAATCCTTTTGACTTCTCACCTAAATCCCAATAGCGCGATGGAGTGCAGGTTAGAATTATTTAGACAAAACAGTCCTTTATCATATTGCGCACCAGACCAATCGGTTTCCTCTTGCCACGCAACCGCTAAGTTAGCGTCGCACAGATTGGCGCCTCTGATACATACCCCTCTTACATCTACCTTCTGCAAATTGGGATCGAAAGATCTACTCAATTAAGGGATTCGCCCCCTTTTGTCACATTGCACACCTCATTAAATGCGGCATTCATAACAAGGAGTTCAGAACGGCTGGCGTTGATATTTATTTTATTAAAAGCGCATTCAATGACATCCACAGTTGCCACCTCAAGTATAAAAAAAGGGGGCTGACCGCTTTTATACTTAGTACAACTCTCATCCAGGAATCATAATTTTCTTGGAGTCGGCTACCGGTTCTTGAACCATTCGCAATACCCCACGCCTCCGGATTAAGGGGTCTGTCCCCTTTTACCCTTTGTCCCCTTTACCCCAATGCATTCCTTGACCTTGAATACCCTTGCCTCATTCAATCCCAGTAGTAGCACGGTCTATCGCCCCGCAGTTGCATTTGCACCAACTCTCCAGCTCCGCCAAATGGTAGTTTAGATTTCAATTTCCTGAATCACTCCTACCTCCGGCTTCAGTTGAATGAAATTCAGCCACGCCAATAGCGCCATCTCAAACGAATCGATATCAAGTAACTCAAAGCAACTTTCACAATAGAGGGAATAAATTTTTACCTGCTCTTTAGTTAACTCAGCCCCCCAAGCATCGCGACTCCAATCTGCAAAATCAATATCAGAATTTTTAACAGATCTTATTCGTTTAACACCTTCATCCAACCACGGCACGGTGTCTAAAAACACTTGCCCGCCATCATCAGTTAAGAGACAAGCAAGTGGGCTAACGCCGTCTTTGTTGACAGCACTTGAACTAACACTCGGCGAAAGAGTTTCAGCAGACTCGTCCCACGAAAAATGCAATCTCATTTTATGCCCCTAAAGCTTTGGATATACAGTAGTTTTTGGACTCAGATATCCCTCGACTTGGACGCCACTAGGTGTCGTTCCCGTCCATTTGTTACCCACAATTTTCTTCGTCTGAAAGGCTCCATCCACTTCAACTTTTATTCGATCTGCGGTCCAAGAGTCGGGAAACATTGTAGACATACCGCCATTGTTCGTCTTGGGCAAAAACTGTCCCGGATTGACTGGATCTGCCACTTGGATTTTAGCGCTATAAACACCTTGCGCATTTTGTGAATTAAGGGGTCCGTCCCCTTTAACCCTTTTTGGATAAGAGATCCTACATCAACCTCCTTGCCCAACGTATCCAGAACCATACCGCGAGAATTGTGTCCGCAGGTAGGTGTTGGCCCTTGGTTCACGACCAGACGATCACCAATCTCTCGAAATCGAATCATCAAGCAATGGATTTTTGGGAGGTGCGCCAGCAGGCTCCCCAGCAGTTGTCGCTCCTCTTGCACCCTATTCAACCTTTCAGCGCTGGCAAAGCCAGCACGTCATCGTAATTTGGCCAGTCTTCTCTGGCACGGTTGAGTACACCTTGCATCAACTCGTCCAACTCAGGCACTGGCTGCTCGGGCGGCAATTGATCAAAGGGCGCGGCCAGCAGCGGATGATCAATCTTCTGCGGATTGGCTAAACCTTCCCACTGGCGCAGGCGCAGGATATAGAGAATTTCCACCGGCACGCGCTCCAAGTGCCAGTCCTGATTGAAGTCGTAGGAGTTCTTCTGGCTCTCTTTGCCGGTTTGCCAAGTGTGGAGGTCACACGCGGCCAACAGACAGGGCATCAGGTCGTCGGGGCTGGGAGTGCGCCACTTAGCCAATAAGGCTTCGTAGATGGGTTCGTCGTAAGCATACGCAGGCCATTGGTGCGAGACATCGCCCACCCAATCGGCAAACACACGCAGCATAAAGGCTTGGGCGCGGCGGTGCTGCTCTTCGTACTCGATTACCAGTTGATGACCGCGGTTGAGCGCCGCATGGGTCAAATAGCCTTGGTGGATGACGGCTTCCTTCCAGCCCAGAATCGCCATGGCGGCCATCATGTTGGCAGCGGTTTGGATGCTGTAGTTTTGTTGGCGTCTGTCATTACCTACGGCTTTAGCCAAAACGTCAAACTGCCCCGCCCAAAAAAACAACTGCCAAATGCCTACTTGGTAGTAACGCATCCAGTGTGCCAATTCGGAAAGCCATCGCGCGTTTCCCGTTGCAGTGGCAAGTACTTTGTGAGCCCTTGTCACCGACATCCATTCTGCACGAGCATCTGTTGCATTGTTTCGGTTTGGAACCATCATTGAACGCTTCAGCGAAGCATCCTCGCGAGTAACGTACCCGCGAATACCGGCTATCTCATATTCATCCGAGACATGTGGCCCCTTCGCTATGCGCCCCAGCACACTTTTGTAAGAAGGCCATTTCGGGTTTACGCCCGAGCGCTCGCACTGAATTATTTCTTGGACCATGGTTCCACCTTAAATTCTGCTACACCTGTTTTACCGGGGGCAGGAACACCGACTTTGACGGTCACGCCTTGGACCTTGACGTTTTCAGAAAGCAGCGCTGCTCGCAAGGCATCACGTAACGCTGGGTCCGAATCGGCAATTGAGCTATTACCCAACCACCCTCTCAACCTCGTCTCCGGATCTCCCTGCGGCGTACCGGCCTTACTCACGCCATTTACCGAAGACTTCGCATCCATCACCACCACGGTAATCGTATCGCCATTGATCGCAACCGCGCATCCATCGCAGCCGTGGTTGCTACTGTTTTGCAGAGGTTTGAAATTGAGGCCGGTTTTTTCGTTAAGGGTTTGAAGGGACAGTTGCTCGCCCAACACCCCATCATTTACAAGCGAACCGGTCTTCCAATTGGGAAGGTGCGACAGCGGGATACTTTCAAATGTCTGCCCAAACAGGTCTTCAACCGAGCTGAGCTTGGGGGGGCTTATTGCATCAGGGGTAACCTGGCCCGGCCCTTTTGCACCGCCGGCGGGTAAATCCGCAGGAGGAGGCAGATCAGGATCAGGGGCGTCCGCATGAGCAGGCGAACCTGTTTCATTATCGGTGAACGCGCTGTCCGCATTGAGATTTTTAGCCGGTGGGTTGTCAGAGGCCTTCGCAATTGCCGCGGCTGACTTGGTAGCCACGACATCGACGACCTCAGCCACCGACTTAGCACCAACGATTGCCGTGAAAATACGTATGGCGAGCAACGTTTTTTGGGCACCGCCGACATCTTGTCCGTAAATACTGTTGAGCTTATCTGAGAGTTCGGGGCTCAGCGCCACGGCGGCGCCTTCCCCTATGGCCTTGCCGCTCTCCTGAAAACTCTCAAGAGCGCCTGCCGGCACATCTTTCAAGCTGGACAGAATGCCGCCAAATACGGCTCCTGGGTCTTTCTTGGCAGCGTCATACAGACTAACGGCACCGTCTTTCAAGGCAATACCAGAGTCTTTCAACTCCTTTAGCAATCCGCTACTCAGGTCTCTGCTGATTCCGCTCTGCACGAACTCTTTATAGAAGTTCGGGTCTGCGGTGTCCGCGAACATCTCCGGACGGAAGAGCTGGTTCCCCGATGTGGTGAACAGTTGCTGCTTGTTTCCCAGTTCGTTGGTAAATGTCTGGCCCGCGCCTGCCAAGAATGTCTCGGCAACGCTGTCAGTTCCGTCACTTAATACCGAACGCCATAGTATGTCGGTGTCTTTAAGCGCCTGCTGGCTAAGCCGCTCCATCGCCGCCTGCTCGGTGATTCCATACTTATCAGCGAACGTCTTGGCGTTATCTTCTAACCATTTCTGCTCTTCAGCATGCAGTTGACGGTTGTACGTCGTCGCGTACTGTGCAATTTGCGCACCTTTCGCGACATGATAAAAAGGGGTCAGCCCCCTTTTATCCCGTCCCTTTTCATCCTCAGCAATTGCGCTAACAAGTTTCTATTTTTTGAAGGTGACATAAGTAATACCTCCAATGAATTCAATATTATCGACTTTACTGTATCCGTACTTTTGGGAAATTTGGCCTGTCCAAGTCTTTAAAGCAGCATCTTCTTCTGACATTCCACTCGCGATATTTCGAGATATTGAGCAGTATTAATGAAAAAATGGGGTCCACCCCCTTTGATTCTCCTTTTTAGCAAACTAACCTTTAACCAGAACAAACTCAAGAAAAAGACTATGACTTGGCAAACCACTCAATATTCGCTTGATAGCCGCTAGTGATTTGGCAAGAAAGCACTCGTCACTGAGTGATGCCGAAAAATCTACAATACAATCCATATCTGGGATCCGCTGATCACCCCTGATTTCAAAACCCTCCATACCCAAAACTGCAATATCATTTTTTTCACAATATTCAACAAGCCCAATTCCATCTGCGATATCGAACAAAGGGACCCCTTCCCATATCAATGTAGGAATCACAGGCAAATCCTTGATAGAAACTTCTTTCATAATCAATCCCATGGGGCGACCCATTTAGGGTCATTCTTATTGGAGACTTGAACAATAGCGCCTGTACGGTCGTTCCTCACTACGTAGGAGCCATCTTTAGCAATATACCCGGAGCCGGATCATTTAGACGGCTTCCCGACACGGTATCAAACCGAGTATCTTTCGTCACAACCGTTTTTATCGGTTTATCTATAGCATCCTGTATAGAGCTTTCTGTCCAGCCTCTCTTACCCATCTGATCGACAATTTTGGGCTCAATCGTTATAGATAGTCCTTTTGACCCCAGACCGCCGGCAACGTCACCAACGCCATCTACAGCTTGCCCGCCAACAGTGATAGCTGGTAAAAAGGGGTCCGTCCCCTTTTATCCTGCCCTTTTATCCTTTTATCATTATATGCTGTTGCCAGTCGCCTTTCGGGATGGGGCGGGAAGACAGTCTAGGATCATAGACATATTAACCATCCGTATAAACCTGGTGATGGAACTGGCCAGGTTCAGTGACCCCACTTTCGTACACATTCAGATTGCCGGCAATTGATGGGCGCACCTCAATAACTGCACCTTTGCCAACTCAGCCATCGAGCAACTTACTTGGAACAAAGGGGTCAGTCCCTTTTAGTCCTATTATCCATTGCTCGCGGTTAAGCGATCAGTCCCATTTTATACCCTACGAGAACAAAGCGACCGCCCCCCCCTTTACGCTTTTTCTATTTGAACTCTCCAGATTTGATTCTCGCTAAGAATACTGGATCTATCCACACGCTTTTCACCTTCATACCCGAAAAATCATCCTGAATTTCTGCGTTGGGGATTAAACGCTTCACAAAATCATCCACATCTGCAGCGATCTCACGATAACCGTCTTCAACTTCATGATCTAGGAACAGTACGGCCTTACTTACAAGATCAATAACCACATAGTTGCCACCCTCAGCTAAAGCAATCGGAATGTACCCAGACCTGAATCTAAACTGCTGGACTTCAATCAATATCTGCGCAATAGAAAGAAACTCGGAAACCCCTACATCTTCTCGAACATCCCCCTGAAGTCCACTCGGGGAAAACCGCGCTCCATTATACTCATTAAAAAACTTTCGAATTTCATCATCAACGCTGACACCTGAGTAGCGTTCTAGTTCTGAAAGCTCGAAATCGGAATATGGCTCAACACTTTTAATTTCAATGTTCACTTATCTATCCCTCCGTTTCTTATTACAGCGGCACCGCCAGTGTGAGGCGCTTCGACATGAACATCTTTCGGGATCAATTGCATAGTCATCCCATCCTCGACATGATGCCAAACGAATCCTTGAGGTGTTTGCGTCAAACCTACCAGCTGATTCGCTAACCTTGAGTCTACTCTATACACACCTGTCATGCCCTCAACCACAACAGTTGAAACTGCGTACGGAGAAAAGTCGGGGAATCCGCTCGCGCTATATGCCACGCCTGAGGGAGACTGGCCTCCTGCATACTGACTGTTTATCGGCTTCCGGCCGCCAATCGTAGGGATAGACATCCCTCCGACAGCGGCCGCCCCACCTAAACCCATGACTGGGGGACCTGGAACAATTGACTGGATCGGAGGCATTCCAAGGTCCGCCGCTTCCTGGGGGGGAATCGGCAAGCCCTCGGAGTGCCTGATTTCGGCTTCGACCTCCTCAACCGGGTTGTGGTGTTGTTCGTTGTTGTATTTCTCGCCAGCGCCGCCAATGAGGCTGCCGGTAGCAGCGCTACCACCCGCCATGCTCGAAGCGATTAAGCCTATGAGTTGCCCTGTTGTGATTTTTGCTTGGCTTCCGGCTTCTGTAAGGTCAGCTGCTGAGAATCGATCACTGACGTACTGGGCCAGATAATTATTCGCTAGCGGCGTGAGCCCTTCCGCCACCCCGCCTGCGATCGCCCCACTTGCGAAGTCACCCCCGGTCGCCTTGGAAATTAACCCACCCAAGACGGCGTGCAGCACGACCTTTTGCACAAGTTCGGGCGCAATGTGCAGCTCCCCGGCTAAATCTCCAACGACCTTGTTCCCCAAAGCGGAACCAAGGTCGATACCCTCGCTGACAAGTGCGCCACCTAGATTGGAACCGAAGTTACCTCCATTGACCGCTGTCGAAACCCCGCTGTTGATCAGAGCGTGCGTGCCGCTGCGTGCCAGCGTATTCGCCCAACTGTCAGGCTGCAGCATGCTCGACGCGTAGCCTGGATTTTGAGTCGGCCCCGCTGTAATAACCTTTGAACCGCCATTAGCGGCGTCACCCGCGCTGGCGAACCAATTTTGGTCTGCGTAATCAATAATGCCCGCGGTCACGCTTGCAATGAGCGCGTTCTTGAGGCTGTTACTGCTAAAGGTATCTTTAACCGTGTTTCCGAGATTGCCTTTGTTGTTGATGACACTCACGGCCGCCGTACCCGCCAAGGAGGTAAGTGCGGCAGTTGCTGCAACATTGCCCCACCCTGCTGCTGCGGTCCCCACCGCAGTACCGGCTTCCACCATGGCGGTGCTACCACCCGCTGCCATTGCGGTCCCGCTTCCCACACCGGCACCAGCAGCGCTGCCAACTGCCGCGCTAGCGGCACCAGCCGTCAATACAGTCGCGACAATGATGATCGCCAGCATCGCGCCCTGACCCAGGCTCGAGCTGCTGTACTTATAAGCGTCGTGGGTTTCCTTGATCAGCTTCCAGTCAACATCCCCCCGCTTCTCCGCATCCTTCAACCAAGCCAGTTCAGGATCAGCCTTGACCATCGCATCAATCGCTTGGCTAACCGTCTGCTGATTAACCTGCTTGACCTCGATATGCAGGCCATCCACCGCATTGATTGCCACAGCGCCTTTGGCGATCAGTTCACTCTGGCGCAAGGTTTCATCGGTCTTGCCCTTGCCTGACATGGAGTTCCACGCAAGGCTCGTATTGCTTTTTTCGTGGCTCTCTTGATGGAGGTCCTTAACCGCGTCAAACGTTATGGAGCCGCCACTCTTGATAATAAGATCATCGCCACTGTTGATCTTCGCGGCCTGGTAATGCTGGTTGCCACCGCTCACCAAGACCATGTCACCGCCAGAAGTTATCTCGCTACTGATGTTGGTGACCTGCGTGACTTCGTCGTGCTTGGTTTTCTTGGCGCCGAAGTGACCTTTCTTCTTCATGTCATACAGCGAGTAGTCGTTGTCCTGCGCCGCAAAAACGCCGAGTTTGTCTCCGGCGGCGAGGTACGCCTCATCACCCGCAGCGATCCGACTGGAGATCAGCGTCAGATCTTGCCCGGCACTCACAGCAACACTCCCACCCGCCGTGATTTCGGTCTGAACCTGGCTGACGTGGTCTTCCTGCTTTTTGACCTTCTTGCTCTTGCTGTACGAGTGCTCTTCATCCGCCGCCGAGCTGATGGTGACGTCTTCGGTCGCGGCCATGGCGATGTCGCGTTTGGCGTCGATCTGGCTGGCGATGGCGTTGATGTCTCGCCCCGCTTGTACCGAGAGGTCGCGGCCTGCGCTGGCGGTCGAGCCGATCTGGGTGATGTCGCTGCTGGTGCGTTTAGGGCTGAGTATCTGGCTGTTGGTAACCTGCGCAGAGGCGATGTTGACGTCTCGCCCGGCATTAAGGATCAGGTCGCGGCCGGTCTGGAGCGTGCTGCCAATGTTGTTGATGTCGCGGCCAGCCGAAACGCTCAGGTCGTTGGCAGCTTCGATGCGGGCGGCGTTGTCGGCGTATTCCTTATGCAGTTGGCCCCGCACGTCGCTGTCGAGCGAGGTCACGCTGCGCTCGTTGGTGACATCGCCGCCGATGGCGGTCACGGTGACGTCGCGACCGCTCTCGGCTCGTTACCTACGTACGCTGCCAGTCCGGGCGGTAAGGATCAGCCCTCATTCCGTCCGTGATAGTGGTAAGGCTAGCCAGCTTGGGATCTGCCGCTGTCGCTTTTGCACTTTTCTCGCTTATATAAACCGAAGTTTCCAATAGTCATTGCCCGCCACTATCCAGTACCGCTCGCGAGCAGGGATCAAAAAGCTAAAATCAAAGCATTCAGCAGTCCAGTTAGAATAAGCTAGACTTTCATGACCACGCACGTCATCCATGTGCATAAAAATTTTTCTATCAAAATTTATGTAGAACCTAGGAAGCTTGGAATTAATAATATTGGCCTTTTCAAATAGGGCTGAGGACAAACCATCACCGGTTAAAAAATAATTTTCAACCTTTTCAAAGACTTCATAATCAGCCGCAATAAAATTTTTCAAATCGCCTGAAGACAAAATCTTTTCACTTGAATCATTTAGATACTGCGGAAAATTTTCCGACGTCATTTTCAAAATGCCGCCCCTGAAAATTTTACATGATTGTTCGTATTGCTCTTGTGTTATATCACCATCTTCAAGATAGGCACGATAGTCTTTTTCTGCGTCAAGAGAGAAATTATACTTTTCATCTATAATCCAATAACATTTTCCAAAGTGTACAAAAAAGCAGACACTTCTTTCTCCATTCCAAAGATCATTAAAGACTGCCTGGTTCAACTTCATTTTTTGAACTCCTTGAAAAATTCAGCTTGTGTATAAACACGGGCGTTACTCGAGTTCTTTTCGAGTAGTGACTCCCAAACCTTGGGTAACTCATAAACAAAGGGGTCCGTCCCCTTTTATCGCGTGTTGTGTATTGAGATTTTGCTCCTGTTAAGGAGCGAAAAATCATGCTGAAAAAGGGCGGATTGAGCAGGTAGACCGTAGGTCGTAAGGATGGGTGCAAAAGGGGTGCAACCTGAGTGCAGAAAGGATGCAACCTGGGAGCAAAAGGGAAGCAAATAGATAGCAAAAGGGCTGCAAATCGGATGCAAAAACACCGGCGTTAAGCCGGTGTTAAATAAAAAATAGAATTTCTACAGATCAGCGACGCCAGAACGGTAACTCGTCAGAAGCAAGAGAGTTATACAAGTCTTCGGAACGATTCACATCAAAAATATAGTCAGGCGCGTCGGTAAAGCCGATTCTTAAAGGGACGTACTCATTAAACTCTTTATAAAAAACATCTGAACATTCGACAGCATCAAAAATAATTTTGAAGAAGCGAGCAAAGATATCAGCCAGAGTATTACCACTCAAAAGCAAACGAGTATTTTCCTCGTCCACCCCGAAAGCGCTTATATCAAAGCTATCCGCAGGAATGCTATTAAACTCAGCCCTTACACTCTCTAAATCTATCTTTAACTCAGCCAGTTCGTTTTTGCTTAAAGAGCGGCAATAAAGCTTCTCTGTAACCAAGGGATACCTGCTTCCTCTTTTGCCGCCCTCAAGAAAAAACACAACTGACTTAAAAAAACAGTCAACGTCAGAGGCTGGACCTAAGACAGATATTGTCATTGCGGCAAGAACACCTACATTTTTCATTCTGCTTTAAACCTGATGGATGAGGGAGATATTGCCCCATTTGACTTATCAACTATTCCACGAACGATTTGCGCACGCTGCACAGGCGTAACAGCTTGCCCTCGAATATCAATAACGACTTGCTGCTGCATTCCTTGCGGTAAATTTTCAGCTCGCTGGAGGGCTTGCTTGGAAACATTACTAATCAATCCGCTTTGATTTTTTGCGATGTTGTAGTTTTTCACTTCAACACTGCATACGTTACCTACACACCAGTCTGTAAAAAGGGGTCCGTCCCCTTTTATCGCTGTGGGATATATTCTGAAGGCCTGGTATAGAGCTAATTCGTAAAAAAAGAATTAACCATATCTTCTGTGAGATCCTGATATGACAACCGCAACAGGTGAGCCAGCGCAAAGCCTACTCTCTCAAAAAACTGTTCACTTGAAGAAACATCTCCATATGCAGCACAACAAATATCTATCTGACCTTGATTAGCATTAACATCTTTGGCGAGCCCCTGCTTCAAACCAGCGATCGACGCCTTTGCGTACTCAACTGGCAAACCCACATGTGCCACTTCAAAACCATCAATAAGTGAGCCTTTATAAATCGCACAAGTCGAAGAGTCGCTAATGACATTTATTTTAAGACTCCCCCCTGAAGATTGGTAATGTAGACCAAGTAGCGCATACAAAGAGCGCGCACCTCTGGGATTCATAACCTCAAGTACTATATTGCGCAATTCAGGTGATTTATTTTTATCACCTGTAGAATCTAAACCAGATCCATCAGGACCTCGCCATTTACAATCAACAACATGAGGATGAGGCTCATCACACCAAAGACGGAATCGTCCAAATCGCCCAACACGACCACTTATCATCATTGCTGCCCCCAAAATTACAACCAGTTAGGAATGAAAGATCCGGGCTCAGCAGCATTGATAGCGTTAATGACGTCCGGATGATAAACGCTATATGGGGAAACTTCATAATTACCCTGTGCCCCTTGGTGTGCAGTACTGTAATCCAACCCTCTACTCATCATAGTGGACTCAGATAACTCGCGAATATAGAAGCTTGCATCTGCGCCTTCTATTGATATCCCATCAGCTAGAGCTGTTCGCAGCCGGCTAACCATTAGATTGTTCTCTGAAAAAATCAAGGGGTCCGCCCCTTTAATACGGGGACATCAGCTATTTTTTGACCTTGCGAGTAAAAAGGGGTCCGTCCCCTTTTATCGATTGAAGAAAGGGGCCGCCCCCCATTATCAATCTGCTAAATAAATTAGATATCAAAACCTATCCCACTGAAACAAAATCAGGACGAGGCACTTTGGGCATGTCTTCGTAAGCTTTCAAAACAGTCTGCAACGGCGTCAAGGTTTCGTCATTGTGCCAGTAAACAATTTTAAGCCATGTTGCTGCACGAATATATTGCCCACCACCCAACCAAGTTTTTTGTAAATTGGCTTGAAGCATTTTTCTGCCGGCCCTAAAAAGTTCGTCCTCATCAAAATCCTGAAGAGCTGTTCGATGAAGACACAAAGCATAACCAAAGTCTTGAGGCTTCAAAACGCCGGATAACAAAATCTCTTTTTTACCATTCCAACGCTGATACATCTCAACACCTGACTCAAAGCCTTCGTCATGCTCCCCGGCCTGATATGCAAAAGCCATGTAGTCATCTAAGCCAGTTTTGACGATATCATGCGTTGACCACGGGCGTTTTTCGTAACGCCAACGAGCTTCCTCATACACACGTGCCAGCCCCCACTCACCTTCAGAATTCCAGCCCGTGTCCATCCATTCACCCAAAGCTTTGGCCCAGTGCAAGGTTGTTCTGTGACCATTAATGTCTGGCCCGAACGCCTCATCGACTTCTATTGCCTTATCTATCCATTGCAGTGAGCGGCGGATTACGGGGGCAATCTCGCCGTGGAGGCCTACAAGCCAAGCTGAAATCACATCGGACAAATCAGACTTGGCAACATTCCCCATTGGCCGCGCTGGATCATACTGTGCCTCCAATTGCCATTTAAGCATAGCGTCACTAAAACCATTAAACCGTGTTTTGATCGGATCAAAGAGCATAAGTTATCCTCAACATGGATTATTTCCGCAAAATCTTACAGGTGTTGAATTTCTTGCAGCACCAGAGCCAACTGTATTGGCACTGAAATTACCATCCCTTAAGTTTTGAATGGCTTGCTGCTTTACTGCATCCGGCAGATTAGAATTTCTGATTGCTGTCTGCGCGTCGGAGACTGCACCATTCAGCGCATTCGAACCTGGCGTAAACGTTGGAGAAGAATGCACATTTTGAGCGCTGCTACGAAATTTGTTATCCCACAGAGAAACCCAGCCGGTAGCTGAGTTGACTGAGATCACATCCGCGCCGTGCGTACCGATGGCATCACCGTATCTAACCACCGTTTCACTGGGAATGTTTGCAATATCGTTCGCCAACTTCAATTCGCCCACGTAACCGTTGATTTGAGAATTTGCGATATTTGGATTGGATGAGGAAAGTGTTTTTGGGATGTAATAGAGGCCAGCAACAGGATCAGGTAGATTTGGATTCAGCGCAACCCCATTGCTTTGTCTTAATGAGGTTGCTGGATTAGCGGCCAAGTCACCAGCTGCCGCCTCTACACCTTTTGCACCAACTAGTCAGACGATATTTAGTGAAACTTACGCCATGATATCCACAGACACATTTCCTGAACGAGCAAACTCGATAAAAATAGAACAAACAATTTCCACATCATGTGTGACCGCTCTAGCAGGATACATCTCCCCTAAAATGCTGACGAGTTCGTTTTTTGAGTTGAGATCAGTCATAGTTCTGACGACATGCTCACCATCTTTATCATACTCGCTAAGCATCAGAAAAAAACTTTCACTTTCAACATATAGCGCCAATTCATAGGGGCGACCTTCAGATTCAGACTCGCACCGCATCTTGATAACGCCGGAGCCTTTACCAATGGAAGTCAATACCCCTCGAACATCCAATTCTTCGGGATCCATGATAGCTTCTAACTGATGGCGATATCCATCAGCGTCAACAATATAGCCGCCAAAAACCATACTCATGGCACCTCCTTAATCGACCGCATTCCCGGCACCCAATTATATTTTTTTGGTAATCCAGTTACGTCGTCTATCGCTTGAATAGTCAAAGAACTCAATCCGGATTTTTCCGCAGCGGCCGCTATATCACCTTTGCAAAATCCACATACATCTTTACCTGCAACGCTCATAGCCATATCAGCACCTTGAGTCTTGCCAGCATTATATGCCTGCTGTATGACGCCAATTTCTGCATGAGCGTCAGCCATATTTCCATTCGGCAAAGATTTTCCTGTTGCTTCAGTTTTGGCCGTTACTCGATCAGCTATCAGAGTTGGCTCATCTGGATTTGCCTGAGCTACTGGACGAGCTGTTTGGTTTACATCAGTAAATGCCGCATCTCCAATTTTTCCCTCTGCGGTGACAACCGGAGAAATACCTTTTGCACCACCAATTAAAGCACCTTCCGCTGCGCCGGCTGCTCCAACCCCGTCAGCAAAAACCTTTGCGGCGATCGAGATCTTAATCGCCATCTCTTCTTCGAGCAAGAAAGCGAGTTGCCCAATCCTGGCGTCGTCCTCTTGGGCGGCGGCGATCTGAGCGCTGTGGCCAATGCTGTTATAGAGATGCTCGTCCTCGGAGCGCGGTCGAACCTGAGTCTGAAAGAAGTCCTGAATCGTCTGCGAATTGGCGGCCGTCCACGCTGCCTTCTGTTCTGCGGTGCCTGCAAATGGATAATCGTAAATTTTGTACGCACCATTCTGTTGCAGGCCGGATAAGGCATTCTGGGCAGCTGGGATACCTACCTGACCAGCCATTTCATCGAGATAAGATTTAAAGTCGTTATTGAGCTCCTCTCGCTCAGCATTAGTTAGCGGCTGATAAGATCAAAGGGGTCCGTCCCCTTTTATTCTGAATAATTGCTTGTGTTTCGCCGACGGAGCTCGTGTTAAACCGAGCCTTGGACTGGGAATGAAAAAGGGTCCGCCCCCTTTTATCTCTAGTTCAGGTCATGCTACTCAATAAAATCTTCCATGTCATACTCTCGACGACTGTAGACAAATTCTCCCAAACACTCCAGCTCCCCTATGGGCTTGCTCGAATACTCGCACTCTATCTTTATATGGGGAATGCTATGAGCGCCAATCAGAGCCGTAACATTTGTCGCAACAACCTCCAGACTTTCATAATCAAAATCGACTGGCTCTCTTTCCAAGTAGTACCTTATGACTAAGCTATTTTTTTCTGAGATCGAAATAGCGACGGCTCGAATAGCCGGATATATCTCGCCTATTAGCGCTCGCCATACACATAGAATAAGCCAGTCAGGAATTGCTTTCACGATCCACCTCCTATTGTTGTGGGATTTGTCGGGACGATATGCGCGCCTGATTTACCTGAGTGCAGATCAAAGGGGTCCGTCCCCTTTTATTCCGTCCCCTTTTATTCACGGAGAAAACTTCTACAGCAATTCCGCGCTACACTTCATTCCCTGACTTAAGCTTTTCCAGAAGCCATTTCTCAACCAGATCTAAACGCATCATCATTATTCAGGCTTGCGCAGTGGCTTTAATTTCTTTGACACGCCCCCCCTGTCGACTCGATTAAGTTTTGACATAGAACAAAGGGCCCACCCATTTTATCGGTCCAAGTTTATAACGCCTAATCATTTATCATTTATCATTTATCATTTCCATCCAGGAATCATAAGTTTCTTGGAGTCGGCTACCGGTTCTTGAGCCATCCGCGATACCCCACGCAAATGCATTGGCAACTCTCACAGGATTTGTTGGAATAATACCTGGACCGCCTATGACAGGCTGCCCGTAATCAGCGAGCTTTTTACTACCCTTCAATTGCATCCAGCTTAGTGATGGATGATTTCTAATTGCGACCTCCCCGTAGTACATACCGACTTTTACAGCCAAAGACTTTTCCTCATCAGTCAAGTCCCAAGCGACAGGGCTCGCTTGAGCGACTGTGGAAAACTGCACCGCATCTGAACTTGATTTTGTTTTTTTAAGTTTGGTGGCAAACCACTCACCGAGTGCACCTAAAGACTCCGGAGAGAAGTCTGCCCTCCAACTATCAAATCCGGGAGTCTGCCAAATACTTTGAATTAACTCATCCAAACAATAGGGCACATTTAGTATAAAACATTCATAAAAATCACTTAATTCTTTTTTAGTCATTGATGCAAAAGCTGTGGTGACCGGGGTATAAGCTGTTGTAAATTTCATATTTCATGCACCACTACTTTAATGCCCGCATCGGAAAGTGCCTTGAGTAACGCGGGCGCGGCGCCCACGCGGCCCGTAACAGGGCTCGTGAAAAAATTCCATGTTACCCCATTTACCATACCTCTACTCAGCAACTCCGCGTCCTTAGCCACTTGAAGTGCCGTACTTGCATCAAGTGAGGTGTAACCAACCTTTGATTCATGGGCCATGTTACCGGGAGCCAATTGATCGACAAAACGTGCACCTAGGCTTGTCTGAAATGACACCTGTGACTGACCACCCAGCGACTTTAAGTCATTCTCTCCAATTTTCCCTGTCGCTCCAATGTCTGTCGACGGATTAGGTGAAGGAATTCTGGTAGAACCCTCACCAGTCAGGGTGTAGTAGTTACCGTTACCTCCCAGATATATCTGATTTCCACTGCTATCCAGAGTCCCAGTAGCTTTGTACACCCCGCCGCCTGGGCCTGTCACAGAGCCATCAAGTTCTTGGGTATAACCTTTAGGGCCTGCGAAGCTGGCATCGTTGGATGCAGGTTTGCCAGCCCCTACGACGCTTGTCTCTCCAGAAACCAATCCGGACGCGGTGTCTTTTGCCCCAAAGGATTAAGCCATTAGGTTAAAAGAAACCTGACCCCCTTCAAAAAACCGCCTAAAAATATCAACCACAATTTCAAAATCCGTACAAACTCCTGAGGCATCTACAGCATCCCCAAGGATACAAACTGTCTGCCCTGAATTTTCGCCTCCTATGTAAGAACGAACAATGTAATCCTCGCCATTGTCCTCCCCTAAAGTCATCGCATACTTTCCATCATCTGCAATAACTTGCAAACTCAACAGCTCAAACCCATTAAAATTCACAGCCTCTAATGTAACAGAGCCAGACGTCCCGCATACTTCTCTTAGACGAAGTTCAATATCACTCCAAAGAGGTTCTTTAGCTCTACCCCCCTGACATTCAGATCCAAACCCGACAATCCATGATAGAGAAAATTTCATTACTAATTCCTCTCTCTCAGAGCCCGCATTCCAGGCTGCCAATATAGAGTTTTACCAGTTGCAACCTCTTTGACCTCAAGAGAAGTAAGTCCAGATTTCTCCGCCATTGCCGCAATATCTCCTCGACAGTACCCACACACTGCTTTACCAGAGACGGTAAGCTCCATGCTTGCCCCCATAGTTTTACCAGCAGTATATGCCTGCTGAATCACACCTATTTCTGCGTGAGCGTCGGCCATGTTTCCATTTGGCAGGACTTTCCCAGATGCGTCAGCCTTAGCGGTTACCCGATCAGATATCAAGGTTGGTTGACTCGCATTAGCTTCTGAAGCTGGACGTGCAGTCTGATTAAAATCGGTGAATGTTTTTCCGCCAATCTTTCCCTCTGCGGTTACAACTGGAGATACACCTTTTGCACCTACTCAGGAATAATTTTCAACTCACTCCATAGTGGTTTCAGTCCTAGACTTTCCATATAAGTCCCATAGTCGAAAAAGGCCCTAACCCCAATGTCTTCGTATAAAAACCATGAGGCCTCGCACTCTTGACATACGAACAAGCAAGTGTCATCAGCTATAATCTTAGCCCTGACAATATCTCCCTGCTCACACCTTGGACACAACATATAAGACTTCTCTATTTAACAGGATAAGCGGTAATGACCTGACTGGTCCCAGGCCGAACAATAATTTTAATACTCGTTTCTCCAGAAGTACCAATCGCTCGGCCCATCGGGACAACATATGCACCCGGATCATTTACTACAGGACTACCTTTCTTGAGCCATGCCTCATCGATAGTGCCTAAAATCTCTTTTCTGTCCATACTAAAGACGCTATGTGTTGTCTTGGCCGGATTCGGATCAGCATGCTCTAAAACATGCAAAACTCTGTTTCCTTGAACCGATCCTTGTCCATAGTCTAGACCAGCTGGAGTTGTCCAAGTCCGGGTAGCCTTGTCAAACGTTAGCTCTACTGCACCACCTGTCGCTTTTGCACCGCCGGCGGGTGAGTCCGCAGGAGGAGGCAGATCAGGATCAGGGGCGTCCGCATGAGCAGGCGAACCTGTTTCATTATCGGTGAACGCGCTGTCCGCATTGAGATTTTTAGCCGGTGGGTTGTCAGAGGCCTTCGCAATTGCCGCGGCTGACTTGGTAGCCACGACATCGACGACCTCAGCCACCGACTTAGCACCAACGATTGCCGTGAAAATACGTATGGCGAGCAACGTTTTTTGGGCACCGCCGACATCTTGTCCGTAAATACTGTTGAGCTTATCTGAGAGTTCGGGGCTCAGCGCCACGGCGGCGCCTTCCCCTATGGCCTTGCCGCTCTCCTGAAAACTCTCAAGAGCGCCTGCCGGCACATCTTTCAAGCTGGACAGAATGCCGCCAAATACGGCTCCTGGGTCTTTCTTGGCAGCGTCATACAGACTAACGGCACCGTCTTTCAAGGCAATACCAGAGTCTTTCAACTCCTTTAGCAATCCGCTACTCAGGTCTCTGCTGATACCGCTCTGTACGAACTCTTTATAGAAGCTCGGGTCTGCGGTGTCTGCGAACATCTCCGGACGGAAGAGCTGATTCCCCGATGTGGTGAACAGTTGCTGCTTGTTTCCCAGTTCGTTGGTAAATGTCTGGCCCGCGCCTGCCAAGAATGTCTCGGCAGCGCTGTCAGTTCCGTCGCTTAACACCGAGCGCCATAACATATCGGTGTCTTTAAGCGCCTGCTGGCTAAGCCGCTCCATCGCCGCCTGCTCGGTGATTCCATACTTATCAGCGAACGTCTTGGCGTTATTTTCTAACCATTTCTGCTCTTCAGCATGCAGTTGACGGTTGTACGTCGTCGCGTACTGTGCAATTTGCGCACCTTTCGCGACGTCGCCACCCACCGCCGCCGCAGCCACAATCCCAGTCAGCTGCGAGGCCATCACTTCGAGGTTCTTGTTACCTCCGACCATGCTGCTTAGTACGTTGATCAGTGCCTCGTTAGCACCAGCAGCGGCGGCTCCTGTTTTGAAGTCCCCGCCGGTGGCTTCGGCGAGCAACCCGCCCACCAGCGCGTGCGCCATCACTTTTTGAGGGCTGCCTTCGGCGTATTTCCCCAACGCCCAGTCGCCGACCATCTTGAAGCCGATGGCCATACCAATATTGCTAGCCTGACCTACCAGCGCATTACCGAGATTGTCTGAGTAGCTGCCCCCATTGATCACGGTATTAACGAACGCATCAGACGCTGTAAAAAGGGGTCCGTCCCCTTTTATCCCTCTCGCCGACTGACCTGGGCTGTTACCGGTGGGGCTTGCGCCACTGATGCCGCTGGTCCCGGGATTGGGGGTAACGCCTGTTGCGCCCGGAATTCCCGAGACGCCAGTAACGCCTGCTGCGCCGGTGACACCGGTTATACCGCGGACACCTGCTACGCCTGTGACGCCTGTGACGCTTTCGACACCTGCCACCTGGTCGAAGGCTGCAATGCCACCCGCGCCGGCCTGGTGGCTCGGAACCGAGAACCCGCCGTTGCCGGAATTGCCAAGTGTGGAGAGGCTTAAGAGTTAAAGGAATCCGTCCCCTTTAACTTTATGGTCCTGCTAATTCAGCGGCCCCATCAGCATCAACGCCAATGAGTCCTTTCGAAGTACCTATCACAAACTCATCAAATGTTATTTCACTTCCGCTCATGGTGACTCTTGGAGAGTAGATGGTTCCCACACCATTAGCTGCATCAAAAGACACTTTACCTAATTCCTTAGGTATTTCTTTTGCACCCAGACCGCTGCCAACTCACCAACGCCATCTACAGCCCGCCCGCTGACAGTAGTACTTGGTGAAGGATAATTTCCAGATAAATTTCCGCTATAAGGACCTTCGGAGGTGGTCCACTCAGGCGTACCGGTCGAACCCTTTGTGCTCGTACCAGCCTGCGCTAAATCTGCTGCTCCGTTTGATCCTGCTTTCGCCTCGGCCGCCGCTAGGTTTGCCGCACGCTTTTCAGCGAGGAGGGCCAGCATGCCTTTGGCGCCGACGCCGCCCAGCATCCCCAGCACAAGATCGCCATCAATCAGAGCGATAAAGGGGTCCGTCCCCTTTTATCCCCTCCCCTTTTATCCCCCTTTTATCCTGAAATACCTTTAATACCCAGTTCATCAGACATTTTCTGAGCACTATTTGCCTGAGCCTGCGTAGCTACTTCCCAGCACCCGATTAAACCATTCTGATTTAACACGTCAGACTGCCTAGAGAACAAAGGGGCCCGTCCCTTTTGATTGTCGAATGCTTCAACCGCTTGTTGTTAAAAAACAACTCAATTTTGCCGACTTAGCTTGATCTTCGGAATTTACACTGCCCCCCCTGCCGCCTCCGCACCAACTACAGCGTCAATTTAATCCAAATAAAATCCGCCTAAGAGCTCCTTGTTTTTCTATGGTTGAACCATCAGAAAAAACCTTATCAGATGTTACAACTTTAAAAAATCTTCCACAATCATAAACTTTAAAACCCTGGCTTTCCAACAACGAAATGCTGGCAAACCTATCCACACCAGCTCTCTCCCAGAAGAGGTTTCCTAGCCACATAGTGCTTCCAATCGCCTCAATATATCCTTGCCTGAGCACGTTACGGCCGGGATTCCCTGAGGTATCAATTTCCATTTGATCCAACGGGGGAGGCAAGCCATTAGACTTCATTAGAAGACCTGAAATAGGGCGCCCCGCGCATTTATACTCTAGAGGGTCTGTAGCGCTCTGCCAAAAATCATATTCGACATCAGAAACCCATGCCTGAATGAAACCTTCAACACTGAGAATAGGCCCTATACCCTCTTCCAACTTGGTAATACTATGACCCTCTGATTCTTCTAGTACCAAAAAGCAATAACCCAGCGCTGGAAGCAACCCGAATCGGAGCTCAAGCCCACCAGACATCAAACCGCTAGGCCAAGATTTTTTTTTCAATATTTTCTTTTCAAGCGCTTTAACGTCAATCTTAACCCCCTGCAGAAAAAAAACTGCTGGGGGGGAAAGCTTATTTAAAAGCTGCTCAACCAAGGCCAGCATCTGCAAACCACTGATCGACTCAAAATCAAAAACAAACTTGAATCTTTTCATCTTTTCAGGTCTCACTTGAATTCTTTAACAATCACTTTCACATTATATTCACGGCCGAATTCGATAAGCGACTTAGCAGCAGCCGAACCACCAGGCTGAACTCGCAAATCAAGCACCATATTTGCTGGTACACGATTAAGGGGTCTGTCCCCTTTTATGCTTTTTTATGCTTTCCCATTGGAGCCATACCCTGGACCATAATCACAGGTATGCGTGTGCGGGTCGGAATGGTATTCCGCAGGCTTTCCTTGGTTCCCATATCCGTGATTAGTGTAATCCGTTCTTTTAACCTGTCGGCCATACTGGTCATACTCGATCACAGACTCTTCCAGTTTCCCAGTCGCTGGGTTGTAGCTCTCCTGCGTCACAGTCCCTGTTCCCGGAGTCGTCTGAAACGGTTTCTTCCCGGTAAATACCTCGTCTGGAAACGTTCCTTCATTTGCAACAACTTTAGCCCTGCCCGTCGTACCTGTATCTGCTTCCTCTTTTGCACCAATTAAACTTTAAGAAAAATAGAGAAATCCGTCCCCAGTTCATCCCTCAAGCATTCAGCTAGCAGTACTCCCTCCTGTTTGAATTCGCGCTCTAAATCCTCACTCTTGAACCCAGAATTTGGCGGATAATCAGAATCGAGTGTTTCATCGTACATGGCAGCCCACTTTGTTAAACGCCGCTGAAGCTCTTCAGAAATAGGAAGCTCGCAAGGAGCTATGTCCCCATACTCATCGGGGGACATATTCCAAAGAGGATGACATTGATAATCCGGCATCAACTTTATATTTTTCACTTAAGGCTCCCCCTTGGATTTGCACCGACGACAAATCCGTTGTCACCAACGGTCACAGCAATTCGCTGCGGCTGCCCATTTATAGTTAGCTCATAAATTGGACGCCCAATTCCAGTACCTTGATAACCAACGAGCTTCCCCTCAGAAACAGCTTTCATTACCACACCCGGAATCTCAGCCTCAGACACGCCCATCTGAGCAAATTGGCTACCATGCTCCTCCATGATGTGCTGCAAACCGGCTTTCGAGTTTCCAGTCTCTAGGAATACAACCTGGCCGCTAGAGTTGCGAGTCGTTGCAATGACATTCTCTGGCGTAAATTTCACACCATTAGCAGCTAACTCATCAAGCAAAGATGTGTTGAGGGCACCTTTTGCACCGACGGCCAAATAAAAGCCATGCTAATTAACTTACTAAACTATCCACTCCACCTCAAAATCAACTAGCTGAGCCTGAAGCCCTGCCTCATGCTCGAACCAGTAGTCAAACCCTTCAACATCACTTTTCTTCAAGTAAAGATAATACCCGCCAGTGTCGCCATCACGGTCGTCCGCAACAACAATTTCCCAGCCAGAATATTCGCCAGTGACAACAATACCCTTCCGAACGACAGACATATCCATATCCTAGTCCGCATAGGGAACATGATTGTTAGAAATATATTTTCCAGTCACAGGGACTTTAACTCCGAAATGTACATGCGGAACTCCCGGAGCGTGTGCTCCTGATATAGATCCTGAGTCGATACGGAACTCCTTAGTGCCATCAGCGCTGTGAAACACCCCAGAACCGGGCTTACCGATTTCCCTGTACTCGGGACCGAGATATTTTTGCCCTGCCGATAGAGCCTCATCGGTTGTGAGCGTCATAGAGCTCGTGAAATTTTTCTTACCAGATAGAGTTTCATTGATCACTTGATCTACACGCTGCCCAGCACCGGCGTCCAGTTGAATCTGTTTTTCAGCATTAACAAAGGTTTTCCAGTTTTCAGTAGGACCAGCTAGTGGAGTGCGTGGAGTAGCTGTTGCTTTTGCACCACCCGCAGCAGCTTCTCCTGCATCAGCGCCTGCGTCAAGTGCCCCCTTTCCAGCGGTTTTTCCCGCTGCTGCCCTCTCTGCGGCAGCGACACCCACGCGTCCTCCAAGCACAACATCAGCGATTCCGGACTCACCCCAAAATGCCTGCAACCACGCATGATCAGCCAGTCTCTTAAAAAGGGGTCCGTCCCCTTTTATCCATTAAGCCTCTGGCAGTGGCTTTAATGGCGCGAACACATCCTGTGCGATGTTTAAACTACGACTGCCAGAATGTCAGACAGACACCATATTCATCGAGAAGATCGTCAGCAATTTCAAACTGAAATACCTTCTCTGGAAAGGCATCGGATAACGCGCGCCTCCAATATCTAGTGATCTGTTCAGCAAATAAATGACAAAGACGATAATCTTCTTCCGACAGGCCCACTTTAAATACGGGTCGACCCGGTGCATCCTCCCACTTTGAAAAGAACTGATTTATTGAAAAAATATTTCTGTATCGTTCAACGTCTCTACGCGATGTACTTTGTTCCAACACACTAGATTCGGTCTCAACCAGCCCGTTCAAATGAAATTTTTGTGGATCGTATTGCTGAGCCTTAGGCAGCCAGAAAATGTGACCATTGACCTCAATAAAATCAGGAGAGAGCAAACCCAGAACAGAAATTGCTTGCTCTAATGAGACCAAACTCCCTACATATGAAAAAAACTCTCCAGAGCCAATATTCGAAACAAACAGACTCAACGACTCTTTAGAAATATTACCCTGAAAAACTTTCATCATTTCAACCCCAAACTTTCAAGAACCGACTGCGGAACATCCCCTCAAAAACTTTCGTATCACTTCCCTTCTTTGGGAAATATGTTCCATTCGGAGCTTGGTTCCATTCGACCACCTTAATCCGAGAGCTGGATACATCGTATAGTGCGCGCGCCTCGGGACGGTAGACAACAACATGCACATTTCCAAGATTCGCATAAGAATCGGGAGTTTGCCCTTGCAACGGATACTGAACACTGGATAAAAAGGGGTCCGTCCCCTTTTATCCACTAAACTCGTATTTTCCGTCCGGCAGCACCCTTAAGCTCACGGTGCTATTAGTCTTGGAGCTGTATACATGAACGAGATCATAATTACCTCGAACAGTTGAGCTGGGGATTACTGGGCTCACAGATGTAGCGTTCTTTAGGATTTCTTTAACCGTTGCCTTAGCCTATTCTATACCGGCCCTACTTGCTTCATACGGTAAGCGACCCTCACCAATTTTTGTTCCCAGCTTTTTTTGAGGTTAGTCGATTGTGATTCAAAAAAGTCATCCATCTCTCCCAAACCTGGAACTTTCTGGATGCCTTTTGCACCGAGTAAAGAGACTAAAATTATACTTTTGTCGCACCAAACATTACAGGATCGAAACCTTCAGGCCAAACTGTCCATTCGTTATATATAGCACCAGAAAAAAAAGCACTTTCTATTCTTTTAACGTCAAAATTAACATTGCATAAATTAGCTCTTATGAAACTAGCGCCACAAACATCTGCATTTTCCAGACCAGACGATGAAAGGTCTGCCCCGGTAAAGTCAGCCCCAATTGCTATAACATTTGAAAGATCCGCCCTCTTCATCTGCACGCCAACTAGTGTCGCGTTCATAAGAGCGGCACCATGCATTACCGCCCCATTCAATATAGAGTAATTAAAAGACGCATTTCTCAAATTCGAGTTTGTAAAATCTGCTCCCGAAACATCAAAATTTTCAAAAATTGCACGATGAAGCTCCAGCCCACTAAATATTGAATTAGCTAGACCATCCAAAGGCAAATCTAGGGTCTCACCTGTCTCAAAGCAGATAGTTATCATCTGTTCCCCCAATCTACCGGATCAATTTTTACATCTGATACAGGTTTGGTCTGTCCAGCTTTGCTGGGCGACAAAGTTCCTGGAGCCACCTCTGGACTTCGCCCTAATATTTTCGCAGCGATATAACGATGATTCCCATCAACAATTATATCGCCTTCCATCTTAATTGGAGGAGCGACATCCCCCTTAAGAAGATGATCAACATATCTCTGAACTGCAGGTAATGAAACAAAATTTTGACCGCTAATAGCAGGATCACCTTGTAATGCTTTTTGAATGATCTCTGGCGTTACATCTGCCCCTTTAGAAACCAAAGGCCCCTGAACTGTCGCTTTTGCACCAACTAGCTAAGTCAGAATGACTCTATAATTTTTTTCGCTAACCATGCCTCACTTTTATCTATAGATATGTAGCACCCTTCGAATGAGCCGCTTGTCAAAACAAGTCTATGCCCTCCATACTCAATAGTAATCAGAATTGAGTAAGGGCCTTGCTCACGCTTTATTTCTTCTGCATTTAGCTTTTTCAAAACAACACCAACAAATTCCTCAAAGCTTTCTTCTTCATACTCATTAAAATAAACAAAATGACCAAGCTCGGAACTAGACTCAGAAAAACGATTCATGCTCACATCCCCAACCCATTATTCACGCTTGTTCTAGATGACTGGGATTTTTCGATAATTTTGCGCCACAAATCATCCCCAGAAAGACCTTGTGACGAGTATTTATTAGCGATCTCCGACCACGTTCTATTGGGATCGCTCTTATTCAAAGAATCTGCCAAATCTCTGTTAGACATTAACTCTCTAGCTGTAGACCTTAAATCATTCCTCATGGCAAACGCCTGTTTAGCCTGATCTTCCAGCGACAATCCTGCATCAATTCGACTGGGGATTTCTGCCTCTTTGGATAAGTACCAAGCCCTAGCCTCTCTATCAGTTAGAGTCTTAGGTTGAGCAACATTGTCCCACCACTTTGTATAGGCAGTAGAATCATCGATTGCTTTTGCACCGATTGAAAACCATGAGCTAGCTTTCCCAAGTATAGCCCCTAATCCAAAGCCAAAAAGCTCTCCGGCCGTGAACTCGACCGACGCCTTAACGAACTCGGTCCCTGGCTGGACACCGTCATACCCTTCACCTCGCGCGAACGCTCGTCCGGCATCAGCAATCTTTTCAGGTGACGCCCCCTTGCTTTGCATGTCCGCCATTTGGGTAGTCACCGCTTGCCCATACGCGGCTAAACCTGGCGGCAAATGATCGCCGAAGTTGTACTGGGTACCGTTCTGCGCCACCCAGGCACCGGTTTTTAAGCTGTCGGCATCGGCGCCACTCTGCGTGGATGCGGCAAGCAAACCGACCAACTGCGAGCTCATGCTGAGCAGATTGGGGTTGCCCTTCACCAGCTCATTAAGGTCGGCCACCAATGCCTCATTAGCCCCGGCTGCCAAAGCACCAGTCTTGAAGTCACCACCGCTGACCTTAGCCAACAGCCCCCCAACCATGGCGTGAACCATGATCTTTTGAACGCTTCCGTCGGCAGCTGGAACGTAATCTCCCACCGCATGGAAGCTCGCCGCTGCCAACGTATTGAACAGCGTGCTTTGCAGCGCATCACCCAGATCACCGCCCTGACCCATTATCTTGCTCAGTGCCGCCGAAGTGCCGCTCTGTAAGCCCTGACTGGCAGCGAACTGACCAATTCCTTTCCAGGTACTGAGGTTGGTCGTGATCTTGCCGGTGATCGGGTCGGTGGTTGTGCCAGTCCAAGCATCGAAATAACCAGTGGTCAGACCCGCAGTTATACCGGAGATGGCATAGCCCTTGATCGCATCGCTGGAGGTAACATCCTTGACGACGGCACCTAGATTGCCCCTGTTATTGATCAGGCTGATCGACGCATTGGTCGCTGCCCCAGTTGCTACTGCAGCGCCTCCCGCTGCTACTGCTGCGCTTGCTCCAGCTTCCCCCAGCGCTGTCATTGCTGCAGGACCAACAAAAGCAGCCAATAAGATGGCGATTGCCAGTTGAGCGCCGACACCCAAGCCTGAGTTGCTGTACTTAAAGGAGTCGTGCGCCTCCTTCACCAGCTTCCAATCAACATCCCCCCGCTTTTCAGCATCCTTCAGCCAAGCCAGTTCAGGATCAGCCTTGACCATCGCATCAATCGCCTGGCTCACCGTCTGCTGATTAACCTGCTTGACCTCAATATGCAGGCCATCCACCGCGTTGATTGCCACAGCGCCTTTGGCGATCAGCTCACTCTGGCGCAAGGTTTCATCGGTCTTGCCCTTACCGGACATGGAGTTCCACGCAAGGCTGGTGTTGCTCTTCTCATGACTCTCCTGATGCAGGTCTTTAACGCCCTCGAAGTTGATCGCCCCGCCACTGTTAATCGTCAGGTCTTTACCGCTATTGAGCTTCGCGACCTGATACTGCTGATCGCCGCCACTCACCAACACCAAGTTGCCGCCAGCGGTGATTTCGCTGCCGATGTTTTTCACATCGGTCACTTCGTCGTGCTTGGTTTTCTTGGCGCCGAAGGAGCCTTTTTTCTTCATGTCGTACAGCGAGTAATCGTTGTCCTGGGCGGCCAGGAATTCGAGTTTGTTGCCCGCTGCCAGGTAGGCTTCGTCGGTGGCCGCGATGCGGCTGGAGGTGACGGCCAGGTTTTGCCCGGCACTCACCGCAACACTACCGCCCGCCGTAATCTTGGTCTGGACCTGGCTGACGTGGTCTTCCTGCTTTTTGACCTTTTTGCTCTTGCTGTACGAATGCTCTTCATCCGCCGCCGAGCTGATGGTGACGTCTTCGGTCGCGGCCATGGCGATGTCGCGTTTGGCGTCGATCTGGCTGGCGATGGCGTTAATGTCTCGTCCCGCTTGTACCGACAGGTCGCGACCTGCGCTGACGGTAGAGCCGATCTGGGTGATGTCGCTGCTGGTGCGTTTGGGGCTGAGTATCTGGCTGTTGGTGACCTGCGCAGAGGCGATGTTGACGTCTCGCCCGGCGTTAAGGATCAGGTCGCGGCCGCTCTGGAGCGTGCTGCCGATGTTGTTGATGTCACGTCCGGCGGAGACGCTCAGGTCATTGGCCGCTTCTATACGGGCTGCGCTGTTGGCGAAGTCCTGATGCAGTTCGCCGCGCACGTCGCTGTCCAGCGAAGTGACGCTGCGCTCGTTGGTGACATCGCCGCCGATGGCGGTCACGGTGACGTCGCGACCGGCGATGATGCCGCCCGCTTTGTTGGTGACGTCGTTGCCCGCGAGCAGGTCCAGGCGGTTGCCGGCTGAGATCAGGCCGCTGTTGACCAGGTCATTGCCAGCGGTGGCGGAAAGGTTGTTGGTCGCTTTAAGGGTGCCGACGTTGTCGAGGTTCTGGCCGGCGATGAGGGTCACGTCCTTACCGGCGATCAGTGCGCCGTTCGGGGCAAGACGTCCATCGGCTTGGGCCAGATACAGCACCGGCACCAGCACGTTTTCGCCATTCACTTCGCGCTCTTCGAGCCAGACGATGTCGTGGGTCAGTGCCGCCACTTGCTGGGACGTCAGCGACACACCGACGGACAGGTTGAGCTGGTCCTTACTGGCGATGGCGTTGTTCATCAGGTACTTGAACTGATCCTCGTTGGAGGTCTGTCCGTCGATGAATGCCTGGCCGGTGCGGGAGGTGACGGCTTGTTGCACCAGACGCTGTTCGTAGAGGCCGTCGCCGAGGCGCTTGGCGCTTTCGTCGGGGTTGTAGCCGAGGCCCGCGAGCAGGTAATCCGAGCTCATGAATTGCTTGAGGTCGGTGAGCACCGGGTTGGTTTCGATCAGGTACTTGCCGTTGCGGGCCGTAGCTGCGGTGGAGGGCAGGCCCTGAACTCGGGCGACGGTCTGCGCGGTCGCGGGCTGGTTTGCGCTCAGGCCGCTGATGTTCGTAACACCAGCAACACCTCCGATGCCCGAGACCTTATCAACGCCGGCGGTGCCCGCCGCGCCAGTCTGGTGGCTTGGAACCGAGAACCCGCCGCTGCCGGAATCGCCCGGTGTGGCGACGTTGAAAGCCGACGCATCGGCGTTGATGCCTGACGGATTTCGAGTTGAATCAACGAGCTGCCGACCGGTGGTGAGTGCCTGATTCGCGGAGGTGATTTGCAGGTTGCTGCCCTGCCCGACGGGAAGGGCCTGATCGCGCTGGGCGCTGGAAACACTGGCGCCTGTCATGGTCCAGCTTTGTGGTGCGGCGGTGGGTACAGCAACAGCGGCATTGCTGCCGCCCTGCCCGCTCAGGCGGAACAGGCCGTTCTGCCCTGTAGGCAGGCTGAATCCCGGCAGCGCGGTAGGATCGACTTGCTGCTGGGCCAGATTGGGCGGGAGCTGACTGTTGATGTGTGCGACGACAGTCGTGCTGGCTGCAGTCTGGGTGTTGGAAACCTTATTGGCGCCACCGAGATACGCATAATCTTCGTGGATAACGCTGTTCGTAAGGTTCTGCGTGGCAGTGATGTTGACCTTGCCACCAGCTTGAACGACGGCAGACTGAACTTGACCGTCATCCACCGACACTTCGCTGTCGGCCACCACCCGGAACTGATTCAGGAAGGTAGGCATCTGGACGAGATTGTTGGGATCGTACTGAGAAGCGCCCAATTCGCGATTGAAGCCGCTGTAGTACTTGAGATGTTTGCCCGTCTTCTTGTCGACAAGATCAGCGTTACCGCCGGTGCCATATTGAGTGGCAACTTCGAAAGCGGTGTCCGAGTTCATGAAGTGAAACACTTGCGGCTCGTCGTCGTTATGCGCGTTGTAGTTGTAGAGCTCTCCATTCAGAAAATTCAGGTGAGTAGAGCTGGAGATCCCTCCGGTCCTAAAGGTCCGAGTGCGCTCAACGGTACCGCCTGCCGCACCTTCGTTGGTGAAGTTGTCAGCCTGGATTGTAATGTCGCCCGATGCCATGACCTGACTTCGGCTGTTGAGGAAATCCCCACCTGTGAAGACAAAGTTTCCGCCCGCCGACAGTGTGCCGCTTCCTGAAGAAGGGGTGATCGACGCTTTATAAATTTCCTTGACGCCATACAAGATGTCGTAAGTGCTGCCTTGGCAGTCGTAACAGCCCACGGCGATGAAACCGGATACCAAGTGCCGCTCGGACGTGAAATCATCGCCGCGGTTTTTTAACACCGATGCGTTGATCGTCATTGTTCCGGCTGATTCGATTGTGCCCTTGAAGTTATCCAGCAGAACCGCTCTGCTGACCGCATCAGCCCCCCGAATATCCAGATCGCCCAAGCTGTAGACGTCACCACCATTATTGGCAAATGAGCCCACATGCAGATTTGCTTTCCCGCCGCTAGATAGCAGCCCTGTGTTTGTCAGGGACGGGGTATTGATGGTCAGTGACTGGCTGGCGCCCAGTGTCCCGTCGTTTCGCAGGGTGTTGGCTGTCAGCGTCAAATCGGAGTTCGAGGTAATCCGGCCGGCGTTGACCACAGCTCCCGCCACATTGATATCCGTCCGCCCTCCCCCCGCAATCAAGGTCGGCGCATTCAGATCCAGTCGATTCGCGCTCAGCCCCAGCGTCCCCAGGCTGGTCAGTCGGCCATTGCCCGAATAGCCGCTCGACAACGAGACATTCATCGCCCCGTCACTGGCGATCAACCCGTCGTTGATCCAGTTCCCGCCGGTCCCGACAAACGCCGTCGACGCCAGCAACTGCCCCGCCGAGGTCTGGGTGAAGTTATTGACGTTGACGTTCAACGTGCCGGCCTGAAGAACGCTGCTGTTGGTCCAGGTGTCGGCGTTGAGGGTCAGTACGCCGCGGGTCACCAGGCTGCCGCCGGCGTTCATGACGTTGTCGGTGGACACGCCGAAGTTGCCGCTGCCGACGTGCAAAATGCTGCCGCCGCCGTTGAGCAGGCTGCCGACGCCCACAGCGAGGTCGGTGTTGGCGGTTTCCAGGGCGCCGTTGCGGTTGTCGAACAGGCCGCTGATGTGCAGGTTGGTCAGGCCGCTGGTGCCGAGCGCACGCAGTTTGCCGGTCTGGTTGTCGAGACTGGCGGCGCTGATGCTGAGGGTGCTGTCGCTCTCGATGATGCCGAGTCGGTTATTCAGCGCGCCGGCGAGGCTGAGGTCGATTTGCTGACCGGCGATCTGGCCGTCGTTGTCGCCGCTGTTGTCGAAATTGTTGCCGGTGACGTTGATCCGCTGTCTGGCGTACAGGCCGCCGTTGCGGTTGTCGAAGTTGCCGCTGCCGGTGTTGATCAGCGCGTCGCCGCCCTGGGCCGAAACCCGTCCGCCGTAGTTGTCGATGCCGGCGAGTGCGCGAATATCGAGGCTTTGCGCCTGGGTGATGCCGCCCTGGCGATTGGCGTCGTAACCGTTTCTCAGCACACCGGTGATGCGCGCGACGAAAGCGTTCTGCAGGCTCGACAGCACGCCGCCACGGTTGTCGACGTTGTTGGCGGTCAGGTTGAGGTTGCCGGCCTGGGCGATGATCCGGCCGTTCGGGCCGTCGATGTCGCCGTTGACGGTCAGGTCCAGCGCGCCCTGGCTTTGCAGGGTGCCGCTGGCGTTGGCAAGGCTTGCAGCTTGCAGTCTGAGGTTGGCGTTTTTGCTGTAGATCAGGCCGTCGTTGCCGTTCTGCACGGCGCCGCTGGCGTTGACCTGAAGCTGGTCGTTGGCGGCCACGGTGCCGCGATTGCTGTTGTCCAGGCCACCGGTGGTGAGGGTCAGCGCCCGTTGGCTGGCCAGTTGACCGCCCTGGTTGTTGATCTGGGCGGCGCGCTGGATCAGCAGATCCCCCGCGCTGGCGAGCTTGCCATGGGTGTTGGTCAGGGTGCCGAGCAGATCAAGGGTGACGGCGGCGTTGCCCGCGACGGTGCCCGCGCTGTTGTCCAGGTCGGTGCCGGTGAAGCCGATGTTCTGTTGCGCGTTGACCGTGCCTGCCGCGTTGCCGAGGCCGGCGGCATTGATGGTCAGGGCGGCGCCGCTGTCGATCAGGCCGTTCTGGCTGTTGTTCAGCACGCCGCTGACGTTGAACGTCTGGCCGCCGCCGCTGGACAGAATCCCGCCACGGTTATCGACACTGGCGGCACGAACAGTGAGGGCTTTCTGGCTCACCAGCGCCCCGGCGGCCCCATTGAGCAGCGCGCCCGTCAGGTTGACGCCGACGTCGCCGCTACGGCTGGAGAGTGTGCCGCTGTTGCGGTTGTCCAGGGTTGCGCCACTGACGTTCAGCCCTGCCCAACCGGAGATGAGCCCGGCCTGGTTGACCAGCGTAGTGGCGTTGAGCACCAGGTTCTGGTTGCTGATCAGTCGGCCGCTGCTGTTGTCCAGCGTGCGCCCGGTCAACGTGAAACTCTGGGCGCTGGACATCTCGCCAGCCTGGTTGTTGAAGTCGCGCATCCGGTTAACGGTCAAGGCGCCTTTGGCGGTGATAAGCCCGCGCTGGTTGTTCAGGTCGGCGCCGTTGATGTCCAGCGTCACGGCGCCGTCACCCAGCAGCCGTCCGCCGTTCTGGGTCAGGCTGTTAAGGGTGAGGGTCATGTCGCCCTTGGCCGAGACTTCACCGCCGTCGCTGGAATCCAGCGACTGAGCGTTCAGGTGCAGCGTGCCCTTGCTGTTGATCAGCCCGGTGGTGCGGTTGTCCAGCGAGCCGGTGCGCAGGGTCAGGTCGGTGCCGGCCAGCACAAGGCCGCCACGGTTGTCGAGATTGACGGCGGTGGCGTCGAGCGCACCGGTCGCGTTGATGAGGCCGTTGCTCTGGTTAGTCAGCAGGCCCTGAACGTTCAGGCCGAAGTCGCCGCGGCTGGTCAGGGTGCCGGCGCTGTTGTTCAGCGAGCCGGCATCAATGTTCAGGTTGGCGGCGGCGATCATGCCCTTGACGTTGGTCAACGCCTGGGCGACGCGGACGATCAGCGGCTGGTTGCTGAGCAGTTTGCCGTTGCTGTTGTCGAGGCTGTCGGCGCTGAAAGTGAAGCCCTGAGCGCTGGAGATTTCACCGCTCTGGTTGTTCACGCTGGCCAGGTTTTTCAGCAGCAGAATGCCGGGGGCGTTGATCAGACCGTTCTGGTTATTCAGCTGGCCGTGATTCAGATCGAGGGTCAGGTCGGTGTTGCTGAAGAGCATTCCGCCCTGTTGATCCAGACCGGTGACGCTGGCCGAAAGCGCGCCGTTACTGCCGATGCTGCCGCCGTCGAGGTTGCTGACCTGAGCCGCCACCATCTCCAGGGTCGAGGCGCTGCTGACGCGGCCGTTCTGGCTGTTGTTGAAGTCGCCGGTGTGCAACGACATCGCGCCTTTGCCGCTGATGCTGCCGCTCTGGCTGTTGTCGAGGGTGCTGCTGTTGAGGGTCAACCCGCCGTCGGTGACGAGTTTGCCGCCCTGATTGCTGATCGCGCCGCTGGTGTTGAGGGTCAACGCGCCGGCACTGGACAGACTGCCGCCGTTGTTGGCCAACGAAGCGCTGCGCACGTTCAGGGTGCCTTCGCTGTCGATCAGGCCCTGGCCGTTGAGCAGCGCGCCGCTGAGGCCCAGGTCGATTTTCTGCTGACTGACCAGGTTGCCGCCGCTGTTGTCCAGCTGCGTGCCCGTGACGGTCAGCAATGACTTGCCGGACAACACGCCGTTGGTGCGGTTGAGCAGTTGATCGACGGTGAGGGTTATGGACTTCTGGCCGATGACGCGACCTGCATCGCTGTTGTCCAGACGCTGGCCGGTGACGCTGATGTCGTCCTGGCTGGACAGCTCGCCGCCGCGGTTGTCGATGCTGCCGACGCTCAACGTCATGACGCCGTTGGCGCTGACCAGGCCGTCCTCGCGGTTATCCAGGCTTGCGCCGGTGAGGTTCAGCGCGCCCAGGGCGATCAACTGGCCGCCTTGCTGCTGCAGACCGCCGATGTTGGCGATCAGGTCCTGTTTGCTGGCGATCTGGCCCAGGCCGTTGTCAACGCTGGCGGCATTCAGGGTCAGCTTGCCGTCGGCCACCAACGTGGCGTTGTGGTTGTTCAGGGCGTTGCTGACGGTGAGGTCAAACGCACCATGGCTGCTGAGCAGGCCGTCGGTGTTGTCGAGGCTGTCGCTGCGGGCGTCAAGGGAAGCGGCGGAAATCACGCCTTTGACGTTGTTGAGCGCTTGGGCAACGCGCACGATCAGGGCTTGATCGCTGAGCAATTTACCGCTGCCGTTATCGAGGCTGTCCGCGCCGAAGGTGAAGCCTTGGGTGCTGGAGATTTCGCCGTTCTGGTTGTTCACGCCTGCCAGGTTTTTCAGCAGCAGCGCGCCGGGGGAGTTGATCAGGCCGTTCTGGTTGTTGAGCTGGCCGTGGTTGAGGTCGAGGGTCAAGGCGCCGTTGCTGAACAGTTCACCGCCCTGTTGATCGAGGCCGGTCACGCTCGCGTTGACCGCTTTGGTGGCGGCGATGCGCGCGCCATCCTGGTTGGTGACCTGGCCCGCGGTGAGGGTCAGGGTGTCGGCGCTGGTGAGCTGACCGCCGTGGCTGTTATCAAAGGCACCAGTGTTGATTGCCGCGCTGGTTTTGCCGGAGATCACGCCCTGATTGCGGTTGTCGAGGCTGGCACTGGCGAGGGTCAGGCCGCCATCGGTGGTGATCGAGCCGTGCTGGTTATTGACCGCGCCGGGGGTGGCGATCGTCAACGCGCCCGCGCTGGACACGCTGCCTGCGGCGTTCGACAGCGATGCTGCCTTGAGGCTCAGCGCGGCTTCGCTGCTGAGCAAACCGGCGTCGTTGAGCAGCGCGCCGCCAAGGTCGACGGCCAGACCGTTCTGGCTCGCCAGGGTACCGGCGCCGTTGTCCAGCGTTGAGCCGCTCAGTTGCAGGGTGTCGCCAAACAGCATGCCTTTGGTGCGGTTGATCAGACGATCGACGTTGAGCTGCAACGCCGTACCAGCGATGACTTTGCCTGCATCGCTGTTGTCCAGTTGCTGCGCGGTGATCGTCACGTCCTGCTGGCTGGACAGCTCGCCGCCACGGTTATTCACGTTGCCGACGGTGAGTTTCAGCGCTTTTGTCGCGCCGACCAAACCGGCGCCACTGTTATCGAGGGTGTTGCCGGTCAGCGTCAGATTGCCCTGAGCGACGAACTCGCCGCCCTGCTGCGCGAGGTCGCCAACGTTGGCGACCAGGTCAGACTGACTGGCGATGCGGCCAGCGGCGTTGCGCACGCTGTCGGCCTGGATCTGCAACAAACCGGCTGCACTGAGCAGGCCGCTCTGGTTGTTCAATTGCTGGCCGAGGAACGCAATCCCGCCCTTGCCGCTGATCAAACCCTTTTGACTGTTATCCAGCGCATTGATGAACAGCTGCATGTCCTGGGTGGCACGCACCGAGCCGCCGCGGTT
Source organism: Pseudomonas sp. HP_01 (assembly GCF_055284355.1). NCBI lineage: Bacteria > Pseudomonadati > Pseudomonadota > Gammaproteobacteria > Pseudomonadales > Pseudomonadaceae > Pseudomonas > Pseudomonas sp. HP_01. The sequence continues at coordinate 32,684 of NZ_JBTOPV010000008.1, read as the reverse complement.
GTCGACGGTGGCGCTGCGCAGGGTCAACCCGTTCTGCGTCGACACAACGCCGCCGCGGTTGTCCAGGGACAGGCTTTGCAGCGCCAGCGCACCTTTGGACTGAATGCTGCCGCCCGCCTGATTGTTCAGCGCGCCGGTCAGGGTGAGGGTGACATCGCCATCGGACACCACCGTGCCCGACTGACTGTTGTCCAGACTGCTCGCGGTAACGGTCACGCCATCGGCGGCACCCAGTGTGCCGCCCTGACTATTGATCGCGCCGCTGACGCCCAGGGTCAGGCGTTCATCGGCGGTGATCTGCCCGCCCGCGTTGTTCAGACTGGCCGCCGTCACGGTGCCGATCTGCGCCGCCGACAGCTCGCCGTTCTGGTTCGACAGTGCGGCGTCGACGACCACATTCAACGCCGCATCACTGCTGACGCTGCCATCGTCGTTGAGCAGCGTACCGGTTTGAATGTCGATGCCCTTGCCGGAGATGAGTCCGCGAACATTGCTGAGCTGCCCATTAACCCGAACGCTTAAGTCACTGACGCTGGACAGTTCACCCCCGCGGTTATCCAAGCTGGCCGCGTTGATCCGTGTGCTGCCATTGGCCTTGATCAAACCAGCGCTGTTGAGCAACTGTCCGGCAATGTCCGCCGACAGGGCCCCAACACTCGAGATCTTGCCCTGAGTGCTGTTATCGAGATTTTGCGCAGTGATCGCCACGTTAGCGTTACTGGTGATCAGGCCGCCGCTGGCGTTCCACAGTTGGCCAGCGTTGAGGGTCAGACCGCCCAGACTCACCACCTGACCGGCCTGGCGGTTGTCCAGTGTCGACGCTTTGATCTGTGCGCCGTTGGCGGTGATAACGCCAGCGCTGTTGAGCAGTTGCCCGGAAATGTCCGCCGTCAACGCTGCCGTACTGGAGACCCTGCCCTGCTGGCTGTTGTCGAGATTTTGCGCGGTGATCGACAGGTTGCCGTCGCTGGCAATCTGGCCGCCGTTGGCGTTTAGCAGCTGCCCAGCGGTGACAGTCAGACCGCCCTGACTCAGCACCTGCCCGGCTTGGCGGTTGTCCAGTGTCGCTGCGTTGATACGCGCATCGTTGGCGGTGATAACGCCAGCGCTGTTAAGCAGTTGTCCGGATATGTCCGCTGACAACGCCGCTGCGCTTGAGATTTTGCCCTGCTGGCTGTTGTCGAGGTTTTGCGCGGTGATCGACAGGTTGCCATTGCTCGCGATAAGCCCGCCGCTGGCGTTCCATAACTGAGTGGCGACAAGGGTCAGAGCGCCCTGACTCAGCACACGACCGGCCTGGCGGTTATCCAGGCTGGCGGCGGTCAGTTGCGTAACGGCCTGGCCGCTCAATGTGCCGCCCTGGTTGTTGACGGATTGAGCAGCGCTGACCTGCAGCGTTCGACTGGCGACAACGTTGCCGGCGTTGCGAAGGTTCTGGGCGCTGATCGTCACATCGCCGGCGCCGTTGCGGCTGTTGTCTGCATTTACGCCCGCTTCAACGATGGCGGTGTTGGTCAACTGGCCACTGGTGGACAGCCTGATCTGATCGCGGGCGGCGACGTTCTGCTGAATGTTCAATGCATCGCGGCCCTGCAGGTCGACGCTGCTGCCGTACACCGGGCCCTGAACCTGGGCGTTGAGGGCCTTGACGTTGACGGCGCCGGTCGCGGCGGCCTGGGCCATGTTCAGCTGACCATTGGCGTCGATCTGAATGTCGCTGGCGCTGGCCGCCAGATTGCCGGCCACTTTCACGCCGACCCCGGCTTCGGTGCCGACCAGTCGAATGGCGCCGGCATACATGCCGCCCAGCGCAGAACTGTCGATGGCCAGTTGCGGCTTGGCGCTGCCGTCGTCAGCCAGTGCTGTTGCGTTCAGGCTCTGCGCGTCGACGTTGTTGCGGCCGGCGATGATGTTGAGTGTGTTGGCGTGCAGCTCGGCGTTGATCTTCGCGCTGCGGGTGATGATGTCGAACTGGTCGAGGTTGCTGGCGTCCAGCCCTCCACCTTCGATGGACACACTGCCGCCTTCGACGCGGAAATGATCAAGACGGCCGTTGTCCAGCACCGGCGTGCCCGTGGTGAGGGTCGCCCGCGGTGTGTTGATGAAGCCGCAGCCGTTGCAACTGATGCCATAGGGGTTGGCGACGATAACGTGTGCGGCCTGCCCGGCCACTTCGGTGTAGCCGTTGAGCTGGCTGGCGTTGGCGCCCGTGACTTCGTTGAGAATGATCGACGCGGCCCGACCGTTGAGATTCGGGTTGCCGACCACGATGCCGCCCAGTTGCGTGCTCTGGGTGCGGGCGGTGGCGTTGTTGAGGATCACGCCCTGGGTGCCGACGTTGTACTGCTGGTACTGGTTGTGGGAAAGACCGCTGGCATTGGGCGCCGCGATGTTGACGATGGGCACGCCGTTCCCTGCCTGACTCAGGGTGGTGTTGGTGGTGCCGCTCACCGCGATGCCGTCGGCCTGGGCCAGCAGCGGTTGCCAGAACATGGCGTTGGCCAGAATCAAGGCGATCCCGCGCTTGGGCATGCCCCAGAAACGCGGACGCTCAGTCAGCGCAGCAGAAGGCTGGCGCACGAGAAAATCGAAGTGGCGAACGTCCATGTCAGGTATCTCGGTCAAACGTTAGAGAAAAAAGTCCATGCGGAAATAGATCGGCGACTCGCGCTCGATCAGGCCGCCGGGGCGCTCCAGAGAGTGGGCAAAGGTCACCGTCGCGGCGACGTGCTGACCGCGGGTGAAGCATTCGACTGCGTTGCTGGACAGGCGCCCGTGCGCCTCGTCGTTGTAGCGATCGTTGGCAATCACGCCCTGGTCGTAAGACGCCGCAATGCCGTAATCGCTGAAGGCCGGGCGCAGCCAGTCGAGGGTGACGGGCCGGGTCAGGCGCAGCTCGTTGCGCCAGTAGCCGCCGCTGTCGCCGGACAGCAGTTGGTCCTTGTAGCCGCGCACCGACGATGACCCGCCAAGGCTCATGCGCTGAGGGCTGAACAGCACGTCTTCGCTGCGTTGTCCGGTGGCGAGGCTGGTGAAGGTGAAGCTCTCGTCCCACAGCTTGAACGGCTGCAGGTAGCTCACGGTGCCGGTGTATTTGCGATAGCGCGCATTGGCTTCGCCTGGGCCCGGGTGGTTGTTGTCCTGGGCCCCGAACGCGCTGATGCCTTGCTGCATGCCGAGGTCGAGGTTGAGAAACGCCGAGCCCACGCGCCGGCCGTGGTTAATGCCATATTGCACTTCGCTGATGCGGTTGCTGCTGTCGGCCAGCCGGCTGCCTTCGATGTAGTTGTTGCTGCGCAGGTTGGAGACGCCGACGTTCAGCGAGGTTTTGCTCAGGGCGTCACGGTAGATGACTCGCTCGGCGCGCAGCTGATGGGTCTGGCTGTCGCCGTTCTGCTTGAAATCGAAACCGTTGGCCTGGGCCTGTGAGCGGTATTCACTTTCGCTGTAGCTATAACTGAAATTCCACCAGCCCCACGGCAGGTTGTAGGCCAGCCCGGTGTTGTGCGAGGTGTGCAGGTGGTCGGTCATGGCGTCGTGACCGCCGCGCAGGCTCAACTGATCCGCCAGACCCAGCGGGCTGTCCCACTCAAGCCCGGTGGTCCACTGTTGCTCGCCAGTGCTGCGCTGTCCGTCGTTGTTCCGCGACAGGCTCACGCGCCACGGCTTTTGCGGGGCGTTCTTGACCAGCACGTCGCTGCCGCCGACTTCCTGGCCCGGTGTCAGCTCCATCTGCGCCTGATTGGACGGCAGACGATTGAGCTGGTCGACCATCTGCTCGATCTCGCGCAGATTGACCAATTGCCCTTCCCGCCCCGGAAATGTCATTGCCAGCTCACGCTCGCTCAAGCCGCTGTCGCCAGCGCTGCGCAGTTTTTCCAGCTGGCCTTCCACCACCAGCACCTGCAACTGGCCTTTCGACAGATCCTGCTGTGGCAGGTAGGCGCGACTGGTGACCAGCCCTTTCGCGATGTACAGGTTGGTGATGGTCTTGAGCAATTCGTTGAGCTGGGACACGCCCATGCACGTGCCCAGATAAGGCTGGGTCAGGCGCTGACGCTCGGCGTCGGACAGCGACGCAGCACCTTTGAGCTCGATCCCCGTGATGGTGAAGCAACGCGTGTCGACTGGGGCAGCCGGTGCGACAGGTGCAGCTTGCTTGCCGGGCAGACTCTTGAGGTCTTCGAGGCGGCGCTGCTGCTCCTGGAGCAGCTGTTCCTGACGGTCGCGCAACAAATCCTGATCGCCCGGATTCGGCGCCGCGAGGATGGTGAGCGGAATGGCGACGAGCAGGCAAAACAGCCCAACTCTGAGTGCGGGGAAATTCACGGAGCGTCCTTGCAATAGCACAGTGATATCAATAAACGGCGCGATAGTAATTAGCCATTAGACTGACGTCAATAAGCCGGCATGAAGTTTCATGTTCGCCCGAATCGTCGGTCGCGGACCTCCCTCGGTTGGCCAAAGCTCGCCACAAAAAAAGGCCGCCCGCGAAAACGGACAGCCCTTTTATCGTCCCGACATCTCATCTCTTGAGGGACGCAGGTTGCGGTTTAAACCGCGTTTAATTCAGTGACGCAGCAACTTGCGCAACGGCACTCCATCCTTGAGCACCGGCGACTTGATGACGATGTAGCTGAAGTACTTGGAGATCCCGATGTTTTTGTCCAGCAGGCTTTCCACCACTTCCTGATAGTGCTGAATGCTGCGGGTCATGAAGCGCACCAGGTAGTCGTAGCCGCCACTGATCAAGTGGCATTCGAGGACTTCGTCGACCAGACGGATGTTGGATTCGAACTTGGCGAAGTCTTCGCGCTTGTGGTCGCTGAGGGTGATTTCGGTGAAGACGGTGACCGAGTCGGTGATCTTGGCCAGGTTCAGATGCGCTTTGTAGCTGGAGATATAACCGGCCGATTCCAGCCGCTTGACCCGTTGCAGGCACGGGCTGGCGGACAGGCCGACGGCATCGGCGAGGCTGACATTGGTCATCCGGCCGTCCTTCTGCAGTTCGACCAGGATACTGATGTCGATCCGATCCAGTTTTACGAGCCCTTCCATCACGTACCTCTTGACTGCCGTTGTAAGACAATCTTCTAGCAAAATCAGCGCCGTAAAGACAGCTGATGCTGCGCCACCAAGTCAGCCATGCTGTTGATGCAGTACTCCGCCGCGCAGGGCGAAGGCTGACGCGCCCGGTGGCGGCCGATCAGGCAGCGGTCCAGACCGGCGAATGTATCGACCGACGGTCCCGTGACGTGCAGGACCGGTTGCACCTGATCGCCCTGATCAGTGAGCCATTGCGGACCTTCGGCCAGGGAAATGAAATCTTCCGGTGCAATTCCCAGCCGCTCACAGAGCACGCCACGGTCCTCGGCATCGCGGTCGCCGCGCACCAGCAGCCGATAGAATTTGCGCAAGTACAACATCGCCCCCGGTGCGTCTTCGAACAACGACCAGTTGCCCGCCGAACGGGCGAAGCTCATGCCCTCCTCCCAACTGGCGTGCAGGCCCCACTTTTCGGCGAGTTGGCGATGGGCGAAGCACAACAGGCCGCTGAAGCCCAGCTCGGCGAAGCGCGGATACAGGGTCGCAACGACGGCGTTGAATTCCGCCAGCACTTCATCTTTGGCCGGTTGCCCGCCGCGGCTGTCGAGCAGCGGTTGCAGCGCGGCCCAGACGCCCGAATCGCGATCCACCAGCACTTCGTCGCAATCGATCAGTAACGCTCGGTACTCTGTTAGTCCGATTCCGGTCAGCCCCAATTCTGTCAGCCCCATGTGGATCAAACCTCCTGGATGCATTTAGCCCGGCGCGGGCACTGCTCCGGTTCAAGAGTTCAAGACTTCAAGACCCGTGCCAAGGCCGCGTCGAGGATCTGTACCGCTTCGTCGACCTGGGCTTCGGTGGTGACCAATGGCGCAAGGAAGCGCAGTACGTTGCGGTAAACGCCGCATTTGATCACCAGCAAACCACCGGCGCGGGCTTCGTCGATCACTCGCTGGTTGAGGTCGGCATCGGGGGTCCGCGCGGCGTCATCCTTGATCAGCTCGATCGCCAGCATGAAACCGGTGCCGCGCACGTCGCCGATGCGTGGGTAGCGCGCCTGCAAACCGATCAGGCCACGGCGCAGGCGTTCCCCCAGAAGTTGGCTGCGCGCCAGCAGTTGTTCTTCCTCGAACGCGTCGATCACAGCCAGTGCCGCCGCGCAGGCCAGGGCGTTGCCGCCGTAGGTCCCGCCCAGGCCGCCGGGCAATGGCGCGTCCATGATGTGCGCCTTGCCGACCACGCCGGACAAGGGCAAGCCACCGGCGAGGCTCTTGGCGACTGTCACCAGATCAGGCTGGATACCGGAGTGCTGGTAGCCAAACCAGGTACCGGTGCGACCGAAACCGCTCTGGATCTCGTCGAGAATCAACACGATGCCGTGCTTGTCGGCCAACGCGCGCAGGGCCTGGAGAAACTCAGGCGGCGCGGTGAGGAAGCCACCATCGCCCTGCATGGGTTCGATGAGGATCGCGGCCACGCGGTCCGGTGCCACTTGGGTCGCCAGCAGTTCCATCAGCGCACTGAGTGCCGCCTCGCTGCTGACACCGCGATACGCGTTGGGGTAAGGCGTGTGAAACACCTCCGGCGCAAACGGCCCGAAGTTCTGTTTGTACGGTTGGCTCATGCCGGTGAGCGTGGTGCCGAGCAAGGTGCGTCCATGGAAGCCGCCACGAAAGGCGATGACCGCCGAGCGATTGGTATGGGCACGGGCGATCTTCACGGCGTTTTCCACCGCTTCAGCGCCGGAGGTGAAGAACGCGGCCTTGTAGGCTTCCCGCCCCCCGATCATTTCGCAGAGGCGCTGAGCCAGGTCGAGATAAGGCGTATAGGCCGCCACCTGAAAGCAGGCGTGGGAGACTTTTTGCAGTTGAGCCTGCACGGCGGCGACCACCTTCGGGTGGTTGTGGCCGATGTTGAGTACGCCGATGCCACCAACGAAATCCAGGTAGCGCTTGCCATCCACGTCCCACAATTCAGTGCCTTGGGCGCGGTCGATCACCAGCGGGTGCGCGGTCACCAGGCCACGGGGCACAAATTGCTCGCGCTGACGGAGCAAATGAGGGGTTTCGTCGACTTTGCTGTTCATGGCATTTCCCATCGTGAGTCCGGCAACCTGGAGGCGGTTGCGATGCTGATCAGGTTACGGCGTGCGGGCAACGCACTTAGCCGAACTTGGCCCGTGAGAAATTCGGATCGACTGTTTTGGCCCCGCCTTTCAACAGATCCTGCGCCGGGCTTGGGGGATGATGTGGGCGAGTTCCCGACCCCTTCCCTTCAGCCTCCCTTTAGCAGGAGAAGCCCATGGCCTTGCTCTACAAAGCCGACCCCGCGCGCGCGCCACACTGGCAGACGCTGTTCGCTGAAAACGCCCCGGACATCGAATGGCGCGCCTGGCCGGACATCGGTAATCCCGAAGAGGTCGAGTACCTGGCCGCCTGGCAGGCCCCGGATGATCTGACGCAGCTGCTGCCGAATCTGAAGGTGCTGTTTGCGCTGTCCGCCGGAGTGGACCAGCTGGATCTGTCGCGTTTGCCGGCGGATCTGCCGGTGGTGCGGTTGCTGGATCCGGGCATTACGCGGGGGATGTGCGAGTACGCGACGTGGGCGGTGTTGAGTCTGCATCGGGACATGCTGCGGTACCGCGAGCAGCAGGCGGCGCGCTGTTGGCAGGCGCATCTGTTGCAGCCGGCGGAGCATCGGCGTGTGGGGGTGATGGGGTTGGGTACCCAGGCGCAGCAGATTCTGGCGACGCTGGCGCCGTTCGGGTTTGCGCTGTCGGGCTGGGCACGCAGTGTTCATGAGATTGAGGGGGTGGCGTGTTTTGCGGGTCAGGCGCAGTTGGCGGCGTTTCTGGCGCAGTGCGACATTTTGCTGTGTGTGTTGCCGTTGACGGAGCAGACGGAGGGGATTCTGGACCGCAATCTGTTTGCGTTGCTGCCGCGGGGCGCGGGGCTGGTGAATATGGGCCGCGGCGGGCATCTGGTGGAGGGGGATTTGCTGGAGGCGCTGGAGAGTGGGCAGTTGGGGGGCGCTGTGCTGGATGTGTTGCAGGTGGAGCCGGCCGGGTCTGATCATCCGTTTTGGGATCATCCGCAGGTGGTGTTGACGCCGCATGTGGCGGCGATGACGCAGCCAGCAAGTGCGTTTGGGGTGTTGCTGGAGAATATTCGGCGGTTTGAGCGGGGGGAGCGGATGGTGGGTGAGATAGATCGTAATCGGGGCTATTGAGATCTAGATCAAGATCAAAGGCGTCTGCCTGGGGGCAGACCGTTTCGCCTTCGGCGACTTACTTTTGAAAAGCACCAAAAGTAAGCAAAAGTGCCTGCTCTCGGTTTGGCCCTTCCTTCGTCAGGGTTCCTTCACTCCGGTCTCGCTCCGTGGGCCCGCTGCCATCCGCCATCCATGGCGGGGGGCAGCTCTCGCGGCATCCATGCCGCTCGGCCCACTCCGCGAAACCTGCGTTCAGCCTGCACCAAAGTCGCGATTGGTGTTGTCTGGGCTATTTGCGTATGAAGATCAAAAGCAGATCAAAATCGGATCAAGGGCTTCCCGGCTGAAGCCGGTCTTACGGGGATCGCCGCCGGTCCCGCTGACACCGCGCATGCTTTTAGTGGGACCGGCTTTAGCCGGGAAGCTTTTCGCTTATAGGGGACTGATTTATTTACAACGCTTCACCGTAAATTAATCTGTCCCCGGTCCGTTAGTGTGACACCTGACGTCTTCCCGGCTAAAGCCGGTCCCACTGAGACAGCACATGCTTTTAGTGGGACCGGCTTTAGCCGGGAAGAGGCCAGTCCAGTCGACATCAATTAGGTGGGGTGCCATCTGACGCCTTCCCGGCTAAAGCCGGTCCCACTGACATCAAAAGCCTGTGCGCCCAGCAACATCCCGTAACCCCCACGCCGTTGACCACTCGTCGACCCGACCGCATCCTGCGCCGCCTCAAATTGGCGGACATCAGCAAGGTCATGCTCAAGGACGCCAAAAAAAATCCCTTTGAGGACAACTCGATTTTTAAAGGGCTTCCCAACGGGGGCGCGTCATGGACACCGTGGAACCCGCCTCCCGAACCCGTGCGGGAGCCCACACTGATGCCAGAGCGCTGGCCCGAGCCGAAGGCGCGTACCGACAAGGTCTTCGCCAAATCCTGTACCGGGGAATGGTGCAGCACTGACGCCGGCACCACCGTAGAACCCGCCTCCAACTTCGGCGCGATCATGATGGCGGGCGCCATGCTGCTGCCCTCTGCCTCCGACGCCATTGCCGCCGCACTCGGCGCAGACATGGGACTGGGCCGCATGGCCGGTGGCGGCATCATGCAGCGCAGCCATACCTGGCTGCTTCGCGGCGCCGGCGGCCCGGCGAGTCTGTTCATCCTGGGCATGCTCCCGGCGAAGATGGGCGACGGCACGCTCTACACCGATGACGAATTGCGCAACCTGACTCAGGCGACAACACGGGTGCGTTTCCAGCTGCGCCGTGATACCGAAGGTGGATTGCAGATTTACGGCATCCACTCCAAGGCCTCCGGCGACGACTCGGTCCGCACCGTGCAAGCCCGCTGGAATGCCGACAAGAGCGCGATGGAGGCACACCTCAACGGCATTACCATTCTGATGACGCCCCGCCGGGGCCGACACGGGACACTGGAACCGCTGGTCTACCCTGAAAACAGCGATGCCCGTTTAGGCACCCTCCTCGTCCACCCGATTCCGGACAACACCGACAGCCAGCTCGAAGGCCTCCCCGGCGAAGACATCACCGCCGAAGACTGCATTCTGGTCTTCCCCGCTGACTCGGGGCTGAGGTCGATGTACGTGGTGTATGCGCGGCCGTTTAATGGGGATCATGGCTATCATCAGCCTCCGAAAGAACTCGCCGCATTTCCCGACGCAAAGGTTGCGCCCCGGAAGACATCGGTCAAGGGCGGTGGAGGTCTGCGCAAACGCTGGAAAACCCAGGCAGGCGAGATTTTCGAATGGGACAGCCAGCACGGGGCAATTGAAAAATACAACAAGCGAGGAAAACACTTGGGAGAGTTCGACGCAGAAACAGGCACTCAAACCAAAAGTGCAGACAGCACACGCGAGGTTGAACCTTGAAATACATCGTTGAGGTATTCGACAGAGAGAGCGAACAGCTCAAGCTTGAAATCAATCTGCCCGACGGTTGCGACGCTCAATTGAGCGAAATCATGGAGTGGTCGGAACCGCAACGCGGCGACGAAGGATACGACCTGAACCGCGATCAGGCTTCAGCCATTGAGGCATTGGTTGGAAGAAAATTCTTTGATGAGGTTCATATCTTCCAACTTACATGCAATGTCGCTTAAAGCTCGACCGTTTAAAGGGGACTCGTTTAAAGGGGACGGATTTATTTACAGCGCTTGTCCATAAATTAATCTGTCCCCGGTCCGTCGGTGTGGCATCCGACGTCTTCCCGGCTAAAGCCGGTCCCACTGAGATCAAAACCTGTAATCGTTGAGCCAGACACACGCAGATCGTTCCCACGCTCTGCGTGGTAATGCAGCCCCGGACGCTACGCGTCCCGGTAGGACCGGCTTCAGCCGGGAAGAGGCCCGCGCAATCGCTATCAATTTTCAGTTGGGCAACTGACGCCTTCCCGGCTAAAGCCGGTCCCACTGAGATCAAAACCTGTAATCGGTGAGCCAGACACATGCAGATCGTTCCCACGCTCTGCGTGGTAATGCAGCCCCGGACGCTCCGCGTCCCTGTGGGACTGGCTTCAGCCGGGAAGAGGCCCGCGCAATCGCTATCAATTTTCAGTTGGGCAACTGACGCCTTCCCGGCTAAAGCCGGTCCCACCAACGTCAAAAGCCAGTCCTGCAGAAACCTCGGCCCTAAACCAATCTTCCGGCAATCGCCGTCCCGACGTCTTGCGTCGAGCCCTTCCCGCCCAAATCCGGCGTAATCGGCCCCTCTGCAATCACTTCCTCTATAGCCTGCAATATCCCGTCATGGGCCGCGCGGTAGCGTTCGTCGCCGTTGCCGAGGAAGTCGAGCATCAGCGCGCCGGACCAGATCATCGCGATGGGGTTGGCGATGTTCTGTCCGTAGATGTCCGGCGCGGAGCCGTGCACCGGTTCGAACAACGAGGGGAAGCGGCGTTCGGGGTCGAGGTTTGCCGAGGGGGCGATGCCGATGGTGCCCGCGCACGCCGGGCCGAGGTCCGACAGGATGTCGCCGAACAGGTTCGACGCCACCACCACGTCAAACCGGTCCGGCTGCAGCACGAAGCGTGCACACAGAATGTCGATGTGCTGCTTGTCCCACGTCACCTCGGGGTAATTCGCGGCCATCAATGCGGTGCGTTCGTCCCAGTACGGCATGCTGATGGAGATGCCGTTGGATTTGGTCGCCGCGGTCAGGCGTTTGCGCGGGCGGGTTTGGGCGAGCTCGAAGGCGAATTTGAGGATGCGGTCGACGCCGCGGCGGGTGAACACCGATTCTTGCAGCACGAACTCGTGTTCGGTGCCTTCGAACATCTTGCCGCCCACCGAGGAGTATTCGCCCTCGGTGTTTTCCCGGATCACCACAAAGTCGATGTCGCCCGGTTCGCGCCCGGCCAGCGGACAGGGCACGCCGGGGAACAGGCGCACCGGGCGGATGTTCACGTATTGATCGAAGTCCCGGCGAAACTTGAGCAGCGAGCCCCAAAGGGAAATGTGGTCCGGCACTTTGTCGGGCCAGCCCACGGCGCCGAAGTAGATCGCGTCATAGCCCTTGAGCTGCTCGAACCAGTCGTCGGGCATCATCTTTCCGTGGGCGAGGTAGTAGTCGCAGTGGGCCCAGTCGAGCACGTCGATGCTCAGGTTGAGTTCCCATTTTTTTGCCGCCTGTTCCAGTACCCGCAACCCTTCGGGCAGGACTTCCTTGCCGATGCCGTCGCCCGCAATCGCGGCGATTCTGAATGCCTTGCTCATGGTGCGCCCCTTGCAATGAATCAGTTCAAGCCGCCGATGTGAAAGGCTTTGACTTCAAGGTACTCGTCCAGGCCGTATTTGCTGCCCTCGCGGCCGAGGCCCGATTGTTTGATGCCGCCGAACGGCGCGACTTCCATCGAGATGATCCCGGTGTTGAGGCCGACCATGCCGAACTCCAGCGCCTCGCCGAAACGCCACGAGCGCTTCAGGTTCTGGGTGAAAAAGTAGGCGCCCAAACCGAATGGGGTGGCATTGGCCAGGGCCAGCGCTTCGTCTTCTGTAGTAAAGCGCATCAACGGCGCCACCGGGCCGAAGGTTTCTTCGTTGGCCAGCAGCATGCCGGCGTGGGCGTCAGCCAGCACGGTGGGTTGCACGAACTGGCTGTCGCCTGTGGGAATCCCCCCGCAGAGCAATTTCGCACCCTGACTCAGGGCGTCGTCGATGTGCCGCGCCACCTTGGCGACCGCCGCCGGGTTGATCAGCGGGCCGATGGTCACGCCCTCTTCCAGGCCGTTGCCGACCTTGAGCTTAGCCACCTCCTCCACCAATCGCGCGGCAAATCGGTCGTAGATGCCCGCCTGCACGAGGATGCGGTTGGCGCACACGCAGGTCTGCCCGGCGTTGCGAAACTTGCTGATCATCACCCCGGCCACGGCCTGTTCCAGGTCGGCGTCGTCGAACACCACAAACGGCGCGTTGCCGCCCAGTTCCAGACTCAGGCGCTTGATGTGTTCGGCGCTCTGGCGCATCAGCAGGCGGCCGACAGCGGTGGAGCCGGTGAAGGAGATCTTGCGCACCGCCGGGTTGCCGGTGAGTTCTTCACCGATGCCGGCGGGCATTCCGGTGAGGACGTTGAACACGCCGGCCGGAATACCGACGCGCTCGGCCAGCACCGCCAGGGCGAGGGCCGACAGCGGCGTGAGGTCAGATGGCTTGACGATGACCGGGCAGCCCGCGGCCAGGGCCGGCGCGCATTTGCGGGTGATCATCGCGTTGGGGAAATTCCACGGGGTGATCGCGGCGCAGACGCCCACGGGTTGCTTGAGGGTCAGCAGGCGTCGGTCGCCACTGGGGGCCGGCATGGTTTCGCCGTAGACCCGGCGCGCTTCTTCGGCGAACCATTTGACGAAGCCGGCACCGTAGCGGATTTCGCCCTTGGCCTCGTTCAGCGGCTTGCCCTGCTCGCAGGTCATGATCAGCGCGAGGTCGTCGAGGTGGTCAATCATAGCCTGGAACCAGCGCTCCAGCAGCACCGCCCGTTCTGCCGCCGGGCGCGCACGCCAGGCAGGCCAGGCACGTTCGGCGGCTTCGATGGCGCGGCGGGTGTCCACGGCGTCCATAGCCGGGACCTGCGCAAGCAGTTCGCCGGTGGCGGGGTCGCGGACGTCGAGGGTGGCGCCGCTGTCGGCGACGATCCACTCACCGTTCACGTAGGCGCGTTCAGCCAGCAGGCCGGGGTCTTGCAAGCGATTCTTGAGCATGGTCGAGTCCTGATCCGAGACAGATTCCAGTCTAGGGATCTGCCTCGAACGAGGATGCCGAAAGCGTCTTCAAACCAGCGTGCCGTGCTGAAATTCACGTCAGGACGGCAGGCTCTGCTACGCCTTCAACGAGCCCAGCAGCCCTTGCAAAAAGCGCTCGCCGGCGTCCATCTGGCTGACCTCGATAAACTCGTCCGGCTTGTGCGCCTGCTCAATGGAACCCGGGCCGCACACCACCACCGGAACGTCGAGGCGCTGCTTGAACAGGCCGCCTTCAGTGCCGAAGGAGACCTTGGTCATGCCGGTGTCCGGCGCGGCGAATTGCTTGAGGAAGCTCACTGCTTCGACCGTCGGGTGGGTGTCGAGGCCGGGGTAGACGTTGATGGTCTCGATCTCGATGGCCGCGACACTGGAGAGCTTCTGCGCCTCGCGAACGATGACTTCGGCGCGCTCGCGCATCTGCTCGATGAACTGCTCCAGATTGTCCGCCGGCAGGTTGCGCACCTCGAAATCCAGGGTGCACAGGTTCGGCACAATGTTCAGCGCCTTGCCGCCGCTGATCTGGCCGACATGCACGGTGCTGTAGGGCACGTCGTAGTCGGTGTCCTGGGCGCCGTGGTGTTGCAAATGCTGCTGGCTCTCCCGCAGGGAGGCGATGAAGTCGCAGGCCACGTGAATGGCGTTGACCGAACGCGGCGCCAGGGACGAATGCGCCTCCTGGCCCCGGCAATAGGTGCGGTAGGAGCCCTTGCCCTTGTGGCCCAGCACGAATTGCATGTTGGTCGGCTCGCCGATCACGCAGAGGAACGGCCGCACCGGCGCCAGGTGCAGCACGTCGAGCAAGCGCCGCACGCCCACACAACCGATCTCCTCGTCATGGGACAGGGCCAGTTGCAGGGGGCGGTTGAGTGGGCGTGTGAGTGAGTGCTCTGCTGCGTCGAGCATGGCGTCGATGGCCAGCGCGATGAAGCCCTTCATGTCGCAACTGCCGCGGCCATAGATGCGCCCGTCCTGCACCGTGGCGGCAAAGGCCGGAAAGGTCCACGCCTGCCCCGCCGCCGGCACCACGTCGGTGTGGCCGGAGAGCAACACGCCGGGCTGGTCTTTCGGCCCGGTGCTGGCGAACAGGTTGGCCTTCTTGCCACTCTCGTCTTTGACGATCAGCGACTCGATGCCCTTGCTCAGCAGCAGGTCGCGGACGTAGTCGATCAGCGCCATGTTGGACTCCGACGACACCGTTTCGAAGGCCATCAGCCGTTTCAGAATCTCGAGAACGCGGGGTTTCATGAGGCGTGGCTCCTTTGCTCGGCAGGAAGGGCAAAACGTGTGATGGAGAATGCCTCGATCGGGGTCGTGGTGCGACCGGTGTCGAGCAGTTCGGCCATCACATCACCGACGCCAGGGCCGAGTTGGAAGCCGTGGCCGCAAAAGCCGAAGGCGTAGAACAGGCCGTCGACAGTGCCGCTGGGCCCCATCACCGGCAGCGAATCCGGCAGGTAGCCTTCAATGCCGCTCCACACGCGGATGATGTTCAGATTGCCGACGCCCGGCAGCAGGCGGCGCATCTGTTCGGCCTGATTGAGGATGCTGCGCGGCTCGACAGCGGCGCGACGGTTGAGCATGTCCGGTTTGCTGCGAAAGCCGCCGCCGATGACGATATTGCCCCGAGGGATCTGGCGGAAGTAGATCACCTCTTCGGGAATTTTGGTGTACACGCCGATCACCGTCGGCAAGGCGTAGGGCACCGGCTCGGTGACCGCCATCTGCGGGCCATGGGTGTCCAGCGGCACCGGTTCGCCAAACTGCGCCGAGAGTTTCTGGCCCCAGGCGCCAGCCGTGATTAACAGCTGCGCGGCGTGAAACTGCCGGCCGTCGGTGGTGGTGACGTGAAAATCACCGCCGACCTTCTCCACTTCGGCCACTTCAGTGCGCTCTTCAATCTGCGCACCCAGACGCCGGGCGGCCCGGGCAAAGGCCGGCGCGGCGAGACGCGGGTTGGCGTGGCCGTCATGGGGGGCGTAAGAGCCGCCTTTGACGTCCGCACCGAGAAAGCCAAAACGCTGATGCAGTTCGGCGCCGCGGTAGACTTTCAGGTCCAGCTGCTCGGCTTCCGGCGCGGCCGCGTAGGCCTCCAGTTCGGCGATTTCGTCTTCGCGGTAACACACGCGCATGTGCCCGCTGGGGATGAATTCGAGGTCATCGTCGATCAGTTCCGGCAGGCGTTTCCACAGCGCCCACGAACGATTGGCCAGTGCCAGCTGCCCGAGGAAACGCCCTTGCCGGCGGACGTTGCCGAAGTTCACGCCGCTGGCGTACTGGCCGATCTGATCGCGCTCCAGCAGGATCACCGACTGCCCGCGCCGACGCAGGAAAAACGCCGTCGCGGCGCCCATGAAGCCACCGCCGACAATCACCACATCTGCTTTTTGCACGCTCATGGCGACACCTCCTCGATGAGCATCGACAACGGTTTGACCGGCGCCTGCCCGCGCTGGCGACCGACTTCCTGCACCTGCACACCGGCTTCGGCGGCGATCACTTCAGCCCCCGCCTGGGAGCAATAACGCCCCTGGCAGCGACCCATGCCGACCCGACTGAAAGCCTTGGCGCGGTTGACTTCACAGGCGCCCTTCTCGTTGACCGTGCGGCGCAACTCACCGGCGGTGATCATCTCGCAGCGGCAGACGATGGCGCTGTCGGGCAAGGCCTTGGCCTGTTCAGCGGGCCAGGGAAACGCTTCGGCAAGGCCCAGACGAAACTGGTCCATCACCCCCAGCGCTTTTTGTTCTTCGTCGCGCAGCCCGGCGTTGAACGGTTGTTTGAGGTCTTCGAGCAGCGCCAAGGCCACTCGGCGTCCGGCGTGCTCGGCGGCATCGGCGCCGCGAATCTTTGCACCGTCACCGGCGGCATAGACGCCGTTTACCGAGGTACGACCGGCCTCGTCCGTCGCCAGCCACCATTGGCTGGAAGCCTGATCGAAGGCCATGGCGCAACCGGCCAGATCACCCAGCTGGGTTTCCGGACGCAAGTGATAACCCAGCGCCACCGCATCGGCCTGCACAGTCACGGCCTTGCCGCTGCCGGTGGTGAAGCGCACGCCTGCCACGCCATTGGCGGCATCGCCCAATACCTCTAACGGCTTGACGCCGAGATGCACGGGTACTTTGGCCTGGTACAACTGCGCCAGAAACTTCATCCCGGTCCACAACAGCCCCGGCCGTGCCAGCAATTTAGGCAGCGCTTTGAGGCGCAGGCTGAAGGGCGAGGTGTCGAGGACCGCCGCGACTGTGGCGCCGGCTTTGACGTACTGGCTGGCGACCAGATACAGCAACGGCCCGCTGCCCATGAACACTACGCGATGGCCGATGGAAACGGCCTGATTCTTCAACGCGATCTGCGCCCCGCCCAGGCTGTAGGTGCCTGCCAGTTGCCAGCCTTCAATGGGCATCAGGCGGTCGGTGGCGCCGGTGCAAAGGATCAGCGCGTCGTAGTCCAGCGTGGTGTGGCGGCCCTGATTGGCGCAGCACAACTGCCCTGGCGTGAGGTTCCAGACCAATGTGTCGGGCCGGTAATCGATGGCGCCGCGCAGGCGATCAAAAGTCTGGTGCAGGTGCTTGGCCTTGTCGGCTTCGCTGCCATACAAGGTGGAGTAATCGCGGGTGAAACCGTCCGGCTGGCGGCGGTAGATCTGCCCGCCATCACGCCGGTTTTCGTCCACCAGAATCGGTTTGATGCCGGCCGCCAGCAAGGTTTCGGCGCAACGCACGCCGGCCGGTCCCGCGCCCACAATGACGACGCGATGAGTGCTCAGCTGTGCAGTGGCCATGTCGCCTCCGGCTGTGTGGTGACGATGTCCAACCCGTCGCGGACTTCATTGGAGCAGGCGCGCAGGCGTTCGCCGCCACGGGTCCAGACCCAGCAATCCTGGCAGGCGCCCATGAGGCAGAAACCGGCGCGGCGGCCGCTGTCGAATTCCGACTGGCGCAGCGAGCCGCCCTGGGTCAGCAACGCCACCATCAGCGTGTCGCCCTGTAATGCTTCGATCGGCGCGCCATCAACAGTCAGTTTGACCGTCGGCCGGCCCTGTTCGGCCAGCCTCACAAAACGCCCTTTCATGCATACGCTCCAAAGCTTGTAGTGGTAACACCGCGCTGGGTCGCCAGCAGATCGGCGCCGTCGCGGTGGCAGAGAATTTCGCTGCCGTTGTCCAGCGTTCGGCGCTTCGGCGCAGTGCGGTTGCACAGGCCGTCGACGCGCACCGGGCAGCGATTGAGGAAGGTGCACAGCTCCGGCAGGTTGGCCCGTTCGCCGATCGGCGGCAGCTCGCCATGGGTGGCGCCGCAGGTTTCCAGCCAACCCTGACGCAGTTCCGGCACTGAATGGATGAGCAGGTCGGTGTACGGGTGGTACGGCGCTTCGGCAAACGACTCGCGGCGGCCGGCGTGGACTTTGTGGCCGCTGTACATCACCACGATGTCGTCGCACAGCGCACGCACCGTGGAAATGTCATGGCTGATGAACAGGTAGGACACGCCCAGTTGCTGACGCAGGTCGCGGAGCAGTTCGAGAATCGCCGCACCAACCACGGTGTCGAGGGCCGAGGTGACTTCATCGCAGAGGATCAGGTCGGGCTTGGCCGCCAGCGCCCGGGCCAGGTTGACCCGCTGCTTCTGCCCGCCGGACAGTTCATTGGGGCGGCGCTCGGCCATGTCTCGCGGCAGACGCACCAGATCTAGCAGCTCGCCGATGCGCGCCTGCAACGCCGCGCCCTTGAGACCGAAATACATTTTCAGCGGACGGCTGAGGATGTTCGCCACGCTGTGCATCGGGTTGAGCGCAGTGTCGGCGTTCTGAAAGACCATCTGAATGCGCCGAAACTGCTCCGGCGTACGCTCGGACAGACTTCCGCCCAAGGGCTGGCCGCCGAAGGTCAGGCCACCGAGGGCCGGGGTCAGCAGCCCCGCCACCACCCGCGCCAGGGTCGATTTGCCCGAGCCGGACTCGCCGATCACGCCGATGGCCTGGCCCCGGCGCACGGTCAGGTCGATGTCTTCCAGCACGCGGATCGCCGGCATGCCGTGCAGGTTTTTGTTGCCGTAGCCGGCGGTCAGGCCGGTGATGGTCAGCAGCGGCCCCTCTTCCGCGATGCCACAGGGGGGACGAATGCCCGTGTCAGGCCGCGCGGCCGCCAGCAGGCTGCGGGTGTACTCGTGGGTCGGTGCCTTGAGCAGTGGCGCGGTGGCGCTTTGTTCGAGGATCTGGCCGCCGTTGAGCACGACGATCTGGTCGGCCATCTGCGCGACCACGGCCAGGTCGTGGGACACGTAAACCGCCGTGGCGCCGCGTTCACGCACCACGCGTTTGAACGCCCGCAGCACGTCGATCTGGGTGGTGACGTCCAGCGCGGTGGTCGGCTCATCGAGCACCACCAGCAGCGGATCGCTGATCAGCGCCATGGCGGCCATTACCCGTTGCAGTTGCCCGCCGGAGACCTGGTGCGGGTAACGGCGGCCAATACGTTCGGGATTCGGCAGGGCCAGATCACGAAACAGGCCGATGGCCTTGGCTTCCAGCTCTGCGCGGGTGCCGAGGCCATGGATCAACGGTCCTTCCACCACTTGATCGAGAAGTTTTTTCGCCGGATTAAAGGCGGCCGCCGCGCTCTGGGCAATGTACGAAACACGGTTGCCGCGCAGGCCCTGCAGCTGTTTTTCGTTCAGGGCGAGCATGTCGTGTTCGCCGACCTGCACCACGCCGCCGGACAACCGGCAGCCCCGCCGCGCATAACCGAGCAAGGCCAGAGCAATGGTGGTTTTGCCGGAGCCGGACTCGCCGATCAGCGCCAGCACTTCGCCTTTCTCCAGGGAAAAGCTCACCCCTTTGACGATTTCAACCTCGTGGCCTTCGTCACCGGCCACCACGCGCAAGTCTTCGACGCGAATCAACTGGGTCATATCAATGGCCTCCCGAGCGGCGACCGCGTCGCGATGACAGGTAGTCGATCAGCAGATTGACGCCGATGGTCAGCGTGCCGATGGCCAGCGCCGGAATGATGATCGCCATTGCGCCCTGATTGAGGCCGCCGATGTTTTCCCGCACCAGCGAACCAAGGTCTGCGTCGGGTGGTTGCACGCCAAGGCCGAGAAAACTCATGCCGCTGAGCAACAGTACGATGTAACCAAAACGTAGGCCGAGGTCGGTCAGCACCGGGTTGAGCATGTTCGGCAGGATTTCCCGGCACGCCACGTACAGTTTGCCTTCGCCCCGGGTGCGCGCCACTTGCACGTATTCCAGGGCTTCGATATTGACCGCCATGCTGCGGGCCACCCGGAACGAGCCGGGGATGTAACTGATGACCGCTGTGCAGATCAGCAGCGTGACCGACGAGCCAAAGGCCGAGACCATGATCAGCGCGAGCATTTTGCTGGGGATCGAAATGAACGCGTCCATGATCCGGCTGATGATTTCGTCCAGCCACTTGGGCGAGACCACCGACAGCAGCGCGCAGCCGGTGCCAAAGGTGCTGGCCAACAGCGCCGCCACCAGGGACAGGCCGACGGTGAAGCGCGCCCCCACCAGCACCCGGCTGAGCATGTCGCGGCCCAGGTAGTCGGTGCCGAACGGATGGGCCAGGCTGAAGCCTTCGAAGATGTTGTCGGAGATCACTTCGCCGACCGGGTGCGGCGCCAGCCACGGGCCGAACAGCGCCACCAGCAGCCAGATGACGCAGACGGCAGCGCCGACCAGTCCCAGCCAGGACGGGTTGCCGGAGACCTTGGCCAGTGCCAGGGCTGAAGACGCAGGCCTGGATTTCGCAATGAGCGGGTTCATTGGTTTCTCAGCCTCGGGTTGGAGAGGATGGCGCAGAGGTCGGCGAGCAACACCAACGCCAGATAGGCCGCGCAGAACAGCATGGTGCAGGCTTGCACCAGGGCCATGTCGCGGTTGGTCACGGCATCCACCATCAGGCTGGCAATGCCGGGGTAGTTGAAGATGGTTTCGACGATCACCACCCCGCCGAGCAGGTACGACAGGCTCAGGGCAATGGCGTTGGCAATCGTCCCGATCGCGTTGGGCAAGGCGTGACGCAACACGATGCGGGTCGGGCTGACACCTTTGAGGCGGGCCATTTCCACGTACGGGCTGTCGAGTTGGTCGATGACGGCGGCGCGGGTCATCCGCGCCATCTGCGCCACGATCACGCAGCACAGGGTCATCACCGGTAACGCGTAGGTGCGCAAAAACTGCAGCGGCGAGGTGATGTCGGTGGCATAGGACAGCGCCGACAGCCAACCGAGGTTGACCGCGAAAATCAGCACCGCCAGGGTCGCCACCAGAAACTCCGGCACCGCGACCATCGCCAGGGTGATGAAGCTCAGGCAACTGTCGATGCGCCCGCCCCGCCCCATCGCCGAACCGATGCCGAGGATCAGCGCCAGCGGCACCGACACCAGCGCCGTGGCGCCCGCCAGCATCAGCGTGTTCGGCACCCGGCCCGCCATCAATTCACCCACCGGCATGGCGTTGGACACCGACTGCCCCATGTCGCCGGTCAGCAAATTCATCAACCAGTGCAGATAGCGCAACACGCCGGGTTGATCCAGCCCCAGTTTCAGGCGCAGTGCCGCCACCTGTTCCGGGGTGGCGAACTGGCCAAGGGATTGCTGCGCCGCGTCGCCCGGCAGCACGGCCGTGATCGCAAACACGACCATGGACAAGATCAACAGGGTCACGACCCCGGCACCGAAGCGCCGGCAGATCAACCACAGCGTATGGCTATTCATTGCACTGCCTCCTCAAGCGTCCAGCCACACCTGCTCGGCGAACATGTAGCCCATGAAGCCGCCCAACGGGTTGGAGTCGTAGCCCTTGATGCGCTGGTCGACGCCGTCGATGTTGCTGATGAACACCGGCACGCCGATGCCGCAGTGATCGTGGACCAGGGTCTGCATGTCGCCGT
The DNA here is from genome assembly GCF_055284355.1 of Pseudomonas sp. HP_01. NCBI lineage: Bacteria > Pseudomonadati > Pseudomonadota > Gammaproteobacteria > Pseudomonadales > Pseudomonadaceae > Pseudomonas > Pseudomonas sp. HP_01. The sequence goes on along the minus strand of NZ_JBTOPV010000008.1, from coordinate 11,254 downwards.
ACATCTTGGCGCGCTTGGCGTCGTCGGTTTCGCCCCGGGCCAGCATCAGCAACTGGTCGAACTGATCGTTCTGCCAGCCGGACTCGTTCCACGGCGCCTTGGACTGGAAGAACTGCGAGAACATCACGTCGGCGTTCGGTCGCGGGTTGATGTTGCCGAAGCTCAACGGGTGCTTCATCCAGTGGTTGGACCAGTAGCCGTCGCTCGGCAGGCGGTTAACGTCCAGCTTGAGCCCGGCCTGTTTCGCCGATTGCTGCAGCAGCACGGCGATGTCCACGGAACCGGTCGCGGCAGGCGACGCCATGACGGGCATGGTGATGCTTTCCATGCCGGCTTTCTTCAGCAGGAATTTGGCTTTTTCCGGGTCATAGACCGTCTGCGGCAGGTCGGTGTTGAAGTAGCGCGAACCCGGCGCAATCGGGTGATCGTTGCCGACCACGGCGAAGCCCCGGAACACGGCGGACTTGACCTGTTCGCGGTCCAGCAGCAGCTTCATGGCCTGGGTGAATTCCGGGCTTTTGCCGGGCAGCTGGTCCTGGCGAATGATCAAGTCGGTGTAGTTCCCCGAAGGTGCATCGACGACGCGGTGTTTCGGGCTGGCGGCGATGCGCGTGGTGGAGCGCGGGTTGACCTCGTTGATCATGTGCACGTCGCCGGACAGCAACGCGTTGACCCGCGATGGCTCGTCGGCGATGGCGATGAATTCGATCTCGTCGAGGTACGGCAGGCCCGGCTTCCAGTAGTTCTTGTTGCGCACCGCCACCGAACGCACACCCGGCTTGAACTCGCCGACGGTGAACGGCCCGGTGCCGATGCCTTTGTTGAAATCGGTGGTGCCCTCGGGAACGACCAGCAGATGCGACACGGCGAGAATCGACGGCAGTTCGGCGTTCGGCGCGCTGAGGCGAATCTGCACTTCATTCGGGCCGGTGGCCTTGATCTCGGCGAACTGCTCCATCAGCGGCATGACTTTGGAACCGGTGAGCGGGTCCTTGTGGCGGCTGAGGGAGAACACCACGTCGGCGGCGCTGAGGCCCTTGCCGTTATGGAAAGTCACGTCCTTGCGCAGGGTGATGGTCCACAGCGTGGCGTCAACGTTGTCGATGCGCTCGGCCAGTTCCAGCTGCGGTACCAGATGCTTATCGAAGCGGGTCAGGCCGTTGTAGAACATGTAGTGACGGGCGTAGTCGGTGGACAACGCGCCCTTGGCCGGATCAAGGGTGTCGGCGGTGGAACTCGACATGCCGGCCACACGAATCTTGCCGCCGGGCTTGCCCTTGCCGCCGGCGGTGGCTTCCTCGGCGAACAGCTTGCCGGCGCTGCCAAACAGGCTGCCCGCCCCCGCTGCGGCGACCCCGGCCAGGCCGAGCATCTGCAAGGCGTTGCGCCGCGACATGCCGCGATTGAGGCCTTCGAATACCCGCAGGCTGTCTGGGCCGGAGATAAGCTCGGGGGTGTCTTTGTGGTCAGTCATATCAAGGCTACCTGTCGATGATCGGAATATTCGAGTGCTCACGGATGTCCGGAGCGTCCTGGAAACGCAGACGACGGTGACGCTACAGCGGCGACTAATGAACTCAGTGCAAATAGTCCTGGAAGCGGTAATACGCGCCCACGAACGGCAGAAACCACGGCTTGCCGAAGTGACCGGGGATCGCCGGCCACTCCAGTTCACGCCAGGGGTTGGCCGCCGCGTTGCCGGCCATCACCTCGGCCATGACCTGGCCCATGTGCACAGACATCTGCACGCCATGGCCGCTGTAGCCCATGGAATGGAACACGCCGCCGTGCTGGCCGGCGCGGGGCAGACGGTCGGACGTCATGTCCACCAGGCCGCCCCAGCAGTAATCGATTTTCACGTTGGCCAACGCCGGGAACATGTTCAGCATCGCCGCCTGCAGCACCTTGCCGCTCTTGGCGTCGGACACGCCGTCGGACATGGCAAACCGCGCACGCCCGCCAAACAGCAGGCGGTTGTCCGGGGTCAGGCGAAAGTAGTTGCCGATCATGCGGCTTGTCACGTAGGCCCGGTGCTGCGGCAATAACTCGTCGATCAGCGCCTGGGGCAAGACTTCGGTGGCGATGACAAAACTGCCCACCGGCACGATCCGCCGGCGGTACCAGCCGAGGTCGCCGTGCTGGCACGCGCCGGTCGCCAGCAGCACTTGTCCGGCGTGCAGCGAACCCTTGGCGGTGTTGACCTGATAACCGCCAGCCTCGGGCTTCCAGTCCTTGACCGGGGTGTGTTCGTAAATCATTGCGCCGCGTCGGGCAGCCGCTTCCGCCAGACCGACACCGAAGCGGCCAACGTGCATCTGCACGCCGTTGCGCTGCAACAACGCACCATGGAATTGCGCCGAGTTGACTTCGGCTCGGGTCTGCTCGGCATTGAGCAGCTCGACGTCGGCGTCCACCTCTTGGCGGATCAGCTCGCAGGTGCGGGCCAGGCCCTCGTAATGCAAAGGTTTGGCGGCCAGTTTGAGCTTGCCGTTGCGCAGCAGATCGCAGGCGATCCTCTCCTGCTCGACCAACGAAACCACGGTCTGCACCGCGCTTTCATAGGCCTGGTAATAGGCACGCGCTTTTGCTGCACCGAGACTGGCATGCAGCCCGGCGTAATCCTGGGCCACGCCGGTGTTGCACTGGCCGCCGTTGCGACCGGAGGCTTCACCGATCACGCGACCGGCGTCCAGCACCACCACGCTGGCGCCCTTGAGCGCCAAGGCTCGCGCCGCCGACAGGCCGGTGAATCCACCGCCGATCACGGCCACGTCGACCTGCCCGGGCAAGCCGCCCAGTTGAGCACCGGTGAAGGCCGGTGAAGTGTCGAGCCAATAGGATTCACTGCCCATCTTTAACCCCTTATTGCTAAAACGGCGGCGCTGAAACGGCGTGGAGCCGGCGTTTGAGTTACAGGCCCACCAGCGCCGGCAACCCACCGATGTCGGTGATCTGCTGGTACTCGAAGTACGCATTCGCCGGCACTTCATGACCACGGGCCACGAAGGCCTTGTGCTTGATCTTCATGTCGTGGGCCGACATCAGGTCGTAACGGAAGCTCGAAGACACATGCAAGATGTCTTCCGGGCCGCAGCCGAGGTTGTCGAGCATGAACTCAAAAGCTGCCAGGCGTGGCTTATAAGCCTGGGCCTGTTCGGCGGTGAAGACCTTGTGAAACGGCGCGCCGAGCTTGTCGACGTTGGACATGATCTGGCTGTCGCTGGCGTTGGAGAAGATCACCAGGGGAATCTTGTCGGCGATCTTCGACAGACCCGCCGGCACGTCCGCATGGGGGCCCCAGGTCGGCACCGCGTCGTAATACAGCTGGCCTTCATCGCGGTACTCGACGCCCCAGCGTTTGCAGGTTCGGGCCAGGGCGGTCTTGAGTATGACGTCGTACGGCTGCCAGTCGCCCATGACCTGATCGAGACGGTAGGCCGAAAAGTCTTTGACGAACTGGTCCATCTGTTCAGGCTTGACGCGGTCGGCGAAGAGCTCGCGGGTCATGGTGCCCATATGGAAATTGGTGAGCGTGCCGTAGCAGTCGAACGTAATGAATTTGGGACGAAGAAAGCTCATTGAGTGCGGTCCTGAAGTCAGTTGAGTGTGGCAAGCGTTCGCTGCCCTGGCGGCGCGTCGGCCTCGTTGCAGCACAGGTTCATTACATCACTGTGAAATCAGCATATGCCGTCTAAAACGACCCGTGCTCAATACAAACCACCGTTTTGGTGGCTGGCCTCAGCAGAGTTTGCGGTGCGCGCCAGCCTTGGGCAGGGCCAGTGTTTGTGCGCTTTTAGGGGGCTTTTCCGGGGATTGCGGTGTGGAAGGGCTTAAGAATGGGGGTTGCGGCGGCAGATAATGTTGATCGTTCCCACGCAGAGCGCGGGGACGATCATCGGGCTGAAACGATAAAATAGGTCCCTGGCATTTGCTGCCGCCCTCACCCCGGATTTAAGTACGAAGTAGGGTCGCGTCCCCCGCCGTGCGACGAATCTGCCGAATATCCCGCGCCCTCTTGTCAGCCCTTTAATCAGGTGGGATACAGGGCGCCAGTGCTACTTGAATACTGCATAACGGAGCCTCGCCATGTCCGCCCTGCCGCACCCTTCTTATACCTACCGCCGAATGACCGTCGCCGACCTGACCGCCGCCCATGACCTGTCGGTGCAACTGAAATGGCCCCACCGCCTGGACGACTGGGCGATGTTGCATCGGGTCAGCGACGGCTTCGTGGTCATCGACGGCAGCCGCCTGATCGGTAGCGCGTTTGTCTGCCCTCAAGGTGATTTCGCGACCATCGGCCTGGTGATCGTCAGCAACGATTACCAGGGCCAGGGCATTGGCCGCCGCTTGATGGAGACGGCCCTCGCCGCCTGCGAGCCGCGCACGCCGGTTCTCAACGCCACCGTCGCGGGCAAGCCGTTGTATGCCAGCCAGGGTTTTGTTGAGTTTGGTCGGGTGCAGCAGCATCAGGGCCAGGCCATCGTGCCGGCGCTGGTGGCGTTGGCTGACGGCGAAACCTGCCGCGCGCTCACTGCCGACGACCACGCCGCCCTCCTTGCCCTCGCCAAAGCCGCGAGCGGCCTGGACCGTCGCGATGTGCTGCGCGACCTGCAAGTGGAGCACGCCGTGGGCATAGAGCGTGACGGTCAGCTGCGCGGTTTCGCCCTGCTGCGGCCGTTTGGCCGCGGGCGCTGCATCGGGCCGGTGGTGGCAGAAGACATCCATCAGGCTCAACACCTGATCGCCGTCTTGCTGGCGCAGGTGCCGGACACATTTGTGCGCATCGACATTCCTGTGACCTGCGGTCTGAGCGACTGGCTGGAAGCGGCGGGCCTGAAGAACGTCGACACCGTGGTGCAGATGGCGAGGGGCACTGCGCCCGAGGCCAGCCAGGGCGTGCACCCTTTTGCGCTGATCACCCAGGCGATCGGCTGACTTTTCTTACGGAGCATTCACCATGTCATCTCCCGGTATTTTGCTGTTGGCGCGCGCTGATGGCAGCGGCGTTTCTACGTCTTTCAGCTCTGCGCCTTTGAGCGCGCTCGATCCTTTTGCCGAGGCGCGACAGGTGGCGTGGCGCGGCGATGACGGGGTGTCGGCCGGACTGGTGCGGTTCACCGGCGACGTGTTGATTGAGGACTTCCCCTACAGCGAGACGCTGGTGGTGCATGCCGGCCATGTGGTGTTGAGCAGTGCGGAGCAGACGCTGGAGTTGGGCGTCGGCGGCAGTGCGGTGATTGGCCGTGGCAGTCGGGTGGCGGTGCATGCCAGCAGTGGCAGTGAATGGGCGTTTTGTGCGGTGGATGTGGAGAACGCGCCTGCGCGTCCCGGGTTGACGCTGTTGCCGGCGAATCTTTGGCTCAATCCGTCGGCGACGCTGGAGCCGCCGATTTTGATCGGGCCTGCGCCGCAATGCCGGGCGTTGAGTCTGTTCGAGGATGAGCTGACGGAGCTGAAGGTGGGGATTTGGGATTCGACGCCTTATCAGCGCCATGGTCGTGCGCATCGGTTGCATGAGTTGATGCATCTGTTGGAGGGGAGCGTGACGCTGGCCGATGATGAGGGCGGTGAGGTGACGGTTAATCCGGGGGATACGGTGTTTGTGGTGAAGGGGGCGTTTTGTGCGTGGACGAGTACGGTTTACGTCCGCAAGGTTTACGCGGTGAAGTGAGTTCGGCGTTCTCAACGCGTCAGCTGCAAGATCAAAAGCGTCTGCCTAAGGGCAGACTGTTTCGCCTTCGGCGAGTTACTTGGAAAAGCACCCCAAGTAACCAAGGGTGCTTGCTCCTGGTTGGGTTCCTCCTTCGTCGGAATTCCCTCACTCCGACGACGCTCCGTGGGCCCGCGCCGAACGGACATCCATGTCCTGACGGCGCTCTCGCCGCATCCATGCGGCTCGGCCCACTGCGCGTCGTCTGCGTTCGGCCTGCACCCAAGTCGCGATTGGCGGTGTCTGGGCTTTTTGCGTATGAAGATCAAAAGCGCGCTTACGCTTAGTGGGACCGGCTTTAGCCGGGAAGCCTTTGATCTTGATCGTTCCCACGCTCTGCGTGGGAATGCATCCCATGACGCTCCGCGTCACCGGTCTCACTGGCTCCACGCGGTGCTTTTTTGTGGGACCGGCTTCAGCCGGGAAGAGCAGTCAAGGACGCGGAGCGTCCCAAGCTGCATCACCACGCGGAGCGTGGGAACGATCATCGGCGTGATGCCGGTGCAACTATTCACACCTTCAGCGCATCTTCCAGAAACGCCACCAGCGCCTGCACCCTCGGACTCCGTAGTTTGCGGGAGGGCACGAGGAGGTTGACGGGGGCGCTGTCGAAGTTCCAGTCGGCGAGGACGCGCACGAGGTTGCCGCTGGCGATGGCGTCGCTGACGTCCCATTGCGAGCGCAGGACCAGGCCCAGCCCTTGTTCGGCCCAGCGGCGGGCGACGCTGCCGTCGTTGGTGAGCAGGGCCGGTTCGACGCGCAGGGTTTTTCGGGCGGGGCCTTTGCGCAGGTGCCAAAGAGTGACGTCTTCGTCGTTCTCGCGGATGCAGATGCAGCGGTGGGCGCTGAGTTGGTCTGGCGACGTCGGCTCGCCGTGTTCCTGCAGATAGGCCGGGCTTGCGCAGAGCCAGCGTTCGTTGGGCGAGAGCTGCCGCGCGGTCCACAGGCTGTCGTTGAGGTGGCCGATGTGGATCACCGCATCGCTGTCGTGCCGATCCGGCCAGGGGGTTTCGCGCAGGTCCAGGTGCAGGCACAGCTGAGGATGCAACCGGATGAAACGCGCCAGCAGCGGCGCCAGTCGCTGTCGTCCGAAACCGAACGGCGCCGCCAGCCGCAAGGTGCCCACCAGCCTTTCGTCCTTCTGCCGGAAGGATTCCGGTAGCGCTTCGAGCTGTTCCAGCAACAGCGCGCTTTCCCGGGAGAAGCGTTCGCCATCGGCGGTCAGGCTCAGGCGGCGCGCGTCGCGGTTGGCCAGGGTCAGGCCCAGCAGCGTCTCCAGTTTTCGCAGGCGCATGGACAGCGCTGGCGGCGAGACATTGAGCGCTCTGGCCGCCGCACTCAGGGACTCGGCACGGCTCAGGGCGACCGCCAGGCGCAGGTCTTCGATGGAAATCATTCAATTTTACTTAATGATTGATGAGGCTGGATTGAACCACACCTTAACGACAGCTGAGTAGAGTGCAGCCTGTCCCTCGCCACCCGAGTTCCATCATGTCTATGCCGATTGCCTCTCTCGACACGCCCGCCGCGCTGGTGGACGTCCCGCGCATGCAGCGCAATATCCAGCGCATGCAGCAACGCATGGACAGCCTCGGCGTGCGTTTGCGTCCCCACGTCAAGACCAGCAAATGCCTGCCGGTGATTCAGGCGCAGATCGCGGCCGGTGCGAGGGGCGTGACGGTGTCCACGCTGAAAGAAGCCGAACACTGTTTTAACCAGGGCATCAACGACGTGTTGTATGGGGTCGCCATCGCCCCCGGCAAATTGGTTCAGGCACTAGCGTTGCGGCGCGCTGGCTGCAACCTGAGCGTGCTGACCGACAGCGTTCAGGGCGCCTATGCCATCGTCGCCTTCGCGAAGGAGCACGATGAACGACTCCCCGTCTGGATTGAGGTTGACTGCGACGGCCATCGCTCGGGCCTCGCCGCTGAGGACCCGGCGCTGATCGACGTCGCGCGCATACTGAGCGAAGGCGGCGTGCAACTGTGCGGCGTGATGACCCACGCCGGTTCCAGCTACGAACTCGACAACCCCGAAGCCCTGCAAGCCCTCGCTGAACAGGAGCGCGCCCTCTGCGTTCAGGCCGCTCAACGCATCCGCGACGCCGGGATGGACTGCCCGGAGGTCAGCATCGGTTCCACGCCCACCGCCCTCTCAGCCCTGAATCTGGACGGCGTGACCGAAGTGCGCGCCGGCGTTTATGTGTTCTTCGATCTGGTCATGCACAACATCGGCGTCTGCCAGGCCGACGAGTTGGCGCTGAGCGTGCTGACCACGGTGATCGGCCATCAGCAGGACAAAGGCTGGATCATCACCGACGCCGGCTGGATGGCCATGAGTCGTGATCGCGGCACCCAGCGTCAGCGCCACGATTTCGGTTACGGCCAGGTGTGCACTGAAACGGGCGAGTGGATCGAAGGGGCGTTGGTCACCGGCGCCAATCAGGAGCACGGGATTATCACGTTGGGCAACACCGACAGCACCGACCTATCCGCGCGCTTCCCCATCGGCCGCCGCCTGCGCATTCTGCCCAACCACGCCTGCGCCACCGGCGCGCAGTTTCCGGACTATCAGGCCCTCGACGCCGATGGCGCCGTGCACACCTGGAGTCGTCTGCATGGCTGGTGATCTCGACATCATTCACACGGCCGACGCGGCTGCGCCGGGCGGGCACTATTCCCAGGCAGTGGCCTACGGCGGCGTGGTCTACGTGTCCGGCCAATTGCCGGTGCGGGCCAATGGCGAGCACAGCGCAGATCAACCGTTCGAAGTGCAGGCCTCGATTGCCCTCGACAACCTCATGGCGATCCTCCGGCAAGCGGGTTTAAGCCCAACCGACTTGCTGAAAGTAACGGTCTATGTGGTCGGCATTGAACACTGGCCGGCGTTTGATCGACTCTATGCGCGGTACTTGGGCGAGCATCGGCCCGCGCGCGCCGTGGTGCCGGTCCCGGTTTTGCATCACGGTTACCTGATCGAAATAGAAGCAATCGCGCGGGATCTGCAGCCCCGTGGCCTGCAACCCCGTCACCTGCAAGAGGAACCTTCATGAACCCGCAAAAAAGCGATGTGCTGGTGATCGGCGGCGGCGTCATGGGCGCCTCATCGACGTTTTTTCTGCAACGGCGCGGCCGCTCGGTGACCCTGCTGGAACGCGACCAGATCGGTCAGTACGCCAGCGGCGTGAACTTCGGCAACGTCCGTCGCCAAGGGCGCTATCTGGGTCAGCTCGAACTGGCGAACCGCTCGTGGGGTTTGTGGAAACGCCTGCCGGAGTTGATCGACGATGACCTGGAATTCATCCCCAGCGGGCACATGCGCGTGTGTTATCGCGAGGATGAAATCGCCGAGCTGGAGGCCTACGCCGCTGCGCCAGAGGCCGAGCAACTGGACCTGAAAATCTATCGCGGCGCCGAGTTGCACGAGCGGTTTCCCTTCCTCGGCGCAGAGGTCAAGGGCGGCTCTTACGCGCCTCACGACGGTCACGCCAACCCGCGTTTGGCGGCCCCGGCCTTTGCCCGCGCGGCCCGGCGACTGGGCGCACGCATCGAAGAGCGCACCGAAGTCGCCGACGTGCAAAAGGTCGGCGGCGTGTTCCATGTCACCACCACCGACGGGCAATTGTTCGTCGCCGAGCAGCTGTTGATCACTGCCGGCGCGTGGGCGACCAGGCTGTCTCAACAGTTCGATGAACCCGTGCCCCTGGAGCCCAATGGCCCGCAGATGTCGGTCACCGAGCCCGTGCCTTACGCCTTGCCGACGGTGATCGGCGTGTTCACCAAGATCAAAGAAGAGGTGATCTACTTTCGGCAGATTCCCCGCGGCAACATCATCATCGGTGGCGGCGCTCGCTGCGCGCCGGACATGGTCAACCGTCGGGCGTTTTTCAAGCCTGAAAGCCTGATCAATCAGATGCGCCAGATGAAGCGGCTGGTCCCCGGTGCCGAAAAACTCAACATCATCCGCACCTGGAGCGGCATCGAAAGTTACACGCCGGACTCGCTGCCGGTGATGGGCCCCAGCGGCATGGTCGATGGGCTATTTTACGCTTTCGGCTTCTGCGGCCATGGCTTTCAGCTCGGCCCTGGCGTCGGCGACGTGATGGCCGAACTGATCAGCACCGGCAGCACCAGCACGTCTATCAGTCCCTTCGACATCCGCCGGTTTACTCAGCCATCACTCGTACCGCAATTGGCGACCAGCCTTCTCAGCACAGGAAAACTCATATGAGCGACGCCTACGTTTACCGCACGGCCAAAGCGGAGGATATGCCCGCCGCCCACGCCCTCTCCGTGCAGTTGAAGTGGCCCCATCGCGAGGAAGACTGGGCGATGGTGCAGCGCACGTCCGAGGGCTTTGTTGCTGAACATGAAGGGCAATTGGTGGGCGTGGCGTTTGCCTGCCATCAGGGGGCTTATTCCTCCATCGGACTGGTGATCGTGAGTGATCAGCACCAGAGCAAAGGCATTGGCCGTCAGTTAATGAACCTGTGCCTGGATGCCGCCGCGCCGCGCACGCCGATCCTCAACGCCACTGAATCGGGGGCGCCGCTGTATGTGAGCATGGGTTTTGTCGAGTACGCGCGGATTCAGCAACATCAGGGCGTGCCTCACATGCCGCCGGTTCTGGCTGCAACGAGAGACGCGCTGTGTCGTGAAGTGACCGAGGCCGAGTACCCGCAGGTGATCGAACTGGCCAATGCCGGCAGCGGGCTGGACCGCACGGCGGTGCTCAACGATCTGCTGCCGATGGCGGAGTGTGTGGTGGGCGTCGAGGTGCAAGGGCAACTGAAGGGGTGCGCCCTGCTCCGTCGTTTTGGTCGCGGGCATCTTATCGGGCCAGTAGTTGCGCAGGATCTGGCGCAGGCAAAACAGATGATCACGCACCTGCTGGGCCTGATCCCCGGCGCGTTTGTCCGTTTCGACATTCTGGCTGATTGCGGGCTGGTGGACTGGCTGGAGGGGATGGGGTTGCCCTGCGTTGATCGCGCGCCCCGCATGGTGCTGGGTGAGCCACCGCACTCACTGGATGGCATTGTCCAATTCACAATGGTGACACAGGCGATTGGCTAAACGTTGCCAGGCCCGCAGCCATTTGTAGGACCGGCTTCAGCAGGGAAAGCGCCAGGCGCCACGCCGCGAAATCGATGGTGCTCACACTGGCCTCTTCCCGGCTAAAGCCAGTCCTACAAAAACAGACCGCGTGCATCCCGCCAATCAGGCAGCGTACGCAATCCCTTGTAGGACCGGCTTTAGCCGGGAAGACGTCAGGCGCCACACCGCAAATTGATGGCGCTCACACTGGCCTCTTCCCGGCTAAAGCCAGTCCTACAAAAACAGACCGCGTGCATCCCGCCAATCAGGCAGCGTACGCAATCCCTTGTAGGACCGGCTTCAGCCGGGAAAGCGTCACGCGTCACACCGCGAAATTGATGGTGCTCACACTGGCCTCTTCCCGGCTAAAGCCAGTCCTACAAAAACAGACCGCGTGCATCCCGCCAATCAGGCAGCGTACGCAATCCCTTGTAGGACCGGCTTTAGC